>JADFXD010000016.1:3346-41826 GCA_015233725.1 Nitrospirota bacterium | reverse complement strand
ATAGTCAACCATTTAAAGAAGGCGGCCTAATACCCATGAAAAATTGATGCACCCGAGGTATCCCGCACGGTTAATTTGTTCTGTCTGAAGATTAAGATTATAGCAGGTTTCGATTTGATTAACTAAAGAAACAATAATAAGGTTCGGCAGTTAAAATCATTGTGTATGCAACAGACACTGGAACAAGGTAAAATGGGGTCAAGGGGTCCATGACCCCTTGCAGGGGAGGTCTGAGGAGGGGGCGGCCAGGCGTCCCTCCTTCTTCCTGTTATTGAAGTCGCCTGTCAGCGCCTTGATTGCCGTGGGCCTTGTCTTTGTGGTCTTTGTCAGCTTCTGGATGCGGTTGGCGCCTGCCTCGGCCACAAATATATCGCCAGAGGCATTTATTGCCAGACCACTTGGACGGTCAAAGAGATTATCGTTTGAGCCTCCTGCTCCGTTCCAGGACGACATGAACTGACCATCCCCGCCAAACTGCTGTACCGTGTTGTTTTGTGCGTCCGTTACATAGACGTTGCCCGTGTTATCCACCGCTATTGAACTGGGATGGCTAAACATCCCGCTGCCGTTGCCGTTGCCGCCAAAGGAATTTATGAATTTGCCGCCTGTGTCAAATACCTCTACACGATCATTGAAGGTGTTCAGGACGAAGAGGCCATCCTGTTCGCCGCTGGCAGCCGTTGACCCTTCTTTGGCAGCCGTTGACTTCGGCGTCTTGCCCATTGCCATCTTGCCGACCGACTTGAACTGCCCCTGTGCGCTGCCGGCGCCGCCAAACTGCGTTGTTGACGTGTATTGCTGCGGCGTGCCGTTGAATGTGGCCGTGACGGCCCTGTTGGCGGAGATGGTTATCGTGCACTGATTACCCGAGAAGGAATCGCAACCCAACCAACTGCCAAATATTGACGTGGTTGCCGCTGCGGTCGCCGTGAGCGTCACCGTTGTGCCAACATTGTAGCTCTCCATGCCGACTGCACCGCTCCACAGGAGTGTGCCATCGGGCGATGTCACGATACCCGTACCGGCGCCCGTCTTTGTCACGGTGCATCGGTTGTCAATTACCGAGTTGCAGCCGCTCCAGCTCGCAAACGTTGAGCTGGAATCGGCCACTGCGGTCAGGGTTACGACCGTGCCTGAGTTGTAGGTGCCTGTTGCGGTGTTACCGCTCCAGGTGATGGTGCCGCTGTTGGGGGCGATTGTGCCGCTGCCCGCGCCCGATTTTGTGGCGGTGAGGGTGTCTTGTGGGGTTGGCGTGGGTGTTGGGGTGGGAGTGGGTGTAGCAGAGCCAGGGGCAAACTTCTGGATTCGGTCGTTCCAAGAATCAGCCACATAGACATTGCCGGAGCTGTCTACCGCTACTCCAATGGAATAAGAAAACTGCCCGTTACTGGTGCCGTAGATTCACCACTGGGTTAGATAGTTACCGCTTGGATCAAACTTCTACATATGCTTTGACTATGAGTCTATATTTTGCAGACGCAGGATACCTCCCAAAGATTGAAAAATAACTGTATAATATTTTACACTAGAGAGATAGCGATAGCCACAAACCAATTTTTTAGGAGGATGGATGAATAGCCTTGTAGAGGACATTTCGGTTACAAGAAAGAGGATAACAATTGAGGCCACGGCAGCAGAGGTGGAAGGAGAGATACAGAAATCGCTAAAGCATGTCAGGAGTAAGGCGAGGATGTCGGGGTTCAGGCCTGGCAAGGCTCCTATGTCGTTGATAGAAAAGAGGTATAGACGGGACGTCGAGACCGAGGTGTTAGACAGGCTTATCCCTGATTATTACGTAAGCACGATAAAGTCAAAGGGCTTATCTCCATTGACGCCGCCCATAGTGGAGAGCAAGGACTATCAGAGCAAAGGCGACCTGAAATTTGTATGCTACATAGAGGTGCGGCCAGAGATTGAGGGACTTGTCTATGATGGCTTGCCCATTGAGGTTATTACCACACAGGTCAGCGATGAGGACGTTGAAAGACAATTAAAGGCTATTGCCGCTAACAGGTCAACCTACACCCCGGTTGACAGACCCATACAGGTTGATGACCTCGTGATTGTTGATATGGAGGATGTTAAGGGCGGTAAGACGTATGACGATCATTACTATAAGGTTGGGCATGAATCGGTTGCCGACGATATCTCAATAGCCTTGAGCGGTAAGAGCAAGCAAGATACGGTCGAGGTTCAAACAACCTTGCCTGCTAACTTTCCGGTGAATGAGTTGGCCGCAAAGACGGTTGATTTGAGGATAAAGGTAAAGGACATCAAGGAGTTAAGCATTGCCGCAATTGATGACGAGTTGGCAAAGGAGCTTGGGGTGGATACCCTGGATGAGCTTAAGGGCAAGATCAGAGAGACCCTTGAGAGACTTGCAAAAGACAACGCGATAAAAAAACAAAAGGCCGAGCTGATCAAGTCAATGGTAGAGAAATATGACTTCGAGCTGCCCGAGCTGGCGCTAAAATCGGAGCTGGATGACATCGTGCAGCAGGCAAAGACACAGATGACACTGAAGGATGTACCGGAGGAGGAGTTGCGTCAGAGGGCTAAGGATAGCGCAATAACAAGCCTAAAGGCCAAGGTAATCATCGACACAATCGGAGAGAAGGAAAAGATAACGGTCAACGACGATGACATGCAGCAGAGACTAAGGGAGATCGCCTACGCATCGTCAATGACGCCAGAGGCGTTAATGCAGTATTATAGCACCATGGAGGGTTCTATGGAGACTATGCGATACTCGATTTTTAGAGAGAAGGTCGTTGACCTTGTATATTCCAGGGCCAAGACAACTGATGGAGGACAATAGCACATGTTTATCCCTATGGTAATAGAGCAGACTGGCAGGACAGAGAGGGCCTATGATATATATTCACGATTGCTCAAGGACAGGATAATCTTTCTTGGTTCAGCGATAGATGACAACGTGGCAAACAGTGTCATTGCACAGATGCTGTTTCTTCAAACAGAGGACCCTGAAAAGGACATACACCTGTACATAAACTCCCCTGGTGGGGTCGTGACCTCCGGGATGGCCATCTATGACACCATGCAGTATGTAAAGCCCGACATCGCGACCTACTGTACCGGTCAGGCTGCCAGCATGGGTGCGCTGTTATTGGCCTCTGGCGCAAAGGGCAAGCGTTTTGCCCTGCCACATTCGAGGATACTGATTCATCAACCGATGGGAGGATTTCAGGGACAGGCCACGGACATTGAGATACACGCACGAGAGATACTGAAGATGAAGGATATCCTTAACAATATCCTTGCCAATCACACCGGACAGCCAATTGAGAAGATTCAGGTAGACACTGACAGGGATTACTTTATGTCAGCACCGGATGCCCAAAAGTACGGGATTGTTGATGAGGTTATCTCGGCCATCAAGGCCACGGAAAAATGACATAGTGCATTTTGCCTCAACATGTGTTATTATAGATAAACAAATAAATTTCTGAATTGAGAGGGACGCAATGGCAAAGAAAAAGGATGAACAGACTAAATGTTCATTTTGTGGCAAAAATCAGGTTGAGGTAAAGAAACTCATTGCCGGTCCATCCGTATATATATGTGACGAGTGCATAGACCTGTGTAACGATATCATAGCGGAGGAGATGAAGATCAGCTTTCCGCAGATAGAGCAAAAAGGGGTTCAAACCCCGGCTAAGATACACGGTTTTCTCAACGACTATGTGATTGGTCAGGAACGGGCAAAGAAGGTTATCTCTGTAGCCGTTCATAATCACTACAAGAGGATATACAGACAGATTGAATCTAACGTGGAGTTGCAAAAGAGTAATATCATCCTGATAGGCCCAACGGGTACGGGCAAGACCCTCCTGGCTCAGACGTTGGCCAGATACCTGGATGTCCCATTTACCATTGCCGATGCCACAACCCTTACGGAGGCTGGCTACGTTGGCGAGGATGTCGAAAACATCATACTAAAGCTCCTGCAGGCCTCCAACTATGACATCGACCGTACACAGAAGGGTATCGTCTATATCGACGAAATAGACAAGATCAGCAGGAAATCGGATAACCCCTCCATCACGCGCGACGTCTCTGGCGAGGGCGTACAACAGGCCCTCCTGAAGATCATTGAAGGAACCGTCGCCAACGTCCCCCCCCAGGGCGGACGAAAACACCCGCACCAGGATTATCTGCAAGTGGATACGACAAACATATTGTTTATCTGCGGTGGGGCATTTAACGGCCTCGATGAACTTATCGGACAGCGGGTTGGAAAGCGCACGGTGGGCTTTGGCGCTACACTCTATACAAAAAACAGCAGAGAAAATATCCTGTCCCAGGTAACGCCAGAGGACTTGACCAAATATGGTCTCATCCCGGAGCTTGTGGGCAGACTGCCCGTCATTGCCACGCTTGGAGCACTTGATGAGGACGCCCTCATGCGGATATTGATAGAACCAAAAAACGCATTGACAAAACAGTACGAACAGCTCCTGTCGTTTGATAACGTGAGACTCTACTTTAAAGAAGAGGCATTGCGTGCCATCGCTAAAAAGGCTATCAAGAAAAAGACCGGCGCCAGGGGCCTAAGGGCAATCCTTGAAGAGGTGATGCTCGATGTAATGTACGAAATCCCCTCTCAGGAGGGCATCAAGGAGTGCATCGTAAAAGAGGAAACGATCCTGCACAACGAAAAACCAATACTGATATATGAGCAACAGGCCGAAACTGCATAGCTGGAGCGATGATTCTTAAAGGAAAAAAGGGATTTTCGCTCCTGGAGCTACTGGTTGTAGTGGCCATACTTAGCCTGTTATTGGCAATAGCGGTATCGGTGTTCCTGGGTATCAGAGACAGGTCAAGGATGACGGTTTTTTTACGGGCTGCCAAGGAGGCAAGACCAGACCTGCAGGCCTGGCTTGACTACGCCTATAATCCTCCCGGAGGACATATAAGCGCCACAACAAATGTCGATTGTCAAGACGTTAACGCTGGCGAGTTGTTAAGCGTTGGCGTTGCGACAAAATATGCCTATTGCAGAAATTCAATACTAAAAGAGGTATCGCCATGGAACGCTGGCTCACCCTTGTGGGTAGTAGCCACTGACCCCACTGGGATTTCATCTTATATGGGGCAGATTGTCATGGTGCAGAAACAAAACCCATCTAATAGCACGTGGGCAACATCCGTAGGTGTATACGCAATTGGCCTTGATGGTAGTACGCTGTATAACGACGAAGCAAGGTATTGATTAAGGAGGCAGTGTGAGCAAAGAAGCAACTGATAGACCAGCGCCAGACAAGGTAGCAACAGATAGACCAGCAGCAGACCGGGTAGCAGCAGAAAGGGCAGCGCCAGAGCGGGGGGCAACAGAAAAAAGGCCGCCAGAGAAAAGGTCGCCAGAGAGATGGGCCTCAAAGTCAGATTATGCAACAAACAAGAAGTACATCTCGTTGATGCAGACTATACTAGCAATTGAAAACCGGCTGGTGTGGAGTGAATTGGCTTATCTGACCTTGAATATCGCCATAGTGTTTTTTTCTATAGGTTTGTTGTCTTATGCGGCAGGCAAGAGAGATACTCATATAATATATATATCGGTCTTGTTTATTCTTGTTATTGGTGAGTTCCTGTGTGTATACTGGATAATTGCGTCGATGAAGATTCAAATGAAGCTAAAGCTGCGGTACTTTCAGGCAAGATTTCTGGAGCGAAAACAGGGTATACGCGGCGAGACGTTTTTTAGTGATGAGTCATCCTACTTTAACCCCTCCATTGGGTACGTTGAAAGCCCTGACAGGCGTGAGCGGGTTGATTATCCATCCACGGGGGCTATCAGGATGGATGGCTTTGCAGGAGCCGCTAAACCAAGACACCTGTCATGGGTTATGGCCTCTGTAATCTTTTTTATCTACATAGCGCTTATATTGTGGATGTTGCCACAGATGCTGAAGGCGTCTTGATGACCGTATTAGAGATAGATACTGACCTAACCGAGATCATTGACGGAGAAGAGATTGTGGGGCCAAGTCCTTTTAGCAGGCATCAAATAGTTTTGGCTAATTTGGATTATGAGTTAAATAGTTATGTTAAGAAAAATGACCTGGGGATAGTTCCTTTCACACCGCTTGACGTTATCTTTGAAGAGGGTGTTACCAGGCTTCAACCGGACCTTATGTTTATTAGGAAAGAGAACCTGGCCATTGTTCAGGACTGGATAAGAGGGGTGCCAGATATGGTCGTAGAGGTCGTATCAAGGCACTCTGTGGTAAGAGATACTATAACAAAGAAGGATATCTATCAACGATATAATGTCCCTGAGTACTGGATCGTTATGCCCGAGTATAAAACAATTGAGGTCTTTGCTCTTGAAAATACCAGATACGAACTATTCTCCTACGCGGTAGAAAGCGGAACTATAAAATCAAAGATAATAGCTGGCTTTGAAATAGACGTCGAAGGCATCTTTATCGATTAAGGTCTCTATTGACTCCACAGAAAGATGCGTTTGTATGAAAATAAAACCAGATAGTTGGACAATTGTAGTCGTTGGTAGTTGGAACCTCGCAACGTTTACCCCGGAGTGGTTGATCGAGAATATCTTCTACGATGTTGATATCCAGGTTGAGGTGGCCCTGGGGTATGGGCTGCCGTTTCGATTCAAGTCTACGCTTCAGGGATTTACGATAATACCTGAGCATAATCGAGTAACATTGATGGTCTTAAAATATGATGACCTCTCATTGTTACGAATGGAAAAGGCCGCCTATAAGCTATTGGACCTGCTGTCATATACCCCTGTTACGGCAATAGGGTTTAACTTTGGATTTGAGGACATATCGCTGTCTCAACTGCCATTTAAGTATGACTTTGAGGATACAACGTTCTTTAATAGCCTGGGGTATCTGCTTACGTCGCAGACGATTAACAGGAGATTCATCGTAGACAATAATATCCTGAATCTCTCCGTGACGCTAAAGCAAGACACGGTAGGCCTTGACTTCAATTTCCACTACGACCTCAACAACGCCAATGACTACAAAACCAAGGTCATGAAAAATATAGTCGAGTCAAAAAACATTATAACTGAACTCCTAAAAGATGGCTATAACTTAGATATTAACCAAACAAACGAGAGTCAAGAATAATTGAAAGAACCAAATAACCTACTTGCCAGAACGTACTGGCCATACATAGTAGCGGGCGTGAGTGTTGCCGTAGCCCACATAGCCAGCATACATGTGGATAAACCATGCTGTGTCCGTCATCGAACCATTACCATTTACCCTTTTGCCAAGACCCTTGCTACCTCCTCAACGCAGCGTGCCAAGGCGCCGGAGTTCTTTGCGTACAGCCCCTTTGCCGCATACCCCATGCGTTGACACAATGCCTCATCGTCAAGCAGTCCCCTCAGAGTGTCGTAGAGGCTATCGGCAGTGACGCTAATGGCAGCGCCCTGTTGGATGAACTCTCCGGTTGTGGGGAAGTTATCCATGTGCGCCCCGCAGATAATCGGCACCCCCCACGAGGCCGGCTCCAGGAGATTATGTCCGCCCTTTGCCACAAAACTCCCACCCACGATAGCGACCTGCCCCGCCCCATAGACCGCGGCCAACTCCCCAACGCAATCCAGGAGTATCACGTCCGGAATCACATCCGTCGGGGGTAACTCGTCCCCAGCGACTGTAAGGGTGCGAGCCGCACGGGCAGTAAGAGGCGAATCCGATCTAAACAGGCTCCGCCGGAGACACCGCAACCCCGCACGCTTGACCAACCTCTCCGCCTCGTCGAAACGCTGCGGGTGACGCGGGGCAAGGATCAACGTCAACGCGGGAAACCGTTCTTTGAGGCGCGTATAGGCCGCCAGGACGATCTCCTCCTCGCCCTCGTGCGTAGAGCCGGCCACTATCATTTTATTGCCCGTGCGGCCCGCACCCGGCCCTGACAACTGCTGCGCCCAGGCAGGCACGACCGTTGGTGGTTCGATGTCGTACTTGAGGTTCCCCATGACCTTTACGCGACTGACATCGGCGCCAATATCTATGATCCGCTGCGCGTATACCTCGTTCTGCATCCCAAAGAGGGTAACAGTGGAGAGTACGTCCTTCATGAAGAACCTTATCTTGCTGTAGCCCTTGTGAGACTTAGACGAGATGCGGCCATTGAGTATGACCACGGGTGTGTTGTGCTCGTGCATGATATGAAAGACCCCCGGCCACAACTCGGTCTCCATCGAGATAAAGATATCCGGCCGCAGACGCTCAACTGCCCGCCTGACCGTGTGTGGGAGATCGAAGGGTATGTATATGAGCCTCACGCTGTTGCCGAGCCTCTGCCTGGCCACGGCCTGACCGGTGTCGGTGACCGTTGAGACGACCACGTTTGGGGTGATCTCCTGTAATATCCTCTTCACAAGCGGTACGGCCGATATGACCTCGCCAACCGACACCGCATGAAGCCAGACCACAGGGGCCTCCCTGGATGCCCCGGCGTCTGAATCATCAGGCGACAGATCGCCGCATCTCTCCGACAGCCACCTCTTCCTCAACGACTCAGGTCGCTTGAAATACTCAAATGGCAACATCAGAGACAACGCCCCCGCATATAAGGCATTATACAAAAACATCATCTGATTTCTTCATTGTTATCACAAACTCCGCCCCCCCCCTCGATGTTTCTCACTGTAAGGCTGCCACCCATATTGGCCTCTATTATTGTCTTTGACATGTAGAGGCCGATCCCCGTACCCTCCGGGCCTTTAGTTGTGTAGTAAGCCTCGAAGATTCTATCTATTACGTCTGCCGGGATACCACCGCCGTTGTCTCTGATTACAATTACGATTTTGTTGTTGGTCTCATCGTTCTTTACTGCTCCAGGACACTCCTGGTTTGTTTGATCTGCTCCAGGACACTCCTGGTTTGTTAGTTCTACTTCAATCTGACCATGTAGTTCAACGTCGGTTTTGCGTCTGGATATAATCGCGTCCTTTGCGTTGTTGAGGAGGTTGAGGATCACCTGCTTAAACTCATTGGGGTAGCCATCCGTAATGGGTTCTAAGTCGTGTTCAACCTTTAGATTGACATCAATAGTGTTTTTGCTAAATATATGACTAAACATTGAGATTAGCTCATCTATGGTGGTTTTTACGTCAAAATGGGCTTTCTGCCTTGATGGCCTGAAGAAGTTCCTGAAGTCATCTATAGTCTTGGCCATGAAAGTTATTTGACCCATCGTTACATCAACCGTATGGGCTATATACTTCTCATCGAGTTCACCATACCTATAGGCCTCTTTTAAGTCTTGCACTACTATCGATACCGCGTTTAGGGGCTGCTTCCACTGGTGTGCGATTACGGCTATCATCTCCCCAACGGCGGCCATCTTGGATTGTTGTATGAGCAGCTGCTCCTGCATCTGCCTCTTTGCGGTTTCTTGCTGTACCAGGGATGTAAGATTTACGTTCAAATCCCTCAGTTCATCTTCAACCCTTTTGCGCCTATATATCTCACTTTCCAATTCTACATAAGATAGATTGAGTTTTACGGCCATTTTATTGAGGTGATCAGCTAATTCAGCTATCTCATCAGGTGTTTTATGAGGTACTACATAGTCGAAATTACCATTTGATATGATCTCCATTCCTTCTTGTAGCTTTTTAATTCCGAGCGTGATATCCTTGACCATTTTGACGGAGACAAGACCTATTATTATAGTAAACGCCACTATCGTAGCTATAAGAAGCGTGTTAATCCTACGTTTTAGGCGTATTTCTTTTTTTTGAATAATGTCTCTGAGAAAGATAGCCTTTGCCACGACAAAATGAGCTTTTAGCAATAATTGGCTGGCAATAATATTTTTTTCGTTGGTGTATTCCGAAGAATATAGGGCATTATCTTTTTGTGATAAAAAAACTTCATAATAACGCAGGCATAGCTCCGTGATCTCATTCTGATGCAGGGCTATGTCTTTCAACAAATTCTGATGTTGCTGGTCATTAAAGTTTAATTCAGAGAGTAGCTGAAGTATCAAACTGTTTATCGATTTCAGTTGATGTATGGCACGTTTTTTATCATGCAACAACAGATCACTGGTAATAATGTTCGCTTCAACGCTTTTTTTTATTATTTCGATGACAATATTTCTTTGCCTGATAGCTTTATTCTCATAAAATGAACCCAATAGAAGCAGAAAAATTACGATAACAAGTTTAATAATTGGCATTGACACGATAAGCCATAATTTAGTCTTAATCATCATACGTGTCTTTTATAGCAGATTTCGATTTGATTAAATACAAAATACGTAGCACTCCCGCTACTGTAAGGGGCGATTTTGATAAAATGGGGGTCAAGGGCACTGGTGCCCTTGCAGGAGGGGTCTGAGGGGAGGGCGGCCAGGCGCTCCCCTTCTTTTTTTTGTATCGCATACGAGCCAAACGCGCTATATCTATTCAATAATGGTGATTGCATGAGGTTTTATTTTTTTAAGTCCATTCACATATACGTAATCCAAATAATCAGGGACCTCTGTGTTATTCACTTTTCCCCCCTCAATTGCCCACTGTGTTTCATTCTCTAGCGAACTAACAAGAGACTGGTCAAGGGTCAACTCCGAATTATACAAACCCCACAGTTCTTGAACAAGAACCATGTTGAGGTTACAAGATTCTGCGATAATTTCCTGAGATATTGCAGGTTCTTTGTTTATGTACTGCTCTGCCCGGTAAAGGGCGGACAAAACCCCTTCGACAATCTCAGGATTACTTTGGACGAATTCTTGCCTTGCAGCAATGTAAAAAGTCGCGGAATAAATCCCTTCTCCATAAAACACTTTTACCCTATCAGACAATTTCCTTAATATAAAATACGCGTAAGGTTGCGAGGTCGATACGGCGTCCGCTTCCCCGGTAATCAGTAACTCTATCATTGTTTCTATTTTTCTATCTATAAAATTAACGTCAGTTGGTTTTATGCCATAAAGTAAGCAAAACAAATAGGCAAAATATTCACCTGTTGTACCTTTTGATACGGCTATTGTCTTTCCTTTAAAGTTTTTTACTGATGAAATTCTGTCTTTTAGTGTGATTATTACGTTTTCTTTATCTGAATTTTGAATAGAAGATAGAACGTATATCTTTTTACCCTTTAATATATTAAACATTATTGGTGTTTCAGTTACTGTGGCAATATCCGCATTGCCAGCTAGCACTATCTCAAGGGCAGTTTTACCAAGATATTGCGGTAGAAGAACTACATCTAAACCCTGGTCTTTAAAATAGCCTTTTTTGACGGCGACAAGTACAAGGGCAGAATGCAAGTTATTCACGTAAGCAATAACAACCTTTTTGGGATTTCTAATTACATCGTTGCGGCCTCGCATATTATTGTATAACATAAATGATATTACAGAAAGTAATAGAAAGACAACAATAGCATAGAGCAAAGCCCTGCGTCTATTTATCAATCCCCTGGACATACTATCACTCAGCCAGCATTTCGGCTATGATATCAGCAACCCTCTTCGTTGGGTCTTTGTGTTCGTACATGGCTCGCAGACGACCAAAGACGTTGAGCATCCTTGCGCGGACATCAACATCCCGATGTAACCGCTCTACCTCGGCGGCGATTGCCTCCGGGGTGGCCGCATCCTGGATCAACTCCCTAACTACCTCCGTATCGTGGATCAGGTTTACAAGGTTGATGTATTTGACACTTACGAGCATCCGCCCTACGCGGTAAGTAAAGGCCGACAACCGGTAGATAACCACCATCGGCACGCCAACAATGGCCGCCTGAAAGGCCGCCGTCCCAGAGGCTATCACCGCCAACGTGCTGATAGCAAGGACATCAAGCGCCCTGTCAGCAACGATAGTAACCCCAAGGGTCTCCAACTCGGCGAGGCTATCGGCGTACCGGTCACGATCAAGATGCGACACCAACGGGATCAGATACTGAAAGTCGGGATGGCTACTCTTATTGCCCGTGCGGCCCGCACCTTTCAAGAGCCTGACGGCCTGAACCATCACGGGAAGATGCCTGTCAACCTCGCTGTGCCTGCTCCCTGGCAGGAGGGCCACAACAGGCCGCTGCGGGTTGAGCGAAAACTCCGCAAACAGCGCATCCCTGTCGATTGGATGCCTCGTTATCTCCTCAACCACCGGATGACCCACAAACTCACACTCAATGCCATATTGCGCGTAAACTGCCGGTTCAAATGGCAACAGGACGGCGATCCTGTCCGTCAGTCGCCCGATGGTCTTGATCCGCCCACGCCTCCACGCCCAGACCTGCGGACTCACGTAGTAGAGGACCTTTATGCCATAGCTCTTGGCGCTTCTTGCAACCCTGAGATTAAAGTCGGGGAAGTCAATCAACACCAGGACATCGACCCTCAGCGTCTTAAACAAATCCGTTATCTTTCTATACATGCGTAGTAGCGTCATAAGCGTCGATACGGCCTCGATAAGCCCAAAGGCTCCCGTGATGTGCCCGACAATTTCAACGCCGGCGCCCTCCATCCCCTTGCCGCCAACACCAGCCAGCCTGATGTCAGGCCACCGTCGCCTCAGCTCCCTGGCAAGTAACGCCCCGTAGAGATCGCCCGATGCCTCACCGGCAATGATCATTACCCTTGTCGGCATTACACTTGGGAAAAAGAAAAAGAATGGGGACTCCGTCCCCTGGCCCCCTGCAATGAGGGCGGCGCTGCCCCCTCCTTGACCTCCCCTGCAAGGGGTCGCGGACCCCTTGACCCCTTAATTCTCAACCCTAATGTATAAATATCCATATGCTTATATGTCAACTACCCTTACAAGCATCCCAGGATCACCTCACACACCCTGTGTATGTCCTCCTCCGACATGCCGGGATACACGGGCAGAGACAACACCTCATTGCACGCTTGCTCTGCCACGGGGAAGTCCCCCTCCTTGTAGTCATACCTATCGGCGGCTTTCTGAAGGTGCATCGGGATGGGATAGTACACCACCGAGGCTATATCCTCCTGTTGGAGTCTGTGCTTTATCTTGTCCCTCTTGGGGCTGCGGATGGTGTACTGATGGTAGTTGCTGACGTATCCGGGGGGTGGGTGCGGGCAACGTAGATGACCCTCAAGTAACGAGGTGTAGAGCCTGGCGTTTTGGCGCCTCAACTGGTTTTGATGCTCAACCCTCTTTAGCTTAATCAGCAGGATACCTGCCTGTATCTCATCTAACCGACTGTTAAAACCCAGGCAATCGTGTACGTAGTTGCCTCGTGAGCCGTGATTTCTCAGCGCCAGTATCTGTTGATACATCCGTTGATCGTTGGTCGTGACGGCGCCGCCATCACCATAACAGCCAAGGTTCTTGCTCGGGTAAAAGCTAAAACACCCGGCAGCGCCAAAACTCCCCGTCAATTGACCATTAATCGAGGAGCCAAAGGATTGCGCACAGTCTTCCACGATATCCAGGTTATAGTGCCTTGCCAGCGACACGATCCTATCCATTTCGCAGGGCAGGCCAAATATATGTACCGGTAAGATGGCCTTTGTGTGTTTAGTTATCTTTTCCTCAATCTTATTAACATCTATATTTAGCGTATTGTTGTCAATATCCACAAACACGGGCCTTGCCCCGCTATAGATAATGCTCTCTATGGTGGCGAAAAACGTAAAAGGCGTCGTTATAACCTCATCGCCCTTGCCAACAGAGAGACAGGCGAGGCTCAAAAACAGCGCCCCCGTACCCGATCCCACCCCGGCGGCATAGCTCACACCATGATAGGCCGCTAGTTGCCTCTCAAACTCCTCAACGTGGGGACCCAACACGTAGCGGCTGCTGCCAAGTATGTCAACGACGCTCTGTATCACCTCTTTCTCGGTATCAAGAAACTCTTTTCTTAAATCCAACATTGGTATCATATCATTAGACTCTCGTATGCCCTATTCTCCTTGATAGTATCATTAATCAACAGTGTCAGCTCCAACGCGTAACGTGCCTGTAGTGCAGTAACAGGAGGTTGTTTATTGTCACGGATGCAGTTGACGAAGTCCATCAACTCCATCTCTAACGGCTCAAACATATCAACAGCGATGTCTTCACTGGCTATCGATGCTGCCTCTTTAAAGTGCCTGGTGAGGGTCATATTGTGGAGGTCTACAGACAAGGCTGTCTCTCTCTGAAAGACCTTTAGGAGGCGCCTCTTGTGTGGATAGAGCCTCCCGGCCATCAATATGGCATTAAGGCCGCTGTCAAATTCGATCCAGGCCCGTGCCATATCTATCTTCTGCGTCAAGACCTTTGCCCCAACCGCCTTTACCGACCTTACCCCTGACCTTACTATGGACAGTACGATGTCGATGTCGTGGATCATCATATCCAGGGTCACATCGATGTTAAACGCCCTCTCAATCAGCGGTGAGACCCTCTCCGTCTCAATACACAATGGGGCATCGATCAACGACTGCGCCCTTATAAACGCTGGATTGTACCTCTCCACGTGCCCCACCTGGGTGATGAGCCCGCGACCCTGCGCCTCTTCTATGATCGAGTCCGCCTCCTGTAATGTCGAGGTGATTGGCTTTTCTATGAAGACGTGCTTACCTGCCCTCAGACACTCCAGCGCTATGGGGCCGTGCGTAGCGGTTGGCGTGGCGATGACCACGGCATCCACCAGTGGCAGCATCTGGTGGTAATCGATGCTTGCGCTCAGTGGTGAGTCGCCCATTGCGTTGACCCGTTGGCTGTGGCTGCGCAAGACATCATCCATTGCCTGCTGATTCGTATCGGATATCGCCATCAGTGCAACGCCATTGATCCCGGCTAAGATGCGGCAGTGGTGGCGGCCAAAATACCCCACACCAATAACCCCTACGCGCAACACAAAAGAAAGAAGGGGGCGGAGCTGCCCCCCCTCAGACCCCCCTGCAAGGGCACCAGTGCCCTTGACCCCATAAAAGTGCTGCCTATCTTGCATTTAATCAAATCGAAATCTGTTATATTACAGGGCATTACTGACCTTCTGTATCTCGTGGAGCTTATTCATTGCGCGGCCTGACTCTATGCATTCTTGCACCATATCGACGGCGCCTTCTATGCCGATCCCCAAGGCGGAGACCATCAACCCGGCAGCGGCGTTCATCACCACGATATCGCGTTTTGGTCCCATGTATCCGCTTAAGACCTCATGGGTGTATCGTGCGTTATCGTCCTTGTCGGCGCCGGCGATGTCTTCCAATCTTCCACGCTTAAAGCCAAAGTCCTCCGGGGAGAGGTACATGTTCTCCACCGTGCCATTGCAATACCTTGTCACCTTGGTGCCATCGGTGATGGTTATCTCATCGAGGCCGTCCTGTCCGTGGCAGACCATTGCATCCTCAGCGCCCAGGTTGCCCAGGACCCTCGCCAGGGGCTCCGTCAATGCCGCCGAAAACACGCCCACGATCTGGCGTCTTGCTCCGGCTGGATTTGTCAGCGGGCCAAGGATGTTAAATATCGTCCGTATGGATATCTCTCGTCGGGGGTTTACGGCATAACGCATGGCGGGATGAAACATGGGCGCAAACAAAAAACCAAACCCCGTCTCAAATAAACACTGCTGCACTTTTTCAGCAGGCAGGTCTATCTTTATGCCAAGCGCCTCAAGAACATCGGCGCTGCCTGAGCGGCTTGACACGGAGCGGTTGCCGTGTTTTGCTATTGGCACCCCGCAAGCGGCAAGCACAATGGCCGCGGTCGTTGATATATTAAACGTGTGAGCCAGGTCGCCTCCCGTGCCGCATGTGTCAAGGACGTTTGCCGGGGCATTGATCCTCACCGCCTTGAGTCTCATCACACTGGCGGCGGCGGTTATCTCCTCCACGCTCTCGCCCTTGAGACGCAGCGCCGTCAAGAATGCCCCGATCTGGGCATCCGTGGCCTTGCCCTCCATTATCTCCGTCATACACTCGGTCATCTCATCGGTGGAGAGGTCTAACCCCTGCACCAACATCCCTATGGCCTGCCTGATCATTGACGACCTCCAGGGCGGCTTTGATTACATCCTGTCTCAGGTAATTTATTACCGCACATCTCTGAATATATCATCTATGTCTACCTCTAATCCCATTAACTCTCTTGACCTGACAATCTGATTGTCCCGACAATGAGAGACAAATTTACTATTATCGCTTAATACCAACACCTCTATGCACCTGTTAGCGGGATCGACGATCCAGTAATCCCTGACCCTATACCTCTGGTACATCAGCCTCTTTTGATGCAGGTCTCTGTACTGTGACGATGCCGAGAGTATCTCTACGATCAGGTCAGGAGAGCCGAATACGCCGCTGTCTTGCATTATGTGTGAGTTCAACCGTGATACAAACAATATATCAGGCTCAACTACGTCCTCATTACTGAAGACAACGTCAACGGGAGCGTATAACACCATCCCAAGGTCATTGTCTTCAACAAAGCGATTCAACCTGATAAACAACCTCTTTGATATGACCTGATGGTTGATACTTGGAGCAGGGGACATCGATAGCGTTCCTCCTATTAGCTCATACCTGTGGTCATCATCCAGGAGCAGGTAGTCATGATAAGACAGTTTTTCCTTACAATCTGCAAGCATAGCCTTCACCTTGCACTTGAGGGCAGATCGAGGAAGTTCTTAAGTATCCGCTTGCCCTCGGTGGTCAGGATCGATTCAGGGTGAAACTGAACGCCCTCAACGACGTGGCTCTTATGCCGGACGGCCATGATCTCCCCCTCGTCCGTCCATGCGGAGCGGATGAGGTCAACTGGAAGGGTCTCTGGCTTGATGACCAGGGAATGATACCTCGTGGCGATAAACGGATTCGGTATGCCGTTGAATATGGTCTGTCCGTCGTGGTGGATCATCGAGGTCTTACCGTGCATGAGCCTGTCGGCCCTGACGATGAGGCCGCCATAGGCAGCGCCAATGGATTGATGCCCAAGGCAGACGCCAAGGATGGGTATTCTGCCGGAGAAGTGTTTTATCACGTCCACGGATATTCCGGCCTCATTAGGTGTACACGGCCCCGGCGATATCACGATATACTGCGGCTGCATCGCCTCGATATCCGTCACGGTGACGCTGTCGTTGCGGCAGACCTTGATCTCCTGACCAAGTTCGCCGAGGTATTGCACCAGGTTATATGTAAAGGAATCATAATTGTCAATCATTAAAAGCATATCTACAACTCCAGACCGTTCTTTGCCATTATCACCGACTTGAACATAGCCGTTGCCTTGTTTACACTCTCATTGTACTCCATCTCCGGCACCGAGTCGGCAACGATACCACCCCCTGCCTGCACGTATATCTTACCATCTATTGCAACCATAGTCCTAATGGTGATACACATATCCATATCGCCGGCAAAACTGAAGTACCCCACCGACCCGGCATACAGCCCCCTTGCCACCGGTTCGAGTTCGTCGATGATCTCCATCGCCCTGACCTTGGGGGCACCTGAGACCGTACCGGCCGGAAAACATGCCCGCAGGACATCAAAGGCGTCATGGCCGTCCCTTAAGACACCCTCGACGTTGGAGACGATGTGCATGACGTGACTGTAGTGCTCGATGGTCATAAAATCCGTCACCTCAACGCTACCGATACGGGCAACCCTGCCAACGTCGTTTCGACCAAGGTCAACGAGCATCAGGTGCTCGGCACACTCCTTGGGGTCGGCCAGCAGCTCTTTTTCAAGGGCTATGTCTTCGTCCTCAGTGGCGCCTCTCCTTCTCGTCCCGGCAATGGGTCTAAGGATGATGCGGTCTGACTTGAGCCTCACCAATATCTCTGGAGAGGAGCCGGCAACCTTAAACCCCTCCAGGTTGAGATAGAACATGTAGGGAGATGGATTGATGACCCGCAGCGCCCTGTATACGGTAAAGGGGTCAACGCTGCCGGAGGTCTCAAACCGCTGGGAAAGCACGATCTGGAAGGCATCCCCGGCCCTGATATACTCCTTGGCCCTGTCAACGACGCTCATAAACCCCTCCTTCTGTGCAAAGGAAGATATATATGCCGTTTCAGATGGGTCTTTAGTCACGTCAAAGCTGCCAGCCTTATGTGGTGCCTTTAACAGGGCAACCAGGGCATCTATCTTTGACACCGCCTCGGCATAGGCCTGCTTGATATCGGATTCGCTCCTTACAGTCGCTGGGGTCGTGTTGTCGTCTATGAAGGCGTTGGCTACCACCTTGATCACATGCTTGCGGTGATCAAAGACGAGCAGCGTATCCATCTTCATCATGTAGATATCCGGCAGCCCGAGCGAGGGTTTTTTGGTAGGCGTGACCTTTTCAAAGAACCTCACGTTTTCGTACCCGATATACCCCACGAGTCCACCGTAGAATCGTGGCAGACCCGGAACCTCAACGCCCTTGTAATGGGCCATTTCCTGGCGCAGTACCTCAAGCGGGTCATCGACATTTTTAATCGTCACCGGCGGTTGATGCTGCCGGGTTATCTCCATAATATTGTCGTCTTCCCCGCGCTTGATCCAGAAATTGATGACCTTTGTCGGGGCCCCTCCGATGAAGGAGTATCGCGCCCACTTCTCGCCGCCCTCAACGCTCTCAAAGAGAAACGAATTCTCTCCAGCGATCTTCATGTACACCGACACTGGCGTCTCCATATCGGCCAGTATATCCTTGTATACCGGTATCAGGTTACCTGTACCTGACAGCTCTTTAAATCGTTCCAGGTCTGGATAATACATTGACAAACACACTCTCTTTTCTTTAGATTATCGTTATATAAACTATATATGTATATCATAACAGTTTGGTTAAAGAAAGTGCCAAGGGTGCAGGGGAGCCAGATCAAAAAAAAAGCGCCAACAAAAAAATAGTTGTTGCAAATGGTATTCGGTTATGCTATATTATATAGCGTAAGTATTTGGTATCCAGGTCAACCGTAGTTGGAGGTCAGTCAGGGTATACCAAATGATGTAGATGAAGCGGGCGTAGCTCAGTGGTAGAGCACAACCTTGCCAAGGTTGGGGTCGCGAGTTCGAGCCTCGTCGCCCGCTCCAGATTAAAGATTATACGACTTGCCCACAGTGTATGATTACACACAATATTTCAGTCGTATGCTGAATTCTTATCTACTGTGCAAGATTATCTTTCTATGATTCGGCCATTTTTCAAAGGAAGACTGAGCTTCGTTAGATTTTTTGCCTAACAATACCCCTTCAACACTAATATCCTCATCAATATCTTCCCAATGAATACCATGACCTCTACCTATTAATCTCCAGTTATTTCGTTCGGTTATTGTAGCATAAGCTAATCTTGGGAACCATTCTATAGGTACGGAGATAGTCCTTACATCATTCAATTCCACAATTAACGTGTTATCTGTTACTGCTACTCCTATAGCAAGTGAAGTATTTAATTCAAGCTCCAAAATATTCATTCCATGCCTCCATTAATTTTGGATGATTTTCATTTACCATTTTGCTTAGTTTTCTTATGTCAGTCCTATTATAGCGCGTTTCGATCGTATGCAATACAAAAAAAGAAGGGAGGGCTTTGCCCTCCCTCAGACCCACCCACAAGGGAACCAGTCCCCTTGACCCCTTCTTTCCTTATTGACAGTGGGTTAATTATACCGATACTTTAAACCACAAATCTAAGAACGCAGCCATGACAGATATTCCTCTGAACCCTCAACGATGGGCAGGGCTATGACCTCGGCAACCGTGTAGGAGTGCAGTTCTTTGACGCGTTCCATGAGGGGTTGGAATTTTTCCTTCCTGGTCTTTGCTATCATGAGCGCCTCGGTGGCCGTTTCGAGCTTGCCTTCCCAGCTAAAGACAGAGGTAACGTTTTTGATTATATTTACGCACTTGGCAAGGTCCTCCTGCACAAGCCTCGTAGCCATCTCCTGGGCAGACTGCTCATCTGGGGCGGTTATTAAGACCACATAAAACTCCATATCTCTATGCCTCCTTTGACAGATTTAGATATGAGTATTATAAGTCAACGCGTCGTGAATAAAAAAGAGGGGTGAGGTGCCATTTTGTCGCAGTTGGGGGGCGAGCCCTATGGTGACTTTTGTTACATCTTTTTGTTTACCTTTCTGCTATTATTATAGTATGGCTTTATTTTAAAGCTAAAGAGTATAAACTCTCAGTAATGAAGGAGAAGTAGTATGATTAAGAAGTTAGTAGTTTTGTTGGTGTTTTTGTTGGCAACAGTGGCTGTTGCATATGCGGAGATGAAGTTGGAGATACCAAAGGAACTGTCAAAGGAGAGCCAGGCGTGTGTGGCATGTCACTCAACCACGACTACTGGTATATACCAACAATGGGGCAAGAGTAAACATTTCAGGGCTAACGTGGGTTGCTATGAGTGTCATGTGGCAAATAAGGAAGACAAGGATGCCTTTGAGCACAATGGTGCAACAATAGCAATAATAGTATCTCCAAAGGACTGTAGCAAGTGCCACTCAAAGGAATTTGATGAGTTTGAAAATTCCCATCATTCCAAGGCAGGACGTATAATGGGCTCAATGGATAACATAATAGCAGACGTTGCTGAGGGTAATTCGGCAATGAAGACAGAGGGATTTCCTATGGGGGTATCGGCTGCTGCTGTTAATGGATGTTGGCAGTGCCACGGTTCGGTAGTCAAGGTGAACAAAGGTGGCAAATTAGACCCGGCGACGTGGCCTAACACGGGTATTGGCAGGGTTAATCCGGATGGTTCCGAGGGCAGTTGCTCGGCATGTCATCAACGCCATGAGTTTTCTGCCGCACAGTCGCGTCAACCTGAAAACTGCGGTAAATGCCACATGGGACCTGATCATCCACAGATAGAGATTTATACGGAATCCAAACACGGCATCAATTATTATGCCAATAAAGATAAGATGAATCTGGACTCAAATAAATGGATAGTAGGCGAGGACTACTCTGCTGCACCGACATGCGCAACCTGCCATATGTCGGCAACAAAGGATATGCCCGTAACTCACAATGTCGGCTTACGCATAAAGTGGAATAATCGTCCGGCGCAGTTAAAGCAAGCCCATGAAACAGACCTGTCATGGGGACTTGCCTCGGGTAAAATCACCGGAGATATGCGCATGGCCAACATGAAGCAAGTGTGCGTATCCTGCCATAACGTGAATTTCACAAATTCGTTTTATATTCAGTATGAAGCTCAACTGCAGCTCTATAGCGAAAAATGGGCAAAACCTGGCGAAAAACTGTTTAACAAGGCTACCGAGGTACTCAAAGCGGTGCAGGGTAAAGAGTATGCCTTGTTTTCCAATAAGATAGATTACACATGGTTTGAAGAGTGGCATCATCAGGGCCGCAGGGCTAGACATGGAGCGTCTATGCAAGCGCCTGACTATACGCAATGGCATGGCAACTATGAACTGGCAAATAACTGGTATGGCTCATTCGTGCCAGAGCTTAAAGAGGTCATAGAGATGGGTAAGAAGAGCCCTAACCCGGAGGCCCATAAGAAGGCTGAAGAACTCGAAAAACTCCTTCATGAGGTCCAGGCCACTGATAATCACAGATGGTCTGTTGGAAATGAAGACGCTGCCGTCAAGGCTGAAAGAGAGCAAAGAAAGGCAGATTTCGATAAGCGCTATAAATAAGCTTTAAAAAGAAGGGAGGGCTTTGCCCAACTGAGCCAGGGGTCGCTGACCCCTCCCTCAGACTCACCCACAAGGGCAGGGGTGAGGCACGATGTTATCGCAGCGGGGGGCCGAGCCGCCCCTGGCTCAACATCGTCGCACCCACCCCGGCCACAAAGAAGTCCCCTTGACCCCAATATAGATTATGAAGCCTTGCAAGTAAAGCGCAACGCTCCAAGGTGGATGCGAATCTTAAAGAAATTTGGATATGTAATGAGCTTAAGAGTCTTTTTAAATATAGAAAAGGTGCCCCGTATTCTTGGCTCAATTCACAAGGCTTTACCAATGTGCAGTCTGACTTATACTGGTCGTCTATTGCCTACGTTGGCAATACGTCCGATGCGTGGGGCGTCAATATGGGCGATGGAGACGTCAACTCCGATGATAAGTCCAAAGACAACTATGTTTGGCCGGTGCGTGGCGGACGTTAACTACTGACGCCCACGGTTGATTGTGGTGCTGCTTCTTCTTTCTACACCTTTTTCTTTTTTGATTGTGGTAAAATAGAAACAGGAAATTTACATTTAAGGAGGAAAAGACATATGTGCATGGATCATAGCTTTAGGTGCAGTTGTGGACAGTATGAGGTCAGCATGACCTTTAAGAACGAGATACTGCCCCCGGAGACGTTAAGTGCGCTTTATTGCCCAAGGTGTTCGGCGAATGTGGATTTTAATCCCGATACGATGATCAGGGACAATGGCTGGATCATCGAGTACGATATGGAGATAGCCCGTTTGATGTCTAATAGTATGCCGGTTGAACATCTAAGACGTCTTAGCCCCGAAACGATCTTCGTGGAAGATTACTGCTCATGGAGGGGGATATATCCAGGCGACCATATAGATAGTCTCAGGGAGAGGGAGTCCATTGTGTCTATAGCCAAGGTCAATCCCAAGAAGTACATAACGGAGCTCAAGGACTGGGCAAACAGACGCACGGAACGACTAAGACAAGAGGGATGGCTCAAGGCCCATGAACGGGTGGCAGTCTAAAGGGAGGGATAACGCGTATGAGCATGGATAACAGTTGTACGTCTGGATGTGGATGTGGAGGAGATGTAAAGAGCCCTAAGCTGAAATTGATTAACTGCCCCAAGTGCGACCACGAAAACGAGGTCTGGAGTGATGACGATCAACCCGTTTGCACCCAATGCGGGGGTATCCTTTATGCCGTCCCTATAGCGTGAAATAGTTTATAAGGAGATAGACAGCGTATTATGAATGCCATAGAGATTAAGCCCGATATCTTTTGGGTTGGCGCCATAGACTGGGCGATGCGCGACTTCCACGGTATAGCCACACCAACGGGCACCACCTATAACAACTACCTGATACTTGATGATGAGGTAACCCTGATTGATGCCGTGAAGTATGACTTCTCAGACTTTGGCATCGGCAACGTCAAGGGGTTGATTGACCCTGCGAAGATCAAAAACATCGTCGTCAACCACATCGAGGATGATCACATGGGGGCGCTTGAGAGGTTTGTCACCCTGATAGGCCCTGACAACGTTACCATCTACGCCACGGCAAAGGGCAAGGAGGGCATGGGTAAGTTCTTCGACGCCACGAGGTGGAACATAAAGGTGGTAAAGACCGGAGATGAGCTCAAGATAGGGAAATACACCCTTTTGTTTATTGAGACCCCAATGCTGCACTGGCCAGACTCAATGATGACATACGTAAAGGGGGCAAGGCTGCTTATATCTCAGGATGTCTTTGGACAGCACCTGGCCACTACCACTCGATTTGATGACGAATTTGTAAGCGGTCCCTGCCTTAACGAACTCGATGCAGCCGTGATCGACTACTACGCCAACATACTCATGCCCTTTGGCAAACTGATAAAGGCCAAGCTCATCCAGATACAGGGCATGGGGCTGGATATAGACATGATAGCCCCGGATCATGGCCTTATATGGAGGAAATACCATCAAAGGCCTATGGATATGTACATGGATATGGCCAATGGCAAGGCCCTGTTACGTGTAACCATCATCTACGATACCATGTGGAAGAACACGGAGAAGATGACCCTGCCCATTATGCAGGGGATCAGACAGGAGGGGGTAGACTGCAAGGTCGTAAAGCTGACAACAACACCCATAAGTGTGGCAATCACTGAGTACTGGAAGTCACGGGCCTGTCTGATAGGCTCATCCACGCTTAACAACCTGGCGCTGCCCTCTGTGGCAGGTTTTATGTACTTTCTGCTGAGTCTGAGACCCAAGGACAGGCTTATGGGCGCCTTTGGAAGCTACGGTTGGGCAGGCGGCGCCGTCAAATGGTTATACGACATGTATGACACCATGAAGTTACCAGCAATTAAGCCAGGTCCGCAGGTACAGTTTCATCCGTCCCTGGACGATGTAGATAAGTGTTATGAGTTTGGGCAAAACTTTGCCAGAGAGGTAAAGCAATATCACAAGGGATTTGAGTAAAGAGCCAATCCCTACAATAATATTTAAGGAGGACATTGTCAATGTATAGGTGTACAGTCTGCGGTTGGGTCTATGATGAATCAAAGGAAGGGACGCGTTTTAATGACCTTCCTGATGATTATACATGCCCTGTGTGTAATGCCCCAAAAGAAGCCTTTGAAGAGGTATAAACGTTAAGGTGCGCTGCACCAACAATAAAAGGTGCGGCTGCACCAGCAATAAAAGGAGGTAAACAAGATGTCTGAAAAAAGCCTGTTCTGCGGGATGAATAGACCCGCTGACCCAAACAACCTAACCGATCCGGAAAAGAAACACATGCCGGTTATCGAGTGCCCTGATGCAGTGAAGGCCGGTGAGCCCTTTAAGGTAAGCATCAAGGTAGGGGCAATCCCCCACGTCATGGAGGAGGCCCATAATATCCAGTGGATCGATGTATATTTTGGCCAGAACTTCAACGTCAGGATCGACCTGACACCCGTGTTTACCAAACCCGATGTCACGGTAACGCTGGTTAAGCACGGTAAGCACAGGACAAGCACACTGAGGGTCGTGGAGAGATGCAATCTGCATGGTCAGTGGGAGACATCAAAAGAGATTACCATTAACGAGTAACACACCACTGGTAAGGAGCGTATTGACCTGCGACTGTAAGGAGCGTATTGAATTATATATCGACTGCAAACATGTCCCTGGCAGCGGTCAGGGCAGAAAAGGTGCGGCTGCACCAGCGACAAAAGGTGCGGCTGCACCAGCTATAAAAGGTGCGGGTACGGCTGTACCAGCGCCCAGCGATAAAAGGAGGTTTTTAGATGGCTGAAGATTTTGATGACGAGATGGATGACATATGTTGTGGGTTGAAGGTCGGTCAGAAGGTTCCAAACTTCACGTTGGAGACCTATGAGCCAGTAAATGGGCAGTTTGGAGAGGTATCTCTGGATAAGCTCAGGGAGGAAGGCAAGTGGACAGTAATCGTGTTCTATCCCGCTGACTTTACGTTTGTGTGTGCCACAGAGTTTGAGGCCCTTGCCGAGCGTTACGAGGATTTCAGGAAGTTGGGGGCAGAGGTTATAGCAATCAGCACGGATACAAAGTTCGTACACCTCGCCTGGCAGAGGGATGAGAAATCGCTGGCCAACGTAAAGTACATCATGGGCGCTGACCATACTGCCTACGTATCGAGGCTCTTTGGCGTATATAACGAGGTCAATGGCCTGGACTTCAGGGGCACTTTCATTATCAGCCCTGATGCCACACTCCTAAACGCAGAGATAAACTTCTACAACCTCGGTAGAAACTTTGACGAGGTGCTACGCAAGCTCAAGGCCAACACCTATCTGGCAAAGCACGACAATGAGGCCTGCCCTGCCAAGTGGCAACAGGCCGGCGACAAGACACTTAAACCATCGGCAGACCTGGTCGGAAAGGTCTTCGAGGCCCTCCACTAAACTACCAGTATGCGTGGTCGTAAAAAAAAAAGAAGAAAAAAAAGGGGGGCGGCGCTGCCCCCCCCTCGACCCCCCCTGCAAGGGCACCAGTGCCCTTGACCCCATTAATGCTTATAATTGATGGGTGGAGAGTGTTATCTTTGTGCTCTTTCAATCCCGCACAAGGGCAGGTGGAAACATCGAATAAAATAAGGAGGAATACATGAGCGTTAAAAAAACAGGCGAACACTACAGGTGTAACGAGTGTGGCAACGAGGTAACCGTAACAAAGGTCGGCGGGGGTACGCTGGTGTGCTGCGGTGTTGAGATGGAACTGATAAAGTGAGGTTTGTGCTCTTTCAATCCAGCCCCAGGGCGGGTGGAAACACCGAGCTGTTGTTGGATGTGGCCATAGGGGCGATTAAAGAGGCGGGGGGGCAGATGACCATCTTCAGGCCTCATTTGATGGACATTGCCCCCTGTACCAACTGTGGTGGATGCGACCACACCGGAGAGTGTGTTATCCACGACGATATGACAGAGGTGTACAGGGCTATCTATGAAGGCGACAAGTTTATACTGGCAAGTCCGATATTCTTCTTCGGACTGCCGGCACAGGTCAAGGCTCTCATAGACAGGTGTCAGGCATTGTGGTGTGAGAAGTATCTCTTGAATCGACCGATCAAGGAGACAGGGCATCCCAGAGAGGGGCTTGTAATACTGGTTGGCGGGATGAAGAAGGAGACCGGCTTTAGGTCTGCGGAGGCCACGGCAACCGCGTTTTTCAGGACCATCAGTGTTGCCAGACATCAGAGTCTGTTCTTTCCGGGGGTTGACAAAAAGGGCGCCATAACAGGGCATCCAACCGCTTACAACGATGTCTATACCGCCACTGTTAAGCTAATCGGCGGTGGATAAGTCCTGAATGAAATGGTGGGGCAAAAGTATCCCCCGGCATAAATGGAGGTGATATTATGGAAGAAAAACAGATAGTCCTCTTTTCCTTAAGCACCTGTCCGGTGTGTAAGAAGACAAAGATGTTCCTTGATAAAAAGAAGGTAGAATATGTGCTTGTAGAGCTTGACCTGGTTGACCTGGACTCCAGGGACAAGCTGTTAGCTGAGGTCAGGAAATTCAATCCACGTGAGACCTTTCCCACGCTTGTGATAAGCTCGGATCGCTCATTACAGTCGCAGGGCAAGGGCGAGAAGGTCATTGTCGGCTATAACGAACCGGAGCTTATAAGCGAATTTGGAGGGCAATAAGTGTCAGAGCTACCATTGAAATATCAGAGACTTAAGGACACACACGGTGCCTTTATAGACGCCGTGGAACAGTTGGGGATGGCTGTCAAGGGCGCGGGGCCTCTGGATGAAAAGACCGCCCTGTTGATCCAGATAGCCGCTGCCGCTGCGACACGTTCTGAGGGGTCGGTGCACAGTCACACCAGGAGGGCATTGACTGCCGGTGTCAAGAGGGAGGAGATTGTCCATGCGGTTATACTCTTGACAAGCATCATAGGGTTTCCCCAGGTGGCCGCTGCCTTGACCTGGATAGATGACATATTTGAAGCGCAACAGGGGGAATGAAGAAGAGGCGCGTTGTCATAACAGGCATTGGGGCTATGACTCCACTTGGCAGCAGCTTTAAGCAGTCCTGGGAGGGGTTGATCGGTGGCAGGTGCGGGGTTGACATTGTTGGGGGCAGGGTGGTTGGCAAGATCACGGATGCCACTGGCGAGGCTATCCAGTGGGACAGATATCTCCCACAAAGACAGAGAATTCGCCTGGACCCCTTTATTCATTACGCCGTAGCCGCTGCCACAATGGCAGTTCAAGACAGCACATTAGATCGTACCGGGCTCAAGGGCTGTGCCGTCATAATGGGGACAAGCAGGGGCGGGGTGATGCGCCTTAGCGATGCCCTAAAAGACATAAACAATCGTGGGCGCCTCTCAAGCTACCTGATGTCAGGGACAACGCCCGGGATGGCGGCCTCATATCTCTCCGAGGTGTTTGGCACACGGGGGTATACCCTTGGGATATCAAATGCCTGTGCATCGGGGGCAAATGCCGTTGGCGAGACATACCGTCTGATCAGTGATGGCTACGCAGAGGTGGCCATCACTGGTGGCTGTGATGCCCCGCTGTGTGATATATGTATCATGGGCTATGAGGCGTGCAGGGCGCTCTCGCGCAAAGATGTCTCCAGACCCTTTGACGTAAAGAGAGACGGCTTTGTGCTGTCAGAGGGGGCAGCGGTCTTGATCCTTGAGGAATATGGCAGGGCGCTTGGTCGTGACGCTACAGTGTATGCCGAGATTGCGGCCTATGAAAACAGCTCAGACGGTCACCATCAGGTAAGACCCGACACCACCACCCAGGCAACGGCTATGCTCAATGCCATCAATACAGCCGGCCTGACTGCCAGGGACATCGATCACGTCAATGCCCACGGAAGCTCAACACGGTTGGGTGACCTCTCTGAGGCAACGGCCATAAGAGAGGTGTTTAAAGAGACACTGTCTGACCTGCCCGTAACGGCCAACAAGGCGGCAACCGGACACATGCTCGCGGCCTCCGGGGCCTTTGAACTGGCCTCTACGGCGATGACCATCAGAGAGGGCATCATACCGCCCACTGTAAACGTCGATGACCTTGACCCGGATTGCCTCATGAATCTCATCAGAGAACCCATTAAAATAACCGTTAAAACAGCCCTGTCCAACTCATTTGGATTTGGAGGGGCCAACGCAGTAATAATACTTAAAAAATGTGAGGGCAGTACATGAATTTAATTCAACGAATAAGTAGCAGAGACGCAAGATTAGGGATAATCGGTCTTGGTTATGTGGGGCTGCCGCTGCTTATTGAATTTGTAAGAGCCGGCTTTAACGTTACAGGTCTTGATATTGATGAGGCAAAGGTCAATTTGTTAAAGGAAGGTAATTGCTACTTAAAACACATCGATATCAGCCCTATCCAGCAGTCCATAGGCAAGCAGTTTTTGCCAACAAGTGATTTTTCAAGGCTCTCTGAGATGGATTGCATAATCATCTGTGTACCCACGCCTCTTAATAAACATCGTGAGCCTGATTTAACATTCGTCTTCAACTCTGCCAGAGTCATTGCCAGGTATCTCAGGAGGGGGCAACTGATAGTGCTTGAATCCACCACCTACCCCGGTACGACCAGTGAAGATGTGCGGGCAATCCTGGATGCAACGGGGTTAGTGGCGGCAGTGGATTACCACCTGGCCTACTCCGCGGAACGTGAAGACCCCAGCAATACCAGCTTCTCCACGGCCACTATCCCAAAGGTGGTAAGCGGTCATAGCCCTGACTGCCTGGTCGTTGTCAAGGCGCTATATGACACGATAATCTCTGAGACGGTACCGGTGTCATCAACAAAGGTTGCAGAGGCGGTCAAGCTCCTTGAAAACATCTATCGAGCCGTCAACATCGCCCTGGTCAACGAGATGAAGATGCTCTTTGACGCTATGGACATAGACGTATGGGAGGTGATAGATGCCGCTAAGACGAAGCCCTTTGGTTTTCAGGCCTTCTACCCTGGCCCTGGACTGGGTGGTCACTGCATCCCCATAGACCCCTTCTACCTGACCTGGAAGGCCAGACAGTACGACTGCCCGACCAGGTTTATTGAACTCGCCGGGGAGATAAACACCCACATGCCCTTTTTTGTAGTCGAAAAGGTCAGGGGGGCGCTTAACGTATCCAATAAGTCACTAAAGGGTTCAAAGATACTCGTCCTGGGTGTCGCATACAAGAAGGACATAGACGATCAGAGGGAGTCTCCCGCCTTGAAGATCATCCAGTTGCTCATAAAAGATGGCGCCGTGGTGTGCTACAATGACCCCCACGTCAGCGTCTGTCGTGGACATCGGCACTATCCCGATATCGACATGACGAGCGTCGAGCTCACCGCCGAATTGATAGAAGGGGCAGACCTGGCGCTTTTAATAACAGACCATAGCGCCTTTGATTACGCCTTTATAGAACAACACGCACGGTGTATCGTTGATACCCGCGATGCCTTTAGGCGAAATAACATAAGGAGTGAAAAGGTTTATAGGGCATGATGAAAATATTGGTAACTGGTGCAGCGGGATTTATTGGTTTTCACCTATGCAAGAGGTTGCTTGATATGGGACGCTCAGTCGTTGGCATCGACAACCTCAACGATTATTATGACGTCAACCTCAAGTTAGACAGGCTCAAGCAGATTTATGGCAGGCAAGGCTTCAAGTTTATTAAAATGGACATATCAGACAAAGATGCGATGCAGGTGCTATTTAAGTCGGAGGGCTTTGACTGCGTTGTCAACCTCGCCGCACAGGCTGGTGTGAGGTATTCGCTGGTTAATCCATACGCCTATATACAGAGCAACGTCAGCGGTTTCTTAAACATCCTTGAGGGATGCAGGCATAGTAAGGTTGGGCACCTTGTCTTTGCCTCATCGAGTTCCGTCTACGGGGCAAACAGGGAAAAGCCCTTCAGCGTAGAGCACAACGTAGACCATCCCGTATCGCTGTATGCCGCGACGAAGAAGTCAAACGAGTTGATGGCTCATACGTATGCAAGTCTCTACGGGATACCATGTACGGGGCTTAGGTTTTTTACGGTATATGGCCCGTGGGGGCGTCCGGATATGGCGCTCTTTCTCTTCACCGACGCCATACTGAACAACAGGCCCATAGACGTCTTTAACTTCGGAAAGATGGTCAGGGACTTCACCTACATCGACGACATCATAGAGGGTGTCGTCAGGATAACAGACCGTGTTGCCCAACCCGATCCAGGCTGGAACGGCGGCGTATCAACCAGCTTTGCCCCCTACAGGCTCTACAACATCGGCAACAACACACCCGTTGCCCTGATGCGCTTTATAGAGTGCATAGAGGATGCCCTCGGCAAGAAGGCCCAGAAGAACTTCATGGCAATCCAGGCCGGCGACGTCGAAGAGACATACGCCGATATCACCGGTCTGGAAAGAGACATCGCATTTAAACCGTCAACTACCATAGAAGTCGGAATCAAGGCCTTCATCGACTGGTACACCACATACTATACATGAGGGCGAAAAGAGAAGAAGAAGGAGTGCAGAGCCGCCCCCTTCTTCTTTTTTTTCTCTTTTTTTTTGTCAGTCCTTGATTTGGATACACCTGACCATGTCGAGTTTTTTGAACCTCATGCAGCCGTTGCAGGAGATACAGTCGGCCTTTTCCTTGCCGTCGCGAAACTTATCTGGCAGGTCAGGCTCTCGAATCAGCGGCCGGGATAGCGATATCAGGTCGGCGTAACCTCCTGCCAACAGCCCCTCGCAAACGGCCTTACTGCGCATGCCGCCAACCAATATGACCGGAATGTCCAGCTCCTTCTTGAACATGGCCGCAGTCTCCTTAAAATAGGCCTCATCCTCTGCCTTCAGGATGTCCTCTCTGGCGGGCTTGAGGCTGGGGTCGGACTCAAACATCCCGCCGCTTATCTCTATGGCGTCAACGCCCAGTCCCTGTAGCTTCTTCGCTATCGAGAGGCTCTCCTGGGGGGTTAGCCCTCCGGTTTCAAGGAAGTCGGCTGAGTTCATCTTTATCAGGACGGGGTAATCCACATCGACATTGCCCCTGATGGCCTTGACCACCTCCTGGAGAAAGTGAAACCGCCTCTCCTCATCCCCGCCCCAGTAGTCGTCCCTTCTGTTTGTGTGGGAGGATAGAAACTCGCTGACCAGATAACCATGTGCCCCGTGTATCTGCACACCGTCAAAACCGGCTGCCTGCACCCTTTTAGCAGCGCTGCCAAATGCCCTGATCACCTCCCATATCTCCTCTTCCGTCATGGCCCGCGGTGTTACCCTCAACATCGGCTCATAGACCTCGGAGGGCGCAATGGGGGGATTGTCGCCAAGCATATCGGGATAACACTGCCGTCCACCGTGCGTGATCTGCATAACGACCTTGCCGTCAAACCTGTGTATGGCATGCGCCAGACGCCTTAACCCTGGTATATAGGCGTCGTCGTAGACACACACCGCCCTATCCACGGACACCCCCGAGGGATGCACCATAGCGTTTCCGGTGATTATCAAGCCAACACCGCCCCAGGCAAGCGCCTCATAAAACTCAATGAGCGCATCCGTGACAAACCCACGCTCATCCGCGCGCTTTTCGTAGGTAGCGGAACGAACCAGACGATTCTTCAGTTTAATGTCTCTTAAAAAAAATGGGTCAAACAACATAAAGACGCTCCTTTACTTGATAACGCTGATGAGTGAGGCATCATACTGGGACGGTTTTTCAAACCCCAGGAGGTTACAGATAGTGGCCGCCACGTTACTCAGACCAGGGGCCTTGACCCCTGAGAGCCGATACTCGCCCTTAAAGCCAAAGTCCACGATCACGAAAGGCACCTTGTTTAAGGTGTGGGAGGTCTTGGCCGTCTTTTTGCCTTTTTTTACCTCATACATCTCATCGGAGTTACCGTGGTCTGCCGTTACGATGACAATGCCTCCAAGGCCCTCAACGACACTCAGGAGTCTGTCAACGCACTCATCCACGGTCTCGACGGCCGTAATGGCCGCATCCATGACGCCGGTGTGACCGACCATGTCACCGTTTGCGAAGTTGAGCCGTCCCCACTTGAATTTGCCCGACTTTAGGAGTTCGATGGTCTTTTCGGTGATTTCGTAGGCCTTCATCTTTGGCGCCTGGTCAAAGGGAATCCTGTCGGAGGTGATCTCTGTGTAGGTCTCAAGGTCACCGTTGATGTAGCCGGACTTGTTGCCGTTCCAGAAGTAGGTCACGTGGCCGTACTTTTGCGTCTCCGAGATGGCAAACATCGAAATGCCCTCAAGGGCGAGGTATTCTGCGATGGTCTGTTGGATCAGTGGGGGTTGGACGATGTAGTTCTTTGGTATCTTGGCCTCAGAGTCGTACTCCATCATGCCTGCGTACAGGATATCGGGGACATTGCCCCTGTCAAAGTGCTTGAACTCACCTACGGCATCAAATGCCTGGGAAAGCTCAATGGCCCTGTCGCCCCTGAAGTTATAGAGGACTACACAGTCGCCATCCTGCATCTTTCCAACGGGATTGCCGGCCTCATCCACGATCACAAAGGCCCCCATGTACTGGTCATCGACACCCTCCTGATAGAAGGTGTTAACGGCCTCTCCGCACGACCTAAACGGTCTGCCTATGCCGTGGACGTGGGCATCCCAGCCGCGCTTGACGATGTTCCAGTCGGCGCCGTACCTGTCCATCGTGACGTTCATCCTGCCCCCGCCGGAGGCGATCACGTAATCGAGGCCCTTTTCGTCGCGAACTCTTTTGAGGAGCGCCTCCGTGGGGTCAACGTAGTTCATGGCGGTGCGCGGTCCAACGTCCCTGCCATCCAACAGCGGATGGACCCTGACCTTCTTGACCCCCGACTCGGCCAACCGTTCGATCATCTGGTAGAGGTGGTTTATGTTGGAGTGGACGTTGGCATCTGACAGCAGCCCGATGAAGTGAACCGCCCCACCGCTGGCCGCTCGTTGGACGATCTTGTTCCAGAGCGTCCCGCCAAAGACCGCCCCAGTGGCAAAGTCCTCGTTGACACGCTTGGCGCCCTGCGCAAACACCCTACCGGCGCCAAGGGCGTTGTGCCCCACCTCGCTGTTGCCCATGTCCTCATCCGAGGGCAGTCCCACCGCCTCGCCGTGGGCCGCAATCGGGACAAAGAACTCGCTCTTAAAGAGCCTGTCCAGCGTTGGCGTCTTGGCCAGGTGCACGGCGTTGCTGTCGTCTTGTCTGCCAAGCCCCACTCCGTCCATTATTATTAGCAACAACGGCCCCTTGCGACCTGCAAATCCATCAATAGTCTTGAGTCGTTCCATCTTTTATTGTATCCCTCCTATTTAAATCTCATATGCTATCATATTATATTATGACTAACCTAAAACATAAAGCAAGGCAAAAAAGAAGAAATGAGTAGTGAAGAATGAGAAGGAGGCTTTGCTTCTTTATCGCTCCAGGATGCTCCTCACTCCCTCAGACCAACCCGTAAGGGAGGGGTGGGGTGGGGCATACCGGTTGAAAAGAAGCCCATTGAGCCCGTAATCTGTAAGGCTTATCCGCGACAAGATCAAGCGTTTCTCTCCAGGTATAACCTCAACTCAGTTGCCGAGGTGGATTTCTTGATAAGCTCACTAAACTCATCCAGTTTACTTACCTTATCAATAGTCCTGACCATATCCATGAGCTTAAGCCCCTCATGACCATACTTGATCTCAACCGCCAATTCTATACCTTCCAGCTTGCCTTCCAGCTTGCCTTCCAGCTTACCCTTGAGTTCACCCTTTGTAAATACATCCTTAAAGACCTCGTTGTCTTCTATGTCAATGGTTATAGGCATGTTCATCACCTCCGCTTTTACTTTAGTATACAATTTTCTTAATCCGGAAAGATATAGTAACTTCCTGATATAATTCTCCCTTTCCTTGGGGGGTAGCAGGGAAAACCTGTCAAGTATCTTCTTTATTGTGCCATCCACATCGTCGGTTTTGCACAGAATGGCCAACAAGACATCCTCCGGGTCATCGCTGGCAAGGAGTTGACTGCAATCAATCTCACGTATGTCTCTGAGCGTGTAGGCATATCGTATTAATCCAAATTCCATACTATTGACCATGTTCATCGGCTTATCACCAACATACAAGACAATCTGGATTGGCAGCTTCTTGTGCTGGTTGTATATAAACGCGGCATAGAGAAACATACGCTCCATCATGATATGCTCGTTTGTAGATTGCACCTCCAAATGGACTATGTTGTCATCTTGTGCTTCAAATACGATGTCGGGCTGTCTTGCCTGAATGTCTGGGAATTGGACGTCTATGAACTTACCTGTATTATACCCCGTCAACAGCTTGAGAAATGTCTGCGGCATATCTTTAATGATGTCCTTTAGTGCTATGTCAAACTTCTGGTGCATGGTCATCATTATAAGGATATCTAAGAGTTGTTGTCAACATTGCTAAAAATTGTGTAGGTGCATAACATGGGTATGAGTACATAATTAAGGGGTCAAGGGGTCAGCGACCCCTTGCAGGGGAGGTCTGAGGAGGGCCAGGAGCGTCCTGGAGCGAAAAAGAAGCGGAGCCACCCTCCTTCTTTGCCTTGATTTTCTTGTGCGCCAGGTTTTTCTGATTTGTAGTATAATTACATAAGTGCGATTAAAGCTCTGGCATAACGTCCTTTTGAGCCTCTTGATTCCTGGGGTGATGGCGGCGCTGTTTATGTTTAAGCAGCTCAACGGCATTGACGCGATCTACGCCGGGATTAACCTCGTTGGGGCGGAGAGGGGGCACGTTGACAGGGGGGTTGCCGCGCTGAAGAGGTCGTTTATACTCTCGACCCTGGCGCTGCTGCTGGTTACGGTCACGGTGTGGTATCTGCTTCTACGGAGGGTGATATCCTCCGTCAAGAGGGTCGAGACGTCGCTGACCAAGCTGGCCAGGGGCGAGTATGAGAAGATATTTGACGTCGATGCACCAAACGAAATGCTCTGCCTCGTGGAGGCCTACAATAACACTGTACGAACCATCAGGGAGTCAAAGAGCAGGCTGCACGAAACCCTCAACGAACTTGAAAGCACAAACGCTGAACTTGTAAACAGACAGGAAGAGCTCATCCAGAGCCGCAACATGGCAGCCATAAAACTGCTTGCCTCCGAAATAGCGCACGAGGTAAGCAATCCCCTGACCTCTATCTCTGTGTTCCTAGGGCTATTGAACGAGGACGTCAACAAGGACGAAACACGGGAGATGATAACGTTTATGCTCAAGGAGGTCATACGCGCCCAGGAGATAATCCACAGGCTCACGGATTTCGCGAAAAAGCAGCCGTTAAACCTCCAAGAGGTCAACGTGCATGAACTCATAGACGAGGCGACCGACATAGTGTTGCGTCAAAACGCCGGCAAGGCGATCTGCCTGACATCGTCGTTGAGTGAACTGCCGGAGGAGGTCTTCATAGACCGTATGTTTATGCACCAGGCGTTGGTCAACGTCCTGTCAAACGCCTTTCAGGCAACCCCGCCTGGGGGCAGCGTTGACCTACGTGGTGGAGTCGAGGGCGACAATCTGGTCATATCGGTTGAGGACACGGGCAGCGGGATAGCGCCAAAAGACCTGCCTGCCATCTTTGACCCCTTCTTCACCACCAGGAAAGAGGCAGGAGGCAGCGGCATGGGTCTGGGACTTGCCAAAAAGATGATCGAGCTGCACGGGGGGCAGATCGCCGTCCACAGCATTCAGGGTCAAGGGGCGACCTTTACGATAACACTCCCCGTGCAGGGAGACAATAAGGCAGAACCGTGGCAGACATCATTGTAGTGGATGACGACCTTGGTATCTGTCGTTCCCTGCAGATGCTCTTTAACAAGGATGGCCACAGGGTCAGTATCGCACATACTGGCGCACAGGCCATCTCCCTCATAACCGACAACTACTACGACGTCATCTTCACAGACCTGAAGCTGCCCGATGTCAGTGGCATGGAGATCGTCGCCCTTGCAAGGAAGAGGCTTCCGGCATCGGAGGTGCTCATCATCACCGGTTACGCCACGATAGAGACGGCAGTGGAGGCCATAAAAAGCGGCGCCTACGATTACCTGACCAAACCCCTCTCCATCGAAAAGGTCAGGATCACACTCAAGCGCGTGATGGAAAAGATAGCCCTCACACAACAGGTAGACCTCCTGCGCCGGCAACTGCACGACTCCTTTTCTTTTGAAAGCATGATAGGGGGCAGTACAAGGATGCAGGAGATATTTAAGATCATCAGACAGATTGCCGATGGCGACAGCACGGTGCTCATCACCGGCGAGTCGGGCACGGGCAAGGAGCTGGTGGCCAGGGCTATACATTTCAATTCGCCGAGGAGGGGTGGTAGCTTTGTTGCCGTCAACTGTGCGGCCTTTTCCAGGGAGCTTATAGAGTCCGAGTTGTTTGGACACGTCAAGGGCGCCTTTACAGGGGCGATAAAGGAAAAGACCGGGTTTATCGAGATAGCCTCCGGCGGCACGTTGTTTCTTGATGAGATCGGGGAGACCTCAACGGAGTTTCAGGCCAAGCTCCTGCGGGTATTACAGGAGGGGGAGTATTACAAGGTTGGCCACACATCACCCTCCAAGATGAACGCCAGGATAATATCGGCGTCAAACCGCAACCTGGAAAAGGCCATAGCTGAAGGCATCTTCCGAAAAGACCTCTTCTATCGTCTCAACGTCATCACCATTGATATCCCGCCCCTGAGGGAGAGAAGACAGGACATCCCACTGTTGGCACACCACTTTATGAAAAAATACGCCTCCAGGCTAACCACTAAAGAGATAACGGCCCTCACCACGGAAGCCATAGAGGTATTGATGCAATACAACTATCCCGGAAACATACGGGAGTTGGAAAACGCCTTAGAGTACGCTGTGACCTTCGCTCATGGCAATCAAATAACCCCAGCAGACCTGCCCACTTCCATTGTCGGTGCGAGGGTGAATCAATTACCGCCACAGTTGCCACAGGGACCTCTGAAGACTGCCCTCTACGAATATGAAAAATCGATCCTCATATCAGCCCTCACCCACTGTAGGGGCAACATATCAATGGCGGCCAGGCTGTTGTCCATTAGCCGGCAGCGCCTCCAGCAAAAGCTCAAGGAGTTCGCTCTCAACCTCAAAGATATAGTGGACCCTTAAAATGGGACAACTGGTTAAGGTATAATTGGTTGTACTCATTAGGAGGGCAACAGATGAAAAACAGACGGAAGTTTAACAAGGAGTTCAAGGCAAAAGTGGCTATAGAAGCCATAAAGGGTCAACGGACAGCAAATGAGATTGCTCAAGAGTTTGGAATCCACGTAAGTCAAGTCAATGAATGGAAAAAGCAGTTAGTGGAAGGAGCATCAGGGGTATTTAATGGGGCTCAAGAGAATTCTCAAGCAGAGTATGAGACTGAGCGTGAGTGCCTATATAGCCAAATAGGGAAACTACAGGTAGAAGTAGATTGGCTAAAAAAAAAGACAGCATTGCCTTCGGTACGGTAGCACAGAAGCGAGCAATGGTAGAGGCAGACAATACACAATTGAGTATACGTCGGCAGTGTAAACTGATAGGACTTCCCCGATCCAGTTATTATCGTATAGCAGTAACAGAGAGTGAGGAAAATCTGAAGTTGATGAGGATTATAGATGAGGAATACACGCTCTTGGTATGGAAGCCGTACAATGGTATATTTTCTCTCCAGAAAGGGGTATAAAGTAAACCGTAAGCGTGTAAAGCGCTTGATGATGCTGATGGGGCTTATATCGATAGCACCTAAGAAAAGGACGACCGTAGCGACTAAGACGCATAAGGTTTACCCTTATCTTCTGCACTCTCTTGAGATTAACAGCCCAAACCAGGTTTGGTGTAGTGATATTACATATATTCGCATGAGACATGGCTTTGTATACCTGACGGCAGTAATGGACTGGTATAGTCGTTATGTACTATCATGGGAGATATCGGTGACAATGGATGATGGCTTCTGCGTAAGTAGTATTGAGCGTGCCATCAGGAGGTATGCAGCCCCACAGATATTCAATACGGATCAGGGTTCTCAATACACAGGGGCGGCATTCACCAATGTGCTTAAGAGTAATGAAATTCAAATTAGTATGGATGGCAAAGGACGTGCTATGGATAACATCATGATCGAACGGCTGTGGAGCACCGTAAAATATGAAGAGGTTTATATAAAGGACTACGAAACTGTTGAAGAGTTGGTTAACGCACTCAGGAATTACTTCGATTTTTACAACAAAGAACGCCCACATAGCACGTTTGGTGGCAGAACACCTGCCGAGGTGTATAATACGTCTAACTTTGCTATAATGGATAACTTATCATCACATAAATCAAAAAATGTAGAAGAAGCAATAAAT
>JADFXD010000016.1:0-3154 GCA_015233725.1 Nitrospirota bacterium | reverse complement strand
GGATGGTTCAGGCACTGTGGATATTGTATTTAACCCAATCGAAACGTGCTATATCATATGACATGATGTGTAAAACTTGCAAGATATTACTATCGAAGGCTATTTTCTTTCTCATGTTGGCAATCTCTGTCTTTTTACTATGCCTTCATACAGATTCATCCGCTGAACATAATAACGTAGTCAAGATAGGCGTTGCCTCTATGACTACACCTGTGGAGACGGTGAAATACTACCAGGACATTATCGATTACATTGGTGAACAGATAAAACAGCCGGTACAGATGGTTTACCGAAAGACATATGGCGAAATGGATTCTTTGCTCGAAAAAGGTGAGGTAGAAATCGCATTTATCTGTTCCGCGCCATATGTGAGAAACTGGGACCGGTTTGGTGTTGAACTCCTCGTAGCGCCAAGCGTCAACGGAAGTTCCATGTATCACTCGTATATTATCGTTCATAAAGACAGTCCTTATATATCTTTCACCGAACTTAGAGGAAAGATAGTCGCTTTCACTGACCCAAAATCTAATAGTGGAACACTCTATCCAACCTATTTGCTTAAAACGATGGGACAGACACCTAATGGTTTTTTCAAGAGGGTTATTTATAGTTACAGCCATAATAAATCAGTCGAGATGGTTGCCAAAAAAATTGTGGATGGTGCGGCTGTGGAGAGCATCATTTATGAATATATGCTGAAAACTGGAGACCCTTATGTAAAACAGGTAAAGATAATCAAGCGCTCTCAACCCTTTGGAATCCCTCCCGTGGTTGTTACACGAGGTATTGACCCTGTACTAAGGAAAAAGGTAAGAGATGCCTTCCTCAATATTCAACATACAACAAAAGGAAAAGCAATTCTCAACGCAATGATGATAGATAGATTTGCCGAGGTTCCCGACAGCAACTATGACACTGTAAGGGCTATGGAGCATTACGTTTCAGGTACTTCAGGGATTGCAAGTAATGCCAGGAATGACAAAACGGTATATTTCGGGGTGATCCCAAGTGATAATCCAAGGATAATATATGAAAAGTTCCAGCCTCTTTTAGAGTACCTTGCAGAGAGGACACCCTACAAATACGAACTTGTCTTGAAGAAAAACTATGAAGAGACAGTAAAAGCGCTGGGTAATGGAGAGACAGACGTTGCCCTCCTCGGACCGCTAACATATCTTGAAGCCCGTTCAAAATATGGCGCAATATGTATTTTGAAGCCAAGAGGAACTGACGGCAGCGCAGGTTATAAGAGCGTTATAATAAAAAGTAAAGATTCCCCTATCAAAGAGTTGTCTGAACTTAAGGGGAAAAGTGTTGCCTTTGCCGCCTCTAAATCTACGTCAGGGAACCTTATCCCTCGGTATCTCTTTGCCATTAATGGGATACACCTGAGCAGCCTGAGCGGTTATGCCAATTTTGCTTATCATGATTCTGTCGTAAAGGCGATACTGAGGGGACAATATACGGCAGGCGCCGTAAGAGATTCCGTTGCCAGAAAATATATGAAGTTCGGCATAGAAACCATTGCCAGTTCCGAGTCCATCCCTACAGGGCCTCTTGTTGTCGGGCCAGCAACTCCAGTTGATGTTATAAACAGCATACAGAAAGCCCTTCTTGAGTTGAACCCCAGCAACAGCAACGACCGAAAAATACTGAATCGCCTCGATGAAGAGCTCAAGAATGGTTTTATCGAGGCATCGGACAAGGATTATGAGGAGATACGCAAAAAAATCAATTACGTACCGCAAACTTGTGGCATGGGATGCCACCCAAAGATAAGGTATGAATAAAATAGCAAGTTTTTTCTCCAGGTTAGGCCTTCAGTATAAATTCATACTTATCACCACCTGCTCAACCATTGTAGCTATGGGTATTGTCGGATATATAGCGGTCGAAAGAGAAAAGAATATTCTCTACGGGGAGGTTGAGAAACAGGGAAGACTGCTCGGTGAGACCCTTGCTATTCCAATAATAAACGATCTCATATATGAGAAACTCGGCATTGTGGAAGAAGGAGGCCTGCTCGATAACTACATCATGGAGATATTCAGCAGGCAGGATATGGCCCTGTTGTACATCGCAGTCCTGAATGAGACAGGCAGGGTGATGTCCCATAACAAGATCACCGAATACGGGAAGGTTTATTCCGACCAGGTGACGAGGAAGTCCCTTGCCTCAGACTCTACGGTCGTACAACACGTCGATCACAATACCATGGATTTCGGAGTTCCTCTGTCCATAGGTAAAAAGAAGTGGGGGATATTGAGATTTGAGATATCCCTTGAAAATGTCAGGCACGAGCTCCTTGTCACCGCCAAGAGGATTGGAATTCTAACGATATCCCTTCTCTTTGTGGGCTTTGTAATCATAATGACCTTGAGCAAGAGGTTCATAAGCCCTATCACTCATCTGGCAAACATCATGGACAAGGCACGGGGTGATTATCTCGATATCAGGGTTGATGTAAAAGGACATGATGAGATTGCAATGCTATGCGAGAGGTTCAACAGCATGATAGAGAGAATCAGGCAGGCAAATGAAGAGATGAAAAAGACTCATGAAAAACTGATCCACTCAGAAAAGCTTGCCTCTATAGGCATACTTACCGCCGGTGTTGCCCATGAGATAAACAACCCCCTTGGCGGGATTTTTAACTGTATCGAGCTGCTCAGACAAAGCGGCGCTAATGCTGAATTCAGGGAGAAGTATCTGAGCCTTGCCAACGAAGGGCTGGAAAGGATAGGAAACACCGTAAATAAGCTGTTATGGATGTCTCTGAAGACCGGGCACTCACCTGTTGATGTGAACATAAAAAATACCATTGATGGCATTTATTCTTTCCTGGAGTATAAAACAAAAAGATCTAAGATCACCTTCAGCAACGAGACACCCGATGACCTGCAGGTTACCCTTGATCTGCACGATTTCCAGCAGGTGATCCTCAATCTCTTTATCAACTCGATTCACGCAATGGCCAATGGAGGAGAATTGAAGGTCAATGGGCGCCGTGATGACTCAGCGGTCAGTATCGAGGTGGCAGATAACGGCTGCGGTATCGCTGTGGAAAATATCGGTAAGATATTCGATCCATTTTTTACGACAAAGCCCACAGGAAAGGGTACAGGGCTTGGACTCTGGTTGACTTACGAAATAA
>JADFXD010000015.1 GCA_015233725.1 Nitrospirota bacterium | reverse complement strand
TAAAGAAGGACTTTATCCCGTCGGCTATTGGCTGTAGTATCCCATACGGGCCAACTATCATTGGTCCCAGGCGCATCTGCATCCTGGCTATGACCTTCCGTTCAAAGTACGTAGCATATGCCACATGTCCCATCACCGCACCAAGCACCACGGCTATCTTAAAGACAATAACACCCACATCCCACAAAAACCCCTTCAACCCTACCGTCAACCCTATATCCATCGAATTATCACCGAATCACCCTATAGAGAAAGAAGGAGGGCGACGGAGCTTCTTTTGTCGCTCCAGGTCGCACCTGGCCCTCCTCAGACCTCCCCTGCAAGGGCACCAGTGCCCTTGACCCCATTATGATCTTAATCACAGTTATAATTTTGTTCACCAGCGCATTCTTAAACATAATATTTTCAATTGTATATCTTAACATTTTATATTCGTTCGATCCTTACCGTGGTCGCATCCAGACAGAGGCAACCCAGGACCGGATCGATGTGATAGTTTAACATACCCAGGCTGCCTGCCCTTTCAAACGTGTTGGACATCAACACTACGCAGTCTGGGACGTCCTTATCGATCTTGATGATCGTTTCAACCTCGCCTCCTGTGGTGGTATACACCGTTACCCTGTCGCCGTCGCTGAGGGCGCGTTTGCCATCCACGGCGTAGAGTTGGGCCTGTCTGGGGTTTATGAGGACGTAGGGTTCTGGATATATATCCAGGATGGCCTTGGACCTGGCCGTTATTGTGCCGCTGTGATAGAGGTGTCTCTCTGGAACGAGGTGCATGCCTGGGAGCTCACCCTGGCAGTAGTCGGGTATCGGGAGGTCGTCGATGCCCTCAACGTCAAAGTCAACCTCGCCTGTTCTGAGGGATTTGCCGTTGTATGGCCAGATGGTCTGACCGGCTGAGAGTTCCTCATACGTCAGGCCAGAGTGCAGCGGCGATATCTGGGTTATCTCACTCCAGAGACCTCGCACGTCTGTGTAGTTCTCCTTCATACCGAGCGCTCTGGCTATATCGGCGATGATCCGCCAATCAGGCCTGCCAACAGATACCGACTTGCCTTTTCTCAGGCGTTGAATCCTTCGCTCGAGGTTTGTGTAGGAGCCGTCCTTTTCAGACCACGCCGCGGAGGGCAGGACGACGTCGGCCAGCCTGGCTGTCTCGGTCATAAAGATATCCTGAACCACCACAAAGTCTGTGTTCTTTATCGCCTCTTCTGTCTTGTTCCTGTCGGGGAAGTTAAATATCGGGTTTTCACCCATTATATAGAGTGCCTTGAGGGCGCCGCTCTGTCCGTGTTCTATGATCTCAAAGGCGTTAAGTCCCTTTTCCTCGGGGATTGCGCCGCCGATTGTGTCCTTTATCTTGTGCTCGATTGCCCCCAACTCAACGGGTCTACCCCCAGGCAGCATGTCGGGTACACAACCCATGTCAACCACGCCCTGGTAATTGGGCCGGTCAGACATCAGAAATATCCTACCATTTAGCAGGTATGCGATGGCCCCAACCAGGAACACCTTCTTGGACACCCTCTCGTCCTGACATATATCCTGTCCTAAGATAATGACGGGGGTCTTCATCGCGCACAGGTCATTGACCACACGCTCTATGATGTCCTCCGATACCCCGGACGTTTCCAGGTCATCTGCCGATGGGACAATAATGGCCTTTATCTTGTCCTCAATGACATAGCTCTCGCCTCTTAGCCCCTTGCGTCTTACGATCTTGTTGACAATGGCGCACAGGACAACCTCCTCAGCGTACAGGGAGGGGACGACCTCGTAGTCTATGAACATCTTCAATCCCCCGGGCGTGCCAACGACCACGACCTTGGCCCCGTGCCTACAGGCAAGTCTCACCTGCACCCCCATTATGGGATTGACCGCGGTGGGGTCACCTCCGATGACCAACACGCCGTTAGACCCCTCGATACCGTGCAGCAGGTTGGCCGTCACGCCAACGCCAAGCATAAGCTCAAGATAGGTCTGCACCGGAGAATAATAAAACCTCGCTGTTGAATCTATATTATTAGTGCCCAGGACAAAGCGCATGAATTTCTGGAGCATGTAGTTGTCCTCGTTTGTGCATCTTGGCGAGGCGATGGCAGCGATGGCCTCACCGCCGTGGGATTTCTTTATATCCCTGAGCCTTTTAGCAACGTAGGAGATGGCCTCCTCCCACGTAACTGGCATCAGTTGACCGTTCTTTCTGATAAGCGGGGTGTTCAGGCGCTCGTCACTGTCTACGTAGTCATAGCCAAAGCGCCCCCTGACACACAAGAGGCCTTTGTTTAAGCCGCCTTTTAGATCGGGCATGGTCCTGATGATCGCTCCGCCGCGCATCTGTAACACCATGTTACAGCCCACGCCGCAGAACCCGCACACCGTCTGAATCTCAGCCTCAACGTACCAGGGTCGGTAGCTATGACGATGGCTCCTTGACGTGATCGCGCCCACGGGGCACACCGTCAGGCAGTTGCCACAGTACTCACAGTTGTAGCGTCCTGCCGAAAACGGCTCGACGAAGGACTTACTTCCCCTGCCCGTATTGGCTATTGCATAGGCCCCCTGGACTTCCTCGCACATCCGCACGCACCTGGAGCACAGTATGCAGCGTTCCATGTTTCTGACGATGAAGGGGTCGTTAAAGTTCTCCGGGTGTCTGCGTTTGCCCTCGGCGAATCTCCCCTCGGCTGCCCCGTACTGCACGACCAGCTCCTGGAGGACGCATTCGCCAGCTTTATCGCACACCGCGCAGTCCAGCGGATGATTGATGAGCAGGAACTCGAGCATCGCCCGCCTGGTTGCGCGTATGGCCCCCGTCTCCGTCCTGACCACCATGCCATCGGTCACGTGGACCGTGCATGAGGTCTGAAGACGATTAACACGCTCAATCTCCACCAGGCACAGACGACATCCACCGTAGGGTTCCAGTCCCTTGAAGTGGCACAGCGTTGGGATATTTATCCCTGCACCCTGGGCAGCCTCCAGTATAGTCACCGGCGTATCTACCGATACCTCTATATCGTTGATTGTTAGCTTTATCATGTTTGTTTATATATTATACTCGAACAAGTCAAATAAGTAAAACTATAAAAAAAAGAAGGGGGCACCAAAAAGGCAAAGCCCTCCCTTGAATCGCTGGAGGCAATTTGAAGGGGGTTGTAGTTTTCTTTGGGGTTGTTGTATAATTAGGGTAAGAATATAAAATGGGAGTTGGGAAAGATGATGACTGAAGTGTTTTTTAAGGATATATGCAAGGCCGTTGACGTATTGAGTAAGCAGGAGAGCGCTACCCACACGATACACGAGATACTGTTTGCCATGAAGGACTCTATCGGTATAAATCATGGGGCACTGGTACTGAAAAATCCAGAAAATGACTATCTTGAAATAATAAACCGGTATAACATTTCGGCGCACTTTACCGCTTCATACCGGCGAGGTATCGGCACTGGTGTTGTCGGAAGACTCTTTTACAAGGAGCCGGTCGTTGTCGTGACCTCTCAGAGCGCTACGGAGGACTACAAGGAATTGTTGATGGAGGATGACTACGAGGTGGCAATAGCGGTACGCGTCTCAGTTGATGGTCGCAGTTTAGGCTTTATTGTGGTCTACTTTGCCAAGGCGATGGAGCTCACAAAAGGGTTGGAGGAGTTTCTCGTCGTGATGGCCAGATTGATCGCCGAGGCCCTAAGGAAGCAACGATTCACGACCCTGCTAAACGAGCTCAGAGACATTGATGCCACCACCGGTCTTACATACTATCACTTCTTCCACCAGAAACTGCACGCTGAGTTTGACAAGAGCCGCCGGCACAAGATCCCCCTAACGCTGGCCATCATGGATATGGATAACTTCAAGAGCGTGCTAAACGTCTACGGTATCGAGGTGGCCAGGAAGCTATACGCGGAGCTGGCCGATCACCTCAGATCGTGCCTGCGCGGGATAGACGTGCTGGGGCGCTATGGCACGGATGAATTTATCCTCTACATGCCCAATACCCCAATGGATAAGGCAGAGACAGTCTTTGACAGGTTTAAGGAATCCCTGACGATGGAGCGGTTTACCGAGAAGAACCTCTGCACGACACTCTCCATAGGCATTGCCACGTTGAAGGACCACGAAAAGCTCGATGACCTCTTGACCCATGCACAGACAGCCCTTTACAATGCCAAGGTCACGGGCAAGGGCGTTGTCCAATGTAAGGACTGAGCGCCCCTGCCCGGCGCCGGTACCCGGTGCTGGCTTTCTCCCAAAGGGCATGTCGTCTATGCAGACCGCCTAAGCTGTAGTCTCCCTCACTGTGGCACACAACAGATGGGGGAGCGGGGGCTATCCGTGTGGATTGCTACATGCCTTGTCCAACCTCGAGATTAGCTCCATAAAGAGCAGGTGCATGCCATAGATCGTCTCGTCCATGGGCCTTTGTTTTTCACGCATCGTTGCAATTAAAAGCAAGTCCGTCGTGTCAGCCATGAATGTTAGCATCGCCCTGATCTTGTCCAGTTCGTCTGCCATCGCAGCAGGTCTGTTGATTGTACGGTAATCATTTTTGGTAAACTCTTTCATGTTGCCTCCTTTTGACATAGTCATTTATATAATGTTACTATTGTATACACACAGTATACTGTTTGTCAAGTGTATAAAGTGTATCTTGTGTGTAATATTTATAAACTTTATATAAGGAGGTGTTTATGGAAGAAGATGCAGAGAGCAAGGATGAGAAGATAGTGTTTTTCACCTCTAAGTCGCAGTTAGCAATGATAGAGGACTTTCGCTTCTCGCGCAGGTTGTCATCGAGGGCAGAGGCGGTCAGGAAGTTAATCGAGATAGCCATCGTGGTACTTGAAGAAAAAAAAAAGACCTCACACTCTTTAACCAGTGACTACTTAAAGGCTGCTGAAGAACAAGAACCCTACATCTTTGATCAAAAGCCCGGCAAGCGTGCTAAGAAAAAGTGATTTAATTGTTACGCATAGAAACCAAAAAGAAGGTTTAGATGTTTAAATAACGTGGATAAAAATAAATGGGGTCAAGGGCACTGGTGCCATTGCAGGGGGGGTCGAGGGGGCCAGGAGTGTCCTGGAGCGTCAAAGAAGGCAGCGCCGCCCCCCCTTATTCTTCTTATGGAGTGGTCATGGAGTGTTTGATCTCTTCCACGGTGGTGGTTGCGGTGCCAACCATGCCCACAACTATGCCGGCGGCGTGATTAGAGAGTATGGCGGCCTGCACCATCGATGCCCCCGATACAAAGGCCAGGGTAAATGTTGCAATCACCGTATCGCCTGCCCCTGTTACGTCAAAGACCTTTTTTGCCACAGTGGGCAGGTGGTGGGTGGCGCCATCGGCAAGGAACAGGCTCATGCCCTCTTCTCCGCGGGTAATGAGCACCCCCTGTGTGTGCAGGTTCTTCAGGAGGGTCATGCCGGCCCTCTGGAGACTTGCCACGTCCTTGATGGCAATGCCTGACCCCTCCTGGGCCTCTTTCAGGTTTGGCGTGATTAGGGAGACGCCCCGGTAGTAATGGAAGTGCCCTACCTTGGGGTCAACGCACACGAATTTATCACCTGCCTGGGTGTGGCCAAGTATTGTCTGTATCAGACGTGGACTGATGACCCCCTTCTTGTAATCGGAGACGATCACGCCATCGTAATGTCCGATGCCCTGTCCTATGAAGTCGCCTAGACCCCTTAGCATGTTGCCGTCTATGTGTCTGGCATCTTCCCTGTCAAACCTGACCACCTGCTGGTGGTGTGCGATCACGCGGGTCTTGATCGTGGTTGGTCTTGTGTCGTAGAAGACGCCGGCCTGTTCAATCCCATTGTCCTTGAGCAGCTCGGAGATGATCTGTCCATGGTGGTCATCCCCGATGACACCGACGATAGCGGCGCTGCCCCCCAGGGAGATAATGTTGTTTGCCACGTTACCTGCCCCGCCAAGCAGGTAGCTCTCCCGCTGCACCTCAACCACGGGCACGGGGGCCTCAGGCGATATCCTGTTGACCTGCCCCCAGACAAAGTGATCAAGGATGATGTCACCCACGATCAATATCCTCTTGCCCCTGAAGGCACCAAGTGCGTCGCTTAATTCCACTACGATCAAAGATAATACAGCGCAGGCAATTAAATCAAGACCGAAAAAAAAAAGAAAAAGAAAAGACAAGAAGGTGACCTATGAAATATGCACTGTTTCAACCCTTGTTTTAATGGAAGTTGCTCTTAAACGTATGAGTTTACACCCTATGTACAGGGTATGCCAAAGAGTTTCAACCCTTGTTTTAATGGAAGTTGCTCTTAAACTAGTTTGCGTTTCTTGTGGGGTGTTGCTTGCGTGGATGTTTCAACCCTTGTTTTAATGGAAGTTGCTCTTAAACTGCAGATATACCAGACGATGTTTGCTGGTATGAATTTGTTTCAACCCTTGTTTTAATGGAAGTTGCTCTTAAACTTACTAAGGAGCGTGTAACATGGTAACAATATTGAGTTTCAACCCTTGTTTTAATGGAAGTTGCTCTTAAACCTTAGTGCCATCAAGTGAGAATATCCCAGCCATAAGTTTCAACCCTTGTTTTAATGGAAGTTGCTCTTAAACTCTCCCGACTGAGCGCGGAGACCTGGCCAAAAAAACAGTTTCAACCCTTGTTTTAATGGAAGTTGCTCTTAAACCCAATTTGAGGGGTTGGAGTCGGGTGTAATTGTGATCGAGTTTCAACCCTTGTTTTAATGGAAGTTGCTCTTAAACAGGGCTGAACCCCTACACAAAAGAAGCCTATCTTATGTTTCAACCCTTGTTTTAATGGAAGTTGCTCTTAAACCACGGCCACGACTTGTCTTGCCTACAATCAGAACCGGTTTCAACCCTTGTTTTAATGGAAGTTGCTCTTAAACTTTTCTTCTTTGGATGCTGTACGCAATGCGTTGAAGTTTCAACCCTTGTTTTAATGGAAGTTGCTCTTAAACGAAACCAAAGAGAGACGACATTATTTCAGTAGTGAGTTTCAACCCTTGTTTTAATGGAAGTTGCTCTTAAACTAGCGGTCAACTTGACACGATACTGACATTGCCTTTGCGTTTCAACCCTTGTTTTAATGGAAGTTGCTCTTAAACCTTCGTATTTTATTACTTCCTGTATTTTAGGATGGAACTGTTTCAACCCTTGTTTTAATGGAAGTTGCTCTTAAACGATGCAATAGAAAATATCATCTACAGGATGGTAGTAGGTTTCAACCCTTGTTTTAATGGAAGTTGCTCTTAAACGCTATAGGGGTATCGACGTGATATGAGGAATCATAAGTTTCAACCCTTGTTTTAATGGAAGTTGCTCTTAAACGCAAGGAAGTAAGAGACACTATGATTAGGATAAGTGGTAAGTTTCAACCCTTGTTTTAATGGAAGTTGCTCTTAAACGGTTACTTCAAGCCGGCATCGTTTTACACCTACAGGTGTTTCAACCCTTGTTTTAATGGAAGTTGCTCTTAAACATGAACGCCTAACATCTACAGAACTGCACTACAAAGTTTCAACCCTTGTTTTAATGGAAGTTGCTCTTAAACCGATGATGTTTTTTTGCAAGCCATTCTTATACCTCCAGTTTCAACCCTTGTTTTAATGGAAGTTGCTCTTAAACGGAACAATAGGAACCGGAGTATGGCACGGCACAGCCAGTTTCAACCCTTGTTTTAATGGAAGTTGCTCTTAAACGCGCCCTCAGCGGCATCAGGGAATATGATTGTGTATTGTTTCAACCCTTGTTTTAATGGAAGTTGCTCTTAAACGGAGAAAAAGTGTATACAGAAAATATTCTGAACAGAAGTTTCAACCCTTGTTTTAATGGAAGTTGCTCTTAAACCGCAATGCGTTGAATGGATTGCAAATCAACGGAAAGAAGTTTCAACCCTTGTTTTAATGGAAGTTGCTCTTAAACTGAAGACGCACTTGTCACAGTACCAGTGCCTGTACGTTTCAACCCTTGTTTTAATGGAAGTTGCTCTTAAACTCCGAAATCCTCGTAGACCTTTGAATGACGCCGGTTTGTCGCTATTTTACAAACGCCTATATTTAACATTTTCAACCCCTGATCATTGCCTTTGGGGCATGTTTTGTATGGGCTTTGCAGCCTCAAAATCAACGTTTTTACCTTACAATTCAATGTGTTACAAACTCGCATGGCATCCGCCTCAATAAATTCATACCATTCCAAAACATTACGTTTAACATAACTATGGCTAACTATTTATTTGCCATTACGCATCACATTTGCAACTTTAAACCACAATCGTTTAATAGCTGCGTTGTCAAAGAACAATTACTACCGTATATCTATTTAAACTCAATGGATTTATTTTTGTCAATACGTCGTCAAAAAAAATCCCTTAAACAACAAACACACCCTCTAACCCCACTCTATACACAAATATTCCTGTAACAGCAATCTACGCATTTAGCCTTATCCCTTGTCCCTTTTGGGTAGTAGCACCTCTGGGAGATATCAATGATCTCCTTGACCATGATAAGCAGCTTATCGTACTCCGACTGCCTTATGTCAATCTCTTTTAAAAGGTGGGCGCTCCGTACATAACACACAAATCCCCGGCTTACATCCACCCCGTAATTGTCCTTTATCAATAACCCATAAAATACGCTCTGATAACTGTGTGTCTTAAATACACGATCCCTGAATTGCGCATACTTGTAATCAAGCGGCGCCATCGTCCCATCGGAAAGCGTTAAGACCTCATCCACTATCCCCTTTATCTGATAACGCCGCGACGCCAGGAACACGCCTGTCTCCTTATCCACCACGCCAAGCCGCTTTCGCAGATAATCGGCATTAACCTTCTCCTTGTTTTCATGCACCTCCCTGCCTGCCTGCACCTTATACCTCTGCTCCTCGTGCTGCGCTATACAAAGACAATTCATGAAGTATATAAAGCGCGGACAGAACAGATATTCCATAAGCACCGAGGCCGTCACATAAACACCTTGCCCCTCGTGGTTAAGCTCATGCGGGTCGATTAGATTATCAGCTTCATCAGTCATAGGAATAACGCCTTGATTTCGTCAGTGACAAGAGCCTTGTCAAAGGCCATGCCAAGCAAACGCACCTTCCTGAAGTCATCGCCGCACATGGGAAATATGTACAGGGAATCAACATCAAGGTCGATGAGTTCTTTGCAGCGAAGCCCCAGCTCATCCGTGTCGTTATTGCTCAGTGTGCCCAGGAACACGCTCTTTTGAACACGCTGCAGACCATACTCCTTGCATATCTTGGCCACCCTGCCCCTGGCCTTGTTGGAACCTATGTCGTATATTACCCAGGTAAGCACGCCACCTCTATCAATCCGACGTCTGACCTTCGGGGTTAGTCGTCACATCGAGGAACTCATCGCCTGGCGTTGTATCGGGTAATGCCGGAGCTGCCTGATTGAGCGACCCATCGGCAAGCGATCCATTGCCTGGCGCCCCATTGGCGAGCAACCCATTGGCAATGGCATGACACTCCAGTTGTATTATGTTGTTCCTCTGGATATTTCTGCCTTTATACCGGATGCTACCATCGAGGTGCTCTTGAAATGCCTTGATCAAACACTGCTTGCCACCTTTGTTCAAGGTCATGCCGTCCTTGACCTTGTCAAAGTATTCCGTTTTTACATGCCTGCCCGTAAAGAGATAGACAACTGGCTCATCCGCGTATATCCTGAACTGCTCGATGATATCAAATACAAGGGACTTCTTACTATAGTTGTCTGTGTGCAAGAACCCTATGTAAGGGTCAAGCCCAGCAATGATGCAGCCCTTCTCGACGAGGCTGTAGAGGATGCCGTAGGCGTAGTTGAGCATTGCGTTAAACTCGTCTTTGGCGGGGTTTCTGCTCCGTAACTGGAACTTGAATCTATCGGGGAGTATAAGGCTGATCGTCTCAAAATATATCCTACCCGCGTTTCCCTCAAGCCCCATGATCGTGTTGCGATGCTGGTCAATCGACCCGGTGATAGCGGAGAGCTTCTCAATTGTGGCCTCAAGGGCCTTGATGGCCTTATCGAGTTCAGTGGTCTTATCGATGCGGGGCTTTTTGAGTCTGTTGATGAGATCGACCTGGTTTTGGAGCTTTTGGGTTATCCACTCGATAACGAGGCTAAGGGCATCAGCGGAGTCAGCGATGCTTAACTGCGTGCGACGAATGGCCACCGTGCTGCCGAGTTTGCAGTGCCATACCCTGCCGATTGGGTTGCCAAAGTCATCAAGAAAGATGATGTCAACGTTGTGGTCAAGGGCGAGCTTTATGGCGTCCGTGGAGATGAGCGCGCTGGTAGTGATCATGATAGAGGTGACCTTCCTTACAGATATCTCCTGCTCCTTGTCCTCTGCCTTAACGACAAAGCACTCCCCATTTTTCCTGAGATACGCCCCATATGTATTTATGACAAGCTCCATTTTTCTCCTTTAAATAATCATCACCGAGGCTGTTTCTGTCTCCTCAAGGATTACGCCTAACCTGTTATCGTATTTTACGTCGCAGAAACATATATCGTTTTCAGTATACCTGTTTTTCCTCGCATACCAAAGAGGGACCTTTACCTCATACCACCGCCTCTCTAACGGCTTAAGCCTTACCACCTCATCCCTGAAGCGTTCGGGGATGACAGCGACCGTTTCGTAATCACTTATGTGTGTAACAACTTGCTTATCATCTGTAAGCCTGCTGTCAAATATCATGTTGCGGTTATCCTGAATCTCTTTGTACACGGAGATCGCTTTCTTATATGGCTTCTGACTCTCAATCTCGTAGCCTTTGTAGACGATTTCAACCAGGTTTATCAGATCGCCTTCAACAACGTCTGACTGTAGGAGCTTGAAGGCCTCATATGAGCGCGAAAGCAGATCGGGATCGGTCAGGGGGTTGTATATCTTTTCGGCTGTCTTTGAATGTCTGAATATATACACGCGGCTGTCTCTATGACTATCCCTGTACCTGTTGACCCTGCCTGCCCTTTGGATTATGGCATCTGGCGGCGCACACTCCGTAAACAGATAATCATAATCAATGTCCAGGGCCACCTCCACCACCTGCGTGGCTATGACAAATCTGTCTGCGCTGATCCTGTCCTCAATTGCCTTTCTGTCCTTTAGGATGAATTGGGAATGATAACATACAGGCTCTAAGTCGCACAACTCCCGCACCAACTGCTGACAGAGCTTCACCGTGTTAACTACAACCAAGACTCTTTTACCGTTATTAACGGCCAGCCTGACCTCTTCTAATGAACATTCTATCTGCTTGTCCTCAACAAAGTACCTGCTCCGTTTTGCGTTTAACAGGGTACCCTCCTTGATCAACATAGCCTCCGGAAGCGTCTTCTTAAGGAGGTCTTGCAGGAAAGATGGCAAGGTCGCGCTCATAAGCATAAAACGAGCGCCGAGGCCTGAGAAATGCCTGATAGTGGCGACAATGAGACCTAATGTCCAGCCGTCGTATGCGTGTATCTCATCCAGTATAATGACGGCGTTTGATGCGTTGATCTCTTTTAAAACCCACCGCCCCGAATTAAAGCCCGCCGTAAGCAACTGGTCAACCGTACCCACGGTTATGGGTTTTATGAAGGACTGATTAAACAGGATGTCTCTTCTATGCTCCCAGATATCGCCTTGATCCTCTTTTGATTCGTCATGCAGAAAGAGATTGGCGGTGGAGTGGGTCAATCCAACGTTGTCTGTGCCAAAGATGTCGGTCAACCTCTGCCAGATACTGTTGGCCGTAACCATCGTGGGCAAGAGGTAGAGTATCTTGAGGTTCAATGTCTTTTTGGGGGCTGGCTCGCTTATGTTGTTTAATGCCCACAGGATGGCGGCCTCTGTCTTTCCGCTGCCGGTGGGGGCGATGGCTATTACATGGCCACGATGCTGGTTGCACGCCCTTTGAAATGACATTAGCCCCTCATAAGCGATCCCTTTAGCAATGCACCTCTGTCTGAGGCTATCCACCAAATCACCTGAGCCTATGCTCACGGAGTAATTGACGCTGGCCTTTCCAGAACCATGCCAATCGGCATAATGAAGGATACCCTTCAGGAGGATGTACAGAACCCTTACCTTCTCCGCTCCATCTTTTTCAATCAACTTGGTCAAGACTTCAGTAGCAACGAGACCAGCGAGGTAGCCAAAAGGAGCGTTTAAACTACCAACCTCTATGTGTGGGAAAACGAGCCCTTCTCTCTTGAATAAGTCCTCAGCAAGCGTGACGGCAACTCTAATGCCATCGTCAAAGACAACTGGCGGGCGGCCAGAGAGGTCGGCCTTGCGTTGTCTATCAAACGACATTAAGTCTGAATCAATGTCCTTGTGGTGGCCAACCACAGCCAGAGCCTCTATCGGAACACAAGTCAGTTTAACGTCTTTATTGAGGGCGCCCCAATATTTCGTAACATAGAAGAACGATACAAGTTCGTGGCGATAATAGTCCTTTACGTTTGGTCTAGTGTTTGCCCTGATGGCCGTCATCATGTTTTGAAAGGGTTTGATCATCTTTCCTATATCGTGCAGGGCAACCGTCAGGAGTGAGCCGGAGATAAGGCGCTCCGGTTTGAAGTTGAACTTTCCTGCAAGCCTCTCTATCAAGGGCATCTTTGCGTTAATCGTCTCTCTCCAGGCGCGATAAACCGCCTCGATGTGCTCCTCGTAAGTCTGATCAGGTTTTGCGTAGTAAATCATAGGAAAAAGAAAGAAGGAGGGCGGCTCTGCCCCCTCCTCAGACCTCCCCTGCAAGGGGTCACAGACCCCTTGACCCCTTTTTGCGTGGTCTGGTTTATTATTACAGTCATAGTAGCACCACTTGCAGGTCATCTATTGTGTAGGCTGTTATGGGGTTCTTAAGTCTGATAGGAGAGCCGACAAAGATAAAGTGTTCCCGTTTGCTTACCCTTCTCTGTCTTACTGTAAAGCTGAAGGCTGTGGGTAGCAGGTAGATTTGAGGCGCCCTGACCCGATACGTAATGGGTGTGTCTTTAAGGTCAATCATTGACTCGTATTCAAATGCCCGGATATCTGGCAGAACCGTGTTTTCAAAATCAGTTGATTGGCTCTGTTGAGCAGTCACGATATTACCTATCCGTCTAATCTTTAGGAGGTCATCGCTGTTGCCGAGGGTTAGTGCATACTTGGGGTCTCCAAAGGCGCCGTTGATCTCTGATAACGCCTTTTCATCTTTTGAGGCTATTACTAATGTTAATTCGTAATCTACAAGAAATTCCCTTATGAGAACATCCTTTAGCGTCTCTTTTGTCTTGACCTTGTTATACTTCCACAGGTCTCTTAATTCCCCCTTGTAGGTCGCGGATACACCGAAGGAAATTTTGTTGTCGGCGCGGAAGTTCATGGCGGCTTCAATGTCCAACCCCATCGCCGCCCCCATCAGGCCTGTCAAGGTAGTGACAGGGGGAAGCGGAAGGGTCTGCTGAAACGTGTGGTTCTCTGGTATCCTGAAAGATGCCGTCGATGCAAATGCCTTAATCGTAAAAGCAAACATTGATTACCCCTTTATTTCATAACGGCTATTCATAACAACTATCTATCCACTTCGCCATCACATCAAAAGATTCACCAATTGATAGTGTGTTATCCGGCAAGATGGAAAACATCCCCTTTCTTGCGCCATAGACATGGGCAATAAGCTCATCCGTATAGTCGGAGATGGTCTCAGCTAGGATGCTTACGTTAATGCCGCCATCTTGTGGCAGCAGGCCTTCGAGAAAGATAGGGTTTTTTACCTTAAGCAACGCCCCTGCCACAAATTTGGGAGAGATGTCGGCAAGGAATCGTGTCTGTCTGCCTGTAGACCAGAGGTTTTTGAAGGCCCTTAGAAGCTCTTTTACCCTTGTGGCCTTGGTTGAGTTTGGTAAGCCCTCCTTATCTTTAAAGCCCTCGCCGCAGCCAACCCTGTCCAACTCTATCAGGATAGTGCCTCTATACATGCCGGAGTGTATCTCCGTCTCAAAGATGTTTGGGTCTCCTCCAGCCTTGACGCCCATGTAGTTGGTGCCAAAGTCCAGGTCGCCCTCATACTTATGCAGCGAGATCAAGGGAGAAACCCTCACGACAGAGGTGCGGGTTATTGATTGGCCTCTCTGACCATCCATAGCTGCTGTTGTCCCCATAAATCCAAATAAGTCGTCATCTATATATTGATCGGGCCTTTGTAATGTTGTTGCCGCGCCATGCGGGATTGCTGCTGCAATGCCCTCGGATAACTCGTGCCCCAGGACGGCCAATTGATCCCTCAACGCCCTACGTATGGCCTGCGATGAGACGTAGGGGAATTGCTCCGTTTCCCTGGATATCTTTTTTATGCTGGATATGTTGTCCGCCTCTTTGTCTGAGCCGTTCAGGCTTGCAAACGAAACGGGGGTCAGGTACGTGATCGTTAATGACTTGGCTGTTTTCATGTGTTCTTACCTCCTCCTTTAGATGTGGCATAATTAAAGCTGTTAAGTGCGGCAATCATGCAAAATTGCTTAAACTCAAGGAAGTTTAGGTCTGTCAAATTCCCCTCATATACCTCACGGGGAACAGTTAGAGAGCACTTAAATTGAAGCCTGTTTAGCTCATTTAGAAAATCTGTTTTTCTCCTGGCCTTCCTCAGTGCAAACAAGTCGCCCTTTTTGCCATTTTCGGCAACTACTGCCCCTATTCCCCTGCCTAATGCTACGGCTGTTTCCTGTTCTTCACTCGTCATAGGGCTATCCTCCTTTCTTATGATAGGTTCGTAATGTATCGCAAACTCAAGTAATGGTTTTATGTAGGTACTACCGCTGCTAAAGACATGATACTCGATCAGCTCAATGACCGACTGTTTCTTAAGCACACGCTGGCAAAAGCTGTTTCTCAGGATTGTCTTGTTTTCACTCTTCTGGGCAGGGTCTAAGAGTAGCCTCATTGTCTCTTTGATATCTATCGCTTTTTTTTCCAGCGCCTCCATCAGGCGGAAGAAATAGACAGAGTCAACAAATGGCCACACCAACTTACCCATGTACACTTGCCCCTTGTCTTGGGCGTTTAAGACTACGAATTCCAGGGGCGCCTTAGAGACAAAGATATCCGTCATTTGCCCCCAATCAAACCCTGAGCTGTCTTGGCGTATCAGCACCTTTCTGTAGATTGTGTAAAGAAAGGCAAAAGAAACCTCATGCGGTCTTTGAAAGAAGGCATCAGGATACTTTTCAAAGCCGAGAGGGTGTTGGAAATTCTTATATAGGTTGTCATCGACATACTTTGCATCCTGTAGCTTTTTATAAGTGTAAAACATCTTTTCAAACGATGTCGAATAAGGGAAAAAGGCAAACAGGTCTCCGCCTGCAGAGTTATAGAATCCGTTGACGGGGGCAAACTTAGCGATGAACGCACACCTCAAGCAGATATTTTCATGTCCTGCGCAAAGGGAGAAGAAGTTTAATACTCCACTGGAGCCGGTGATAAAAGGAAAGATGGTAGTATTGGATTCAGTCAATCCAACGTCCTCTTCTCCACATAAAAAGCAATGTCCTTTCTTGCCCTTCGGTATTGGTATTTCAACCTTAGGACGAACTGCGTTCTCACCATCTACGAGCAATCCAACCGTGGTTACGTCCAGCCCTCCTGCGTCTAAGAAGTCATCCATACGCTCTTGGAGGTGAGAGTAGTCATCAGGCAAGATGCCCCGCGTTAGCTTTTTGGATTTGTTATTGACTATTATATCGCGCTTTTCCTTACTCTTCCACCTGACGGTCTCACCTAATGGGCGAGAAGCCTTGTTGTATATAAGCCCCGCGATACCGACCACCTTTTTCTTTGGAAAGGAGATGAATCTGTCGCCTTTGCTATCATAGTAAAAGTTGTGAGATGCGGTCTCCTGTTGTTGCTTTTTGGTTGATAGGTTGTAGTAGTCCCTTATTAGCTTATCGTATGCGGCATTGAGGGCATTAGCGATATCGCCCTCTGTGCCTTTTAGCGTAAGACCTGAATCGCTATGCTCAACATTGGCCTTAATATCGGCCTCTATCTGCCTTAAAATCACCGCAAGCCCTAACAGACCAGAGTCTAGCCAGAAGTGATTCATCTTGGGAAAAGTTATCTCTATTGATCCTTCCATATTACCTTACCTCCCGGATGCTTTTTTTTTCGTTGTTCCATACCCCCTTGAACTGAACTTACCTATCCCCCACAGGTCGGGCATCAGGAAGTTGACCTGAAACCCACCGATAAACGACATCAGCTCCACGCCTGTCTTGACCCTTATTGTCTCTCCCTCCTGTAGTGTTGCCTTAACCATTAACTCCTCGGAGACAACATAACCAACTGCCTTTGACATAGACAAGATATTCCCGATTAATATTCTCTCCAGCAGTTCCGAAGAGGGAAGGCCATTTCTCTTCAGCGTCAGGTAACGTTTGTAGTTTTCCTCATTGAGTCCAAGCCAGGGGGTCATAAATGCGTAATCCACCATTGCGTCCGACGTGCCAAATTGAATATGTTGGGTACTCATATTGGATTTGATCACAGGGCATATTTCATGGTAAATCTCGATAAAATCGAGGTCATCAACCGCCCGCAATAAGTAGGCCCCCTCTTTTAGTCCAATAACAAGGGCCGAACCGCCAAATACCTTATACTGGATCAGCGGATGCCTATAGACGCACTCATTACCCTTATGGCCATGAAATTCAGGTCTGTTCTTATATCTGTTCCCCCAAAAACCCCTGATCGCCCGGCCATCACTTAACCCCAGAGGCCTTTCACAGGTTATCCACAGTTGAGTAACATCAAAAACCTTCATCACACCCCCTTCAAAAAGGAAGAAGAAAGAAGGGGGCGGCTCCGCCCCCCTCAGACCCCCCTGCAAGGGGACCAGTCCCCTTGACCCCACGCTCCCGTTGGTCGCTTCAAGGGTGTTTCAACCCTTATTTCAATGGAAGCTGTTCTTAAACTTTTTCTTAAAATATGTTCTAATAAATATAGATAGAGTTTCAACCCTTGTTTTAATGGAAGTTGCTCTTAAACTGGAATCCCTATAGACTGTTGAATAATGCCGACTTGTGGCTATTTTACAAACGCCTATCTTCAACATTTTCAAATCCAAAATATTGCTTTTGGGGCATGTTTTGCATGGGCTTTACAGCCTCAAAAGCAACATTTTTTCCTTGTAATTAAATAGTTTACAAGCTCGAATGGTATTCGCCTCTTTCAATCCTTGTTTTAATGGAAGTTGCTCTAAATTCATACCATTCTCACTCGCTACGTTTAATATGATCATGACTAACTATCTCTTTGTCATTATATATCAAACTAGTTTTCAAAGAACAATCCTTCTAAACTATTTAAACTCAACAAATTTACTTTTGTCAAGACGCCAACAAAAAAATTCTTAAGATACATAGACGATATAATGATCAGACTTGAGCATTAAGGGGTCAAGGGGACTGGTCCCCTTGCAGGGGAGGTCTAAGGAGGGGGCGGAGCCGCCCTCCTTTCTTCTTCTTCTTTTTTTTCTTTTTTGTTTTACTCGTATCTCAGAGCGTCAATGGGGTCTAGGAGGGAGGCCTTGTAGGCGGGGTAGAATCCGAAGAATATCCCAATCATCCCGGAGAAGCAGAAGGAGAGGATTATCGACACCATAGAGACAATCGTCGGCCAGCCCGCAATCTTTGAGATTGCCTCAGCCGCCCCTAGGCCCACCGCGATCCCCAGGATACCGCCAATGAGTGAGAGCGTCACGGCCTCTATGATAAACTGCATCCTGATATCCCACGTATTTGCACCTATTGCCATGCGTATGCCGATCTCCCTCGTCCGCTCGGTGACCGATACGAGCATGATGTTCATTATCCCGATGCCACCAACCAGCAGCGATACCGACGCTATAGCGCCAAGCAACAATGTCATGACGGCAGTTGACTCCTGGGCGGCCTGCATCACCTGGGTGAGATTGCGCACCGTGAAGTCATCTTCCTTTTTTGGCCCTATGTGATGTCTCTGGCGTAACAGTTCGGTTATCTGCCTCTCTGACTGAGACAACTCCTCGGCCCCTTTTGCCTTTACCATGATGATTCGCACCATCCCGGGGAAGGACATGCCAAAGACCTTTTTTTGCGCCGTGGTGACGGGGATGTATATGCTGTCGTCCTGGTCCTGACCATTTGGTGATTGCCCCTTCCTGTCAAGGATTCCTATGACGGTGAATGGTATGCCTTTTATCCTCACGACCTGACCAATGGGGCTGATACCGCCAAATCCGAGGTTATCCATCACCGTCTGCCCCATCAGGCAGACCTTTGTGGCACCCCTGACGTCTTCCATTGTAAATGCCCGGCCAGCGGCAATTGGCCAGTCGCGGACATCGAGGATGCTTGGGGTTGTGCCGGTTATGGCCGTTGACCAGTTCTGGCTGCCGTAGACCACCTGGGCGGCGCCGTTGAGTATTGGGGCAACATTGCCCACCGCGGGGCACTCCTTAAGGATGGCGTCGGCGTCAAAGGTCGATAGCGTGGGCTGACTCCCCCCGCCAGCCCTTACCCCGCCAGAGGTTGTAGAGCCAGGCATCACTATGAGCAGATTGCTCCCCATGCTTGCGACCTGATCGGCAATGCGCTTTCGTGCCCCCGTGCCCACGGCAAGCATGGTTATCACGGCGCCAACCCCTATGACGATACCGATCATCGTCAGGGCCGAGCGCATCTTGTTTACACGCAGCGCCCGAAAGGCTATCTTTATCGTGGATGGTACATTGATCACGTTGGGGTGTCGCTGACCACGCAGCCATCCGAAAATATGCCTTGTCTTTGCAGCATCCTCACATGTGCGGTCGTCCCCTCAATGTCGTAGGGCCAAAGCCTCTTGTCAAACGATATTGACTCGGTAAAGCCCTCTACGCTCGTCGCCACTGCATCGGTAAATCTACTATACCATAGTTTCTTCATCACTCTTTTAAGGATATAATTTTACCGACACCTTGGTCAAGCGGTAATAGTTCATGGCAGCGTCACAGACAGGTATGTGAACAAAACTTCTCTTGATCTTTAATAACTCATGCTCCGCACGTAGTTCTTGTAATGCGCTGAAGCTTGCCTGTAAAGCCTTAAGGTAGAGCTTGTTTTTTAAAGTAAATTACCCATTGACAGCATACCCATATTTATGATACCATTTGAGAGTGTTTATACTTTAAAGCTGAAGGGTGTAAAGCTATGGCGGTAAAAGGAGTTTGCAGATGTCTGAGGTAACAATATTACATTTATCGGATTTGCACATGGAAGATACAAAACTTTATGATATTGATATTATCTTGGATGCTTTGTTTAAGGATTTAGAAGAGCTTGGAAAAAATAATATTAAACCCGATTTAGTTTTCTTTACTGGTGACTTTGTTAAATCTGGTAAAAATAAAAAGGAATTTACGTTAGTAAGGGATAAGTTTGTTAATCCTCTGTTGGAAAAATTAAGATTAAAGGAAGATTGTTTTTTCTTTACTATTGGTAATCACGATATTGACAGAGACAAATGGCAACCCCATGAGGCAAACGGCATAAGAGACACTTATAAGACATTTACAAAGCTTAATGACTTTATGATTAGCTTAAAGCTACAAACAGACAGAAAATACCTTAACAGATCGGGTAATTATATAAAGTTCAGAGGTAGCTTTGATTACAAGAATATAAAATCAGAGACTAACAAGTTATTTGCGGTCTATAAAACAGAAATTAAAGGTATAAAGTTTGGTATAGCCTGTTTAAATTCTGCATGGTTAGCCTTTGGTGGCAGAGAAGATAAGGAAAAGTTACTTGTCTCTGAATACCAGATAGGTAGTGTTATAAAGAAATTGGATGGTTGCGACATTAAAATAGCTTTAATGCACCACCCCCTCGATTGGTTAGTTGAATGTGACAGGGAGGCCATAAGCAATAGACTTCCGAAGGAGTTTGCTTTGCTTTTTACCGGGCATTTACATCAAACAAAACCCTCAATGATTCAAACTCCAATTGGCTCGTTTTTTCATAGTGAAGGAGGAGCGCTGTTTAATGAAGACAGGACGTTTTATCATGGCTATTCTATACTAAGATTGTCAGATAGCAATATAACAGAAGTTTGTTTTAGAAAATATTTCAATGAAGGAGCAAGATTTGATGCAGATACCAGTATAACGCCAGGTGGTTGCCGTAGCTGGCAGCTCGAAAAAAAAAAGCTCCCCTAACCCAATCTTCTGACATAAATGCCCGCATAGAGGCCATGCTCAACGACATGCAGGGTCTCTTCAATGCCGGGTTGTATGTCCCTTTGACGTGTGCCAACGACATCCTCATCCGCCAGAGTGACACTGACCTTTGTGGCGAGGTGGGCAAGTTCCTCGCCGACGATCAGGCCAGCATCTTGTTGCTCCTGGGGGATTCGGGCGCGGGGAAGTCAACCTTCTGTGCGTATCTGTTTGAGAGGTTGAGGGATGGGTATGTTAAGGGCGGCGATACACCATTGCCTGTGTTTATCAAACTCGGCCCGCTCTATGATGGCGTAAAGGCCGGGACGTTTGTCGATGACGAGTCAAGGCGTCATGGATTTGACCCGTCGGCAATCGCAAGGCTTAAGCAAGAAAAACGCGTCATATTTTTCCTTGACGGTTATGATGAGTTGGGCGAAAAGGTATGGTTGTTTCAAAAAGACTGGCTTAAGGATTGGGCAAACGCCAAGGTGATCGTTACATGCAGGAGCCAACACTGCTCCAAGAGCGATGATTTTCACTACTTTCAGCGGGCGGACATATTGACCAATCGTCCTGATCTTAAGGGCTTCAGTTCGTTGTACATCACACCTTTTTCGGAAAAGCAGGTTGACGATTATTTGGAGGAGTTTGTAAATACGCTTGAGGCAAAATGGAAAACCCCTGAAGCATATAAAAGGCAAATCCTTGCGATTTATAACCTGAAGGAGTTGTCCTCTAATCCGTTACTTTTAAACATCATCGTTAAAACACTGCCATCTCTCACAAAGAGTGACAAGACCAGTACAATAAATCGTGGCAGTATATACTATAACTTCATACAACAGTGGTTTGAAAAAGAGAGGGTAAGATTAAAAAACATTGAAAAGTTCCGTACCGGAAGTCTTGATATAGAACATTTTTTTGATTTTGCCGAAGCATTAGCCTTCGAGATGTTTATCGAGGGCAAAATACAAATAGAGTTACATAGAAGAAGACTATTTGTCAACAATCAAGAGCAACAGAATCCGATTTATGAACTGCTAACCTTAGACGATATCGACTATGTTAAGTTCCGCTCAGGCTGTCCCATTCAGCGGGTTCAGGACAATACCTTTACCTTCATGCATAAGTCCTATCAGGAGTATTTTATCGCTCGGAGGCTCCAGCAAAATATTAACGACAATGATGGTAAGAATGCCCTAAAGAAGAGGTCACTTGTCAAAGAGTCAGCCACAGTAGGCTTTTTATCGGAGATGGAAGTAGATAAGGATAAGTTGTTAGCCATTGTGGAAGAGTCAAAGACCAACGATTCCATCGCAATAGCGGCCTCAAATGCTGCCACGATTTTAAACGCCTGCAGGTTCTCTTTTTCAGGCCATGATTTAAGGGGTGTGCGAATCCCTGGAGCCGATCTGTCCTGTGCCGTGCTTGATGGCACGGATTTGTGTGGGGCAGATTTAAGCGGTGTAAGTTTTAGGAAGGCCTTTCTGCGGAATACTAACCTGGCTGGAAGTTGTATGAGAGATTTGGAATTTGGAGAAAGGCCATATCTTGAAGGACACACCGATTGGGTTAAAAATGTAGCAATAAACTCGGACGGTACTAAAATAGTTAGTGGTAGTTGTGATAAAACCATACGCATATGGGATATGGATACAGGCAAATGTCTTAAAATCCTGGAAGGACATAGCAATAGGGTTAACAATGTAGCAATAAGCGCGGACGATACTAAAATAGTTAGTGGTAGTCATGATAAAACCATACGCATATGGGATATGGCCACAGGCAGCCTGATTAAAACTCTTCAAGAACACAGCGATGCAGTTAACAGTGTAGCAATTAGCCCGGATGGTACGAAAATAGTTAGCGGTAGTATGGATAACACTATACGCATATGGGATATGAATACAGGCAACCTGATTAACACTCTTGAAGGACACTACGATTGGGTTAACAGTGTAGCAATAAGCGCTGACGGTACAAAAATTGTTAGTGGGAGTAAGGATAAAACCATACGCATATGGGATATGAATACAGGAAGCTTGATTAATACCGTAGAAGGAGATGGCATAGCTGTTGAAAGTGTAGCAATCAGCATGGATGGTACGAAAATAATTAGTGGCGGTTTTGATAAAACTATACGCATATGGGATATGGCTACAGGAAGCCTAGTTAACACCATGAAAGGACACGGCAGAGCTATTACCAGTGTAGTAATCAGCGCTGACGGTACAAAAATTGTTAGCGGGAGTATTGATAAAACTATACGCATATGGGATATGGACACAGGCAGACTTCTTAACACCATGGAAGGACACAACAAATGGGTTTACAGTGTATCAATCAACGTGGACGGTACAAAAATCGTTAGTGGCAGTGAGGACAAAACACTACGGATATGGGATATGTCCACAGGCAGTCTGGTTAATACCGTGCAAGGACACAGCGATAGAGTTAGCAGTGTATCAATCAGTGCGGACGGTACGAAAATAGTTAGTGACAGTATGGGAACCCTACGCATATGGGATATGGCCACAGGAAACCTTATTAACACCATGAAAGGACACGGCGATAGAGTTAACAGTGTATCAATCAACGCAGATGATACGAAAATAGTTAGCGGCATCAGTTGGGAGCATTTCATCAAGGTCTGGGATGCAGGCACCGGAAGTCTGATTAATACACTGCAAGGACACGGCAGAGCTTTTAACAGTGTATCAATCAGCGCGGACGGTACAAAAATAGTTGGCGGTAGTGAGGACACTATATACATATGGGATATGGACACAGGAAACCTGGTTAACACATTGCAAGGACACGGCAGAGCTGCTAACAGTGTATCAATCAGTGCGGACGGTACAAAAATCGTTAGCTGTAGTGATGACACCATTAGCATATGGGACATGGCTACCGGAAAGCTGATTAAGGCTATAGAAGGGCACGGTTATGTCAACAGTGTATCAATCAGCGCGAACGGTACAAAAATCGTTAGCAGCAGTTGGGATAACACACTACGCATATGGGATATGGCTACCGGCAGACTGATCAAAGCCTTGGAAAGACACGATGTTTGGATTAAAAGCGTAGCAATCAGCCCAGATGGTAATAAAATTGTTGGCGGCAGCTCCGATAACTCCGTTAAGGTCTGGGACGCGGACACAGGTAGACTCATCTGGACGACCAACCCACGCCTCTACTGCAAAGATGCCAAGATCGATGGCGTCAAGGGACTGTCAGACGTCAACCGACGACTGCTCATACAACGTGGTGCGGTTGAAGGTTAGTGACAAGCCCCCAACTCTGCCGCCAGGCCGACAACGGATGAAGGTGAAAACAGTGGTCTTTCCATTTTGTCCAATGTTGTTTTGTAGCACCACAATAGAAATGTCTCACTTATCCAAAATCCCACCTCGACATAACGTCAATCTTGATTATGTGCGCGGGCGCGGCCCGTACTGTCCATAAAGCACTCGCAACGCCGCAACCTCGCGGGCAACGTCTTCAGGCGCCGGTTCCGGCAAAGGCAATTGAGCGGCAAGGATACCCGCAAACACGTCATGCTCGCTTGCCTCCGGCCCGATTTCTTGGGCGGCTTGCCGCGACGAGATTTCTCCGGCAGCATAGCGTTGCAAGATTTTCAAGGTGCGCGTGTCGGGCGCATCACCTTCACATCGAGGCTCGGACTTGCCCCTTTCGCTCGTTTGATAATGTTGTTCCATACTTCCTCCGCTGATGTAATTAAGCCGCGCTCCTCTGCAAAAACGAGAAGTGCACGGGTTGTTGCCATTACGACGATTTCTTCTATATGCTCCCTCTGGATCAGCTTGGGCATTTTCTTGTCTTCGTAAATAACAAGGGCGGGTCCACCTACGTCGGGTAAGGTGTCAACAAGCCAATCGCGGATCGCCCGCTCGCCTGCGTTCTGCATTTTGAATTTAGGGTCAGTCTGTCGCGCCAAACGATAGGCTTCGCCAATCTCGGTCTTGACGATTTCCACGGATTGGACGCTGCCTGGTATCCTGCCCCTTCCTCAACCATGCGGCTACCTCCAACGCCCAAGGTCTTGTCAAATCCTCGCTCGATTCGTAGGCCACGATGTCTATCACAACGACGCGCCCGAACTCATGCAGCAAAGTCAGTTTCCCTGCTGCCGCAAGATGAATCAGCGGCGACATATCGGGGATAACGACAACTGGTGTGATTTCAACCTTCATTCTGCCTCTCTTATTTTACATGTTTTGAGAGACTGCAATCAAGAATGGGTCGCCCCGACCCTTCATCCATTCCCCCAGACCCTCCACCCACACTCCAACTCAACCACCAAGCCTCAGCATAACGGGGTCAAGGGGACTTCTTCGTGGCCGGGGTGCCTCACCCCTCCCCTTGCAGGAGGGGTCTGAGGGGAGGGCGGCCAGGCGTCTCCCCTTCTCTCTTTGTCTTTGCCTTACCCGCTAACGGCCATCTCTACCTTTGAGAATACCATCGCGGCGCGCTCGTAATCGACCCTGACCGTGTCACCAGCAACTATCGAACCATCCAGTATCTTCAGCGCCAGGGGGTTGAGGATTTCGCTCTGAAGCACACGCCGCAACGGCCTCGCACCATATACGGGGTCGTACCCGGACTCAGCAATCACCTCCTTGACCCTATCGGTCAACAAGATGTCTATCTGCTTGCCCTTGAGATACTTGCGCATCCGGTACAACTGGATGTCAACGATCCGCTTCAGAAGGTCCTTGCTCAACGGGTTGAATATGATGATCTCGTCCACCCTGTTGAGAAACTCCGGCTTGAAGAACTCCTTGAGCGCCTCCATGACCTTGTTGGCCATCGTGCCGGCACTTACATCCTGCCTGTAGGCATCGGCAAAACGTTGACGCTCCTGCAAAAACTCCTGCATGTACACACTGCCGATGTTTGAGGTCATAATGACCACCGAGTTTCTGAAGTCCACCGTCCTGCCGTGCCCATCCGTGAGACGACCGTCATCCAGGAGCTGAAGCATCACGTTAAAGACCTCCGCGTGCGCCTTCTCCACCTCGTCAAAGAGTATGACCGAGTATGGCCGGCGCCTGACCGCCTCCGTGAGCTGTCCACCCTCGTCATAACCAACGTAGCCAGGCGGGGAACCTATGAGCCTCGATACGGTGTGCTTTTCCTGATACTCCGACATGTCAACACGTAACAACGCCGCATCGTCGTCAAAGAGAAACTCGGCCAGCGCCTTCGCCAGCTCGGTCTTGCCCACACCCGTTGGCCCCATGAAGATAAACGACCCAATCGGACGATTCGGGTCCTGTATCCCAGCCCGCGCACGCCTGATGGCATTTGAGACCTTCTCTATGGCCTCGTTCTGACCAATCACCCGCAACCTCAAACGGTCCTCCATCTGCAGGAGCTTGTCAACCTCGGTCTCGAGCATCTTCGATACCGGTATCCCAGTCCACTTCGCCACCACCCCGGCAATGTCCTCCTCGGTCACGACCTCCGTCAACATCTTGCCATTGGCCTGCCAGCTATTGAGCTTCTGGTTTGCGGCCTCCAGGGCCTTGTTCAACTCAATGAGCCTGCCATACCTCAACTCCGCAGCCTTGCCAAGAAGACCCTGTCTCTCGGCATTTTCAGACTCAGTCCTGGCGTTGTCGATGTCCTCCTTTATCTTACGGATGTTGGCGATCAACTCCTTCTCCCCCTTCCAGCGCGCCATAAGGGCAGAGTGTACTTCAGACAACTCAGACATCTCCTTCTCTATCTTTTGCCGCTGTGCCTCCCCCTCAGTCGAACTGTCCTTGAGCAGCGCCTGACGCTCGATCTCAAGCTGCCGCAACCGCCTCTGCATCTCATCCAGCTCAACGGGCATGCTGTCAATGGCCATCCTCAGGCGTGCGGCGGCCTCGTCAATGAGGTCGATGGCCTTATCCGGCAGAAACCTGTCGGTTATGTAACGATTCGACAACGTAGAGGCCGCTATCAATGCCGAATCCTTGAACTTGACCCCATGATGTATCTCGTAACGTTCTTTCAATCCCCTCAGGATGGAGATGGTGTCCTCAACGGTTGGTTCCTTGATGTAGACCGGCTGAAAACGCCTCTCCAGTGCGGCATCCTTTTCGATATACTTTCTGTATTCATTGAGGGTCGTGGCGCCCACACACCTCAGCTCGCCCCTGGCCAGCGATGGCTTGAGCATGTTGGAGGCATCCATCGCCCCCTCGGCAGCGCCAGCCCCCACGAGGGTATGCAGCTCGTCTATGAACAAGATGATATTGCCCTGCGCCGCCTCTATTTCCTTGAGCACCGCCTTGATCCTTTCTTCAAACTCGCCCCTGAACTTTGTGCCCGCTAAGAGAAATCCAAGGTCGAGCGCTATGACCCGCTTGTTCTTAAGGGACTCGGGCACGTCGCTATCGACGATGCGCTGTGCAAGCCCCTCGGCGATGGCCGTCTTGCCAACCCCTGGCTCACCGATGATGACCGGGTTGTTCTTGGTCCTGCGCGCAAGGACCTGTATGACCCGCCTGATCTCCTCGTCTCTGCCGATGACGGGGTCTAGTTTGCCCTTGCGGGCAAGGTCGGTGAGGTCGCGGCTGTATTTCTTTAGGGCCTGGAACTTGTCCTCTGGGGTCTGATCCATGACGTTCTGACTGCCACGCACATCCTGCATGGCCTTCATAAATGTGTCTCTGGTGATGTTGTAGCGCTCCAGGAGACGCCCGCTGCCCTTTATTATCACGCCAAGCATCAGGAGCTCCACGCTGACGTACTCATCCCCAAGATAACTGGCCTGCTTAAAGGCCTCCTCCAGGCAATCCCTGATCGCCACAGACAGATACATCTGCGCCATCGCAGTAGAGCCAACTACCGATGGAAACTTATCGAGGGCCTTGTCAACGTCCTTTTTCAGGGCATTGGCATTGACGCCGAGCTTGTTGAGTATCTGCACCACGATCCCCTGCTCATCAACTAACAACGCAGCCAGCAGATGCTCAGGCTCCATCTGCTGATTGCCCTTGCGCTCGGCGATCAACTGAGCCTCGCGCATGGCCTCCTGACTCTTTATTGTCAACTTCTCTATCTTCATACTGTCTCCTTCCCAGCGACTGTAAGGAGCGAATCCGAAAAAATCCTCATCAGCCGCAACCTGACATCCTCCCTCGTCTCTTCCTCCAGGTAGGGCAGGACATCCTCCAATTGGTTATTGAGGGCGTCAATCATATCGCGCATACGCAGTATTATCTCCACCCCGGCCTTGTTGACGCCCAACTCCCTGGTGAGCTGGATAATCATATCGAGCTTCTTTATGTCTTCATCCGAGTACTTACGTTGTCTGTTGTATCTCTTTGGGCATACAAACCCATCCCGCTCGTAGAGTCTCAGGGTCTGTGGGTGAACCCCCAGCATCTCAGCAACCACGCTGATCACGTACAGAGGCTGATCCTTGTCTTTCTTGAGCATCTATTCTTTCACCATCCCCTTTCGCGGGTCATCGTGATAGAGATTGCCAAGCCTCCTTATCGTGTCCTTTTCTACGGGACTGAGGCCAACTGGCACGACGATCCTTATATCCACATACAAGTCGCCCTTATCACCGTTGGGGGCAGGCATACCCTTGCCCTTGAGCTTAAAGACCTTGCCGCTATGCGTCCCCTCCGGGAGGGTCATTATGGAGGAGCCATCCAGCGATGGTACCTCTATCCGTGCTCCTAATGCGGCCTCAGGGAAGGTTACCGGTATGGCGACATACAGATCATTGCTCTTACGCGTAAAGACCTCATGCGCCTTCACCGTGATATCTATCACGATATCACCCGTCCTACCGTTTCCAGCACCGGCCTTGCCCTTAAGCCTCACCTTAGACCCCGTGTCAACCCCTGCGGGAATCTTGACCTTCATCGTCTCAGTCGATGGCACCGCACCGGAACCGTTACACGACGTACACGTCCTGGAGAGCCTTCTTCCGGAACCATAGCACTGCTTACACTGGACATCCCGCTTTACGTTCATCGGCTTTGTCACGCCATCATAGGCCTCCTGGAGTGTAAGGCTCAACTCAACGACTACCTCCTTGCTGTTGGGACTGGTACGGCCAGCGCCTGCCTTCCCACCGAGATTAAAGAACTCGGAGAACAGGTCTCCAAAGTTGTTGAGGTCAAAGTTGCTCGAATACTGCCGATCCGTGAAGTTCTCAAACCCAGAGTCTGAGGTAAAGGTTGGCCTCACTGGGGCGTCGTAATCAGCGCGTTTTTTGGGGTCGCCCAGGGTGTCGTAGGCCTCGTTGATCTCCTTGAACTTGGCCTCTGCCCAGGGGCTTCCGGGGTTGAGGTCCGGGTGATACTTCCTGGCAAGCTTCCGGTAGGCCTTTTTTATCTCCTCCTGCGTGGCAGTCTTGCCTACTTCCAATGTGTTGTAGTAATTCTTTATATCTGTTGCCATGTCTCCCTCGTCTCAATACGTTTATTTGATCTTTATTATAATACTTTATACGAGGCTTGTCAAGTATTATCTATCGATGATGCTCAATAGGAGGGAAAGAAGAAAAGAAAAAAAGAAGGGAGGACGCCTGACCGCCCCTCCCTCAGACCCACCCTGCAAGGGGAGGGGTGAGGCACGATGTTGTCGCAGCGGGTCGCACCTGGCCTGGCCACGAAGAAGTGCCCTTGACCCCGTAATGCTCAATCCTGATGCTGTAACTGCTTACAGTTAACTGTAAAGAATGTTGACAGAGTCAGTAGGCATGTGTTTAAATAAATAATTAAGTTGAGCAGATAATGGGTAATTTGGTATAAGATGTATAGTTTTGTAATTTTGGGTTATCCACCAAAATCATTTAATACTTGGAAGGATAGCCATAAGTCAGTAAAAGAACGTTATAAGAAGATTTTATGTGATGCTCTAAAAAATGATAATCCAGATTTTAAGAAGTACGATGGAAACGATGAGGTTTATGGTATTATTTATTATTTTTATAAGGAAAATTTGGGTCATGATGTTGACAATATAAGTAAGCCCATCTGGGATTGTTTGGGTGGCTATCTTTACGAAGATGACAGACAATTAAAGTTTACATTAAATGGAATATATGATGTTTCAGACGATAAGGCTTGGAGATTTGAGACGGCTGATTCAAATTGGGAGATAGTGTTGGATTTAATAGACAGATTGGAAAATACAAATCATCTTCTTTATGTTGAATGTGGACGGATGGACATTAGTTTTTTTAAGTTTAATATAGAGAAACTGGAGGAATAGATGGATATTAAAAGAGAAATCATCTTAAAATATTTACATAACATGGTCGTAGATCAGTTAGCTGATAAATATGAAAGTCAGGGGTATAAAGTGCGTAAGGAATATAAGATTGGTAATTATAGGGCTGATTTGTTTGCTAAAAATAAATTTGAATCAATAGTTTTTGAAGTAAAATCAGGCGCTTTAACACCTGAAAAAAAAGAAAAACTTAAAGCTCTTAGTGAATATGTAAAGTCTAAGGGAAAGTACAAGTTCAAATTGGTTTTTGCAGCAACACCTAAAGATAAGAAAATAAAAATTGAAAATCTTGAAGATATTTTAGCTAAGATATTTGACGACGATATGCCTGATGAATTGTATAGTTTGTCAACACATACGAGATTTAATGAAGTATCAAATATTGAAGTTGATAGGATTGATATAAACAAAGACGGCAGTATAGAAGTAAGCGGCACCGGGGTTGTAAGCGTTGAATTGAAATTTGGGTCTGACTCAGATGTGAAAAATGATATGAGTTATACAATAAACGAATCTTTTTCGTTCAAATTCACAGTGGTTTTAGAATTTTCAGATGGTAAGTATACCTTGAAGGAGAAAAGAGAGTTAAAAGTAGACACATCAACCTTTTATTGATTGAAGCCCCATATAACGTCCTTCCCCTGGCCCCTCCCATAGAGGGAGGGGATTTACAATGACCATCCTGCGATTATATCTTCTTTTTGATGATCTCTTCGCTTTCACTAATGGTATCAAGCATACACTGGGGCATGTTCCTGGCAAACGTCGTTAGCAAGACAAACCCCTTCTGGACCTCGGGGTCCATCAGCGATGAGAAAAGGCTCTTCATTCCAGGCTTTAGCGGTCTTTCCATCAACTGCTGCATAGTACGGACGGCGCATTTCTCCATACCCTTGATCATGTACTCAGTCTCCTTGACAGAGGCGCTCTTAAAGGCGTAGTCCAGTCCCCCGCTCTGTTCAAATTGCGCCAGGAAGTCTAGCAGCTTGATAAAGGTTGGTATGTTTTCGCCGGTTTTTTGCAGGAGCGTCAGCGTTTCGTCTTTTTCAAAGGCATACCTCATAGAGTTTATAGTCGGGGTCAACTCCTTCATGATCTTTTCCGTTGCCGGATAGACGTCCTTAAACATGCCAATAGCAAACTCCATCGTCTTTAACATCTCCAGGAATATCGGTATGTTTTCCCCTGTCTTTTGTATAAGCTCTAAGGTCTCTTCCCGCTCAAAGGCGTATCTCATGGAGTTTATGGTCGGGGTCAACTCCTTGATGATCTTCTCCGTTGCCGGATAGACGTCCTTAAACATGCCGATAAAGCACTCCATCGTCTTTAGCATCTCCAGGAACGTCGGTATGTTTTCCCCCGTCTTTTGTATAAGAGCCAGGGTCTCTTCCCGCTCAAAGACGTACCTCATAGAGTTTATGGTTGGGGTCAACTCCCTTACAACCTTTTCTGCGGCAGGGTGGGCATCCTTAAAAAAGCCTATAAAGCCCTCCATCGTCTTTATCATCTCCAGGAAGGTTGGGATGTTATCACCCAGGGCCTTGATAAGCGCCAACGTCTCATCGCGTTCAAACTTTATTCTAAGCTCGTTTAAGGTCGAGTTTATCTCCTTAGGGATCTTTTCCAGGGCTGGCATGATGTCATGGTAGAGGTCTTCTACTAGCTTGAGTCTGCTATAGATTTCGTCTATCTGCATTGCCATCTTTTCCTGCATTGCCGCTTTATCGCCGCCATTTGAAGCGGCTAATGTCGCTTTCTTAGACATATCTCACTCCTCAATCTTATATTTGTGCTTACTATAACCGCCCAGGTTGCCCTATACCAACCCGTTAAGCATAAGATTCCAGTAAAGAGGCCTGAGCATATGGACCTTTAGTACCCAATTGGCATAGCTCTCAATGGCGGGTGAGATGGCTTCTTCATAGTTAAAGTGGGCAAACATGACCCTCTGGTGCCTTGTCAATATCGGACAGATGATTTCGCCGTCATACTTGGCCGTTGGCACCTCCCCATGGATCTCCGACGTCAGACGCGAGACCAGCACCTTGGCCTGCTTGCGGATGCCGGAGGCCGTCTTGGATGTGGGGAAATCCGTGGCGTCGCCTATGCCATAGACGTTTTTGAACTTCTTACTGACCATCAGGTGCTTGTCACAACTGACCCAGCCGGCGGCGTCTCCCACACCCTCGGACTCCTCTACCACGGCCTCGCCACCATGCGGAGGGGTGATGCACAGAAGGTCAAACCTGACCTCCTTACCACCATAGTCCTTTATGACCCCCTTGTCATAATCAACCTGGGATGGGGCAAAGTTTGCTACCGTATCAATGCTACGTGAGCCAAATATGCTGACCAGCTTTGAGGCATACGGCTCCCTGCTAAAGACCGCGGGCATCGGCGTCGTAAAGATGAACTTGAATTTGTCCCTCTTGCCCCTTTGTCTCATCGTGTCCTCTGCCATCATTATGAACTTCATCGGCGCTGCCGGACACTTGATGGGCATCTCACACACCGACATCACTATAGTTCCACCATCCATGTCCTTGAGCTTGTCCCGTAACTTTATTGCGCCATCGAGCTGATAAAACGTAAATACGTTCTTGCTACTGTCGATACCCTCTTTCAGCCCCTCCGGTTCCTCAAAAAACAACTTGGCACCCGAGGCAATTACCAGATAATCGTAAGAGATATCACCGTTTTTTTCAGTTGTCACCTTGTTGTTGTCTGCGTCTATCTTGACCGCTACGTCTTGTATGAGCTTGATGCCATCGAAAAAAAGGTCATTCATTGGCCTGAGCAGATTCTTTGGCTCATCCAGATCAAAAACCACCAACGTAAAGGCCGGTTGATATACGTGCATCTCTTTACGCTCTATGACCGTAATCTCAACCTCATCGGGACTAAACTCGTTCCTCATCCTGTTAGAAAACATTACACCTGCACTACCGCCACCAATGACTAAAATACGCTTCATTGTAATATTCCTCCTTATTATTGCTGTAAACTCTTGTTTTTAATTATACCCTTTTCTTCTCTTGACAAATACAAGTGCTTCATTATACCCATAATTCATATAAATTGTCAAATTAATGTTACAAAAGTGGTGCATAAAAAAATCATGGGACGTTTTAACAAAATTCCCATAAAAAAAAAGGGAAGGAGAACATTAAGTTGCCTCCCTTCCCCTTGTAAACTTATAGCAGATTTACCGTGAAAATCCTATTGAGTTAAGACACAAACCTACCCCTCACCGTCTATGACAGTTTTTTTTTGCAATGAGATTCTATGTCTTCTTCCTTACATATCCAAATTTCTTTAAGATTCGCATCCACCTTGGAGCGTTGCGCTTTACTTGCAAGGCTTCATAATCTATATTTGGATCGCTATAAGGTTCTTTCTTATTCAGTAGTGTATAGATTACCTCCAATATCTTGTGCCCTACAGCTACTATAGCACGCTTGTGCCGGGCCGTCTTATCACAAGCCCCTTGTATACACCATTGAAATGGCTTTTGGTTTTAATAGCGCTTGAGGCTGATTCACACAATAATTGCTTAACGTAACGATTTCCTTTGCACGACCGACCACTCTTTTTTTTCCTGCACTTTCGTTATTCCCAGGGCATACTCCTGCCCATGAGCATATCCTGTCCTTACTACCAAATACACTCATGTCAGTTCCAATCTCCGCCAGTAACATCGCAGCACTTATTTCGTTTACGCCTGGAATGGTCTGTAATAAGTTCCATTACGTCATATACGGTTTCATTGCCGCAACGACCTGAGCTATCGTATCTGCTATTGTGCGGAGCCGCCCCTTTCTTTCTTTGTATCGCATACAATCGAAACGCGCTATATAATAATTAATTATAACAAGAAGATGGAAAGAAGTGAGGGCTTTGCCAAACTGAGCCAAGGGCGGCCCCCTTCTTTCTCTTGTCTTATCTTCTTCTGCCCATGCCGGAGCCTGCCCAGTTGGGGATACCGCTGTCGTTTCGTAGGCTTAATATGGCGCCATCCTTTTTGATTTCGGCAGCTATTATTGCTGGTTCATTATTAAACGTGACCTTGGAACCAGTCACCTCGATGTTGTCACCGACCTGTATCTTTACTTGCTGTTTTTCTACATACCCTGCCGGTCCAACATGCACTGATATGCTGCCCTCTTGCGTCTTAACCCGGAGATGTATCCCGTAGGACATACCCTTTAACGGAGCAAACTGCTCAACCGCTTCCACCACGCCTGCAATGGTTGTTACGGTTTGAGGGTCATACATCCTCTGATACCGACCCTGCCCCTGACCTGTGCAACCCCAGCCGCTGTAGCTTCCTCTGCCGCATCTGGGCTGGGCGTTTGCGCTAACCACTATGGCCGTTACAAAAAACATCGCCACTACCCCAATTACAACAAAACGTTTCATCTGAGTGTCCTCCTTTGTTGTTTTTTAGGCGCCTACGGCTCCCGATGATCCTATTGTAGTATTTTCCTGACAGAATAATCAATATATTTTCGTATCCTCTTTAAGTTTCATGGTAAACACCTTTTTACCCTGTTGACAATCCTTCTGTCTTACTTCTGATGATATCAGATAAGGCTGGCATCTTAAATTGTCTGCTTATCCTATCAGATATATATCTATAGGCATTCACTCCCAACTTTTTAGCAGTTCGGATAACTGATAAAAAAGAATCCTTTGCCTTTGTACCTTCATCTGTTTTTGTCTGTAAACTCACATCTCTATACCTTACCTGAACCCTTGCTTCTAGTTCTGTACCATTATTGTGTAACGGTATCTCCGGGTATTTCAGTACCTTTAGCATTTCCTCTTTTTTTGGAAATGTCTTCAGTATCCTTTCATCCAACTCCCTATATCCTGTCTGTTGCCAGAATACTTTATCAAAATCCTCGTCTAATCCCTTTGCTACTTCTTCCGATGGTGTTTCCTTGTACCTTAATAACTTCTTATAGTATCCCGTATCATCTTGAAAAAACATGGCAAGATTATTTTTATGGTTTAAAGACAAGGATTCCAGCTTTCGCTGGAATGACAGTAATAGCCTTTTTCTAAGTGTGTCATTCCTGTGTAAACAGGAATCCAGAAGGTGTAAAAGTATAGTTACCATGAAATATAAAGAAGATACACCTACACCTGCGCCTACCCCAACATCGACTCCGGTTACATTGACGGTCGGTTAAACAGGGCACTGGCGGTGGCGCCGCTTCTTGTCACTCCAGGACGCTCCTGGCCGGGCACGAAGAAGTCCCCTTGACGCGCCATAATGCTTACTATGGGGGGGGGCGCTATTTACATCTGACTTCATCAGGAATCTTCTTCTTTTAGCAGTTTCCACAGGCTGGTTCTTGAGATACCTAGTAGCTCGGCGGCCTGGGATTTATTACCTCCCAGGATGTCTACTGCTTTTTTAGCGTATTGTCTGGTCATTTCGTCGATGCTTACGATGTTGGTATCGGTTTCTTTGGATGTATGGAGTTGGGTGAGTTGTTTGGGCAGGCTATCGGGGGTTATTGATTTGCCAGTTTCCAGGATCACTGCCCGTTCGATTAGATTATCGAGTTCTCTGACGTTTCCTGGAAATGGGTAATGCCTCAGGATATCCAGGACTGTCGTTGTGAAGGTGGTAATCTTCTTGGTGTAGCGCAGGCAGTGCCTTTGCAGGAAATACGCACATAATGGTTCGATGTCTTCTCTTCTGTCTCTCAGCGGGGGGATGTGTATCTCCATGACGTTTAATCTGTAGTAGAGGTCGCTCCTGAACAACTTCTGCGCTATAAGCTCAGAGATGTCCTTGTTTGTGGCGGCAATCACCCTGACGTCAACCTTGATAGGTTTGATGCCTCCAACCCTGAAGAACTTGCCATCTTCAAGGAACTTCAACAGCTTGGCCTGAAGCGATGCAGACATCTCGGCTATCTCATCCAGGAACAGCGTGCCGGTGTCGGCCATCTCAACGAGCCCACGCTTCATCTTAACGGCCCCGGTAAATGCCCCGGCCTCGTGACCAAACAACTCACTCTGGAGGAGCTCCTCGCTGAGGGTGGCGCAGTTGATATCCAGCATTGGCATCTCAGCGTGCCCCCCGCTATGGTGGATCGCACGGGCAATCATTGTCTTTCCGGTGCCGCTCTCCCCCGTGAGCAGTACGCTGCAATGGGCGTCCTTGATGCCGTTGACCATCTGAAGTACACGCCTCATTGAAGGGCTCTCAGCGATGAGGGTTGTCTCCTGGGTACGTTGTATGGAGGCGCGCAGGGCGGCGTTTTCTTTTATTAATGACTTGTGTCTTTCTATCTTTTTTAGCTTGATTATGATTTCGTCAAACTCGAATGGCTTTGTTATGTAATCGTAGGCGCCTTTTTTCATCGCCGCAACCGCCGACTCGATACTGCCAAAGGCGGTCATTACGATCACCTCTGTCTCGGGGCACCTTTGTTTGACCTTTTCAAGGAGCTCAATACCGGTTAGTTTCGGCATCTTGACGTCGGAGATGACGACATCAAACCCCTCCCTCTCTATCCTGTCAAGGGCGTCAAGGCCGTTACTGACCCCATAGACCTCATGTCCCTCCTTTGTCAACATGTATACAACATGTTCGAGGGTTATGTCCTCGTCCTCAGCTATCAGAACCCTTAGCGCCATCTTTCTCCACGGGCAAGGTGATTATAAAGGTCGCTTGTCTTGTCCTGTCGACCCGTATGTCACCGCCATGTTTTTGTATTATATTATACACTATAGAGAGGCCTAATCCGGTGCCTTTTTCCTTTGTGGAGAAAAAAGGCTCAAATATCTTATCCATATTTTCCTTGTCTATCCCCGGCCCGGTGTCTGACACCATGATCTCATAGACGTCCTGTTGCCTTTGCACCTCAACTGTGAGAGTGCCCTCGGATTTCATTGACTCCACCGCATTGGTAAAAAGGTTTATAAACACCCTCTCTATCTGTTCGGGGTCAACGTTTGCGTATGCCTCAGCGTCGCCGCAGATGAGGGAGAATTCCACCCTTTGCACATCCACGGAGGCCGCTACCGTCTTGAAGGCATAGCGGATTATCCTGTTTATGTCGCTGTGGGTGGCGACCAGTTCCCTTCCCCTGGCAAAGTAAAGCAGATCGCCAATTATACCCTTGACCCGCTTGGTCTGACTCATCATATCCCTGATCGTCTTTAACATGTAAGGGGTAGCGCCCTCACCAGCCTCTCTCAGCAACACCTGCGCGGATAGGTATATATTGTTTAACGGGTTGTTGAGTTCATGGGCAACCCCTGAGGTCAACGTCCCGATTGCCGCGAGTTTTTTGGTCTGCAGGAGTTCCCTGTTCTTGTTTTCAATATCCACCTCCCTTTTCTTGAGCTGAGTAGCCATTTCGTTGAACTTATCAAAGACCATTCCGATTTCGTCCTTGGTATTCCAGTTATCAGGCAGTATGTACCTTCTGTCAAATATCCCCTTGCCGGTACTCTCCATTATTGTTGCCAACATGTTGAGTCTGTTGGCCATGTTCGCGCTAATCAGAAAGGACATACTGATACCCGCGATCAAAAAAAGAGGAACAAACACCAGTATTGCCAACTGGGAGGTCTCAATGGTCTTGTTGACGTTGGCCCTTGCCATCTTGTCAAGTTCATTGGAGAGTGTTACCATCTTCTCTCCATACCTCCTGAGTTCCCTGATGCTGGCATCCAGTCGCTCCATTTCAGCAATAATATTATTATCGGGCAAGAGGGCAAAGGTCTCCCTTAAAAACATCCCCACACTCTGGGGGTGTTCCATAAAAGATAGCTCCAGTATCGGTATAATATTGCTGCCATTTGGCATAGGCAGCTTCTTGATGTTTTCGGCCAACGTCCTGGATTCAGTCTCTATCCCCTTAAACAACCCGGAATATCGGTCTAAAACGCCGCGAAGCTCAACTATCTTTCCCCTACTGGTGCCTCTTACGCCATTGGCCAAGATGATACGCAGATCATTGAGATGCCGATTAAACTCCCTGGTATCCATCTCAGAAGCCCCATATATGAAAAAGTTCTTCTCATGCCTCCTGAGCTGCAGACACTTGCTTCTTACCGTGTCGGTCATCTCAAGATACTGTATCTCTTTCCTTATATCAATAAAGCTTACATATTCATACGCCGCCAAAATAACAATCAAGACGCCCGTAATGAGGTAACTAACTAAGAGCTTATTCTTTAAGATCATAAGGATTTCGTATTATAGCAGATTTAGATTTGATTAAACACAAAAGATGTGCCACTTTTATGGGGTCAAGGGGACATCTTCGTGGCCGGGGCGCCTCGCCCCTCCCCTTGCAGGGGGGTCTGAGGGGGGGCGGCCAGGCGTTCCCCCCTTCTTTCTTCTTCTTCTAACTATGCGTGCTCACATGCGGCTTCTTTTATGTAACCGCTCCCGTGGCACACAGGGCATTGCTTTTCAGGTTCAGTGATGCAGTCATCCAGTTCATCCTCGGGTTTGTTGGCTCTCCATTCCATATTGCACACGGTGGAGCCTTCAACTGTTTTCTTACCTTTGCATTCCGGGCAAATAAGCTCATTTTTCAACATAGCTAAACCTCCTTATCTTACAACAGTAATAAACAACTTCCCACTGTATCAAATGGGTGCTACCTTCCTATTTTCTAGGATATCAAAAGTGGATATAAAATGTCAATTTCAGTTTTTTAATCGAATCTGAAGGCATGGAGTCTCGACCTTATGAGTGAGAATCTGAATCGGAGTATCTTACCGGCCAGGGATGATATATCTGGGTTACCTCTCCAGGTGAGGGGTTGCCAGAGGGTGGCTCCTGAGAGGGGGTCGCAGTCCTGGAGGGTGAAGCCTTCGATGGGGGTTAGTTCCAGGGCCGGCTTGACCTGCAGGATTTCGACCTTTATCTCGCCCCCGGTGTATGAGACGGCGTTGAGACTGAGGCTGCTACCGCTGAATATGCACGGATAAGTATAGAACTCGCCCCTTAGATTGGCCTGCACTGCGACAAAGCCATCCTGTCTGATGGTTGCCAGGTAGAGGGCGGGGCGTTCGTCGGTGTACTCGTTGTGTGCCCTGCGCGAAAAGAACACGGGGAAGGCCCACAGGTCCTTGCCGTAGGGGACGATTCCGTTGCCCGTGTAGATGGTGACCTTGTCTGGTCTGTCGTCGTTGGAGATGATGGGGTCGCTTTGGGGGAAGCACCAGTGGTTGGCATCGCGGCTTAGGGCCAGGTGGACATCGACGGTGTCTGTGTCTCTGTGGTAGAGGGCCGGGAGCATTATGTGTGCGTTATCGGCGCCGGGCCATCTGTGGTAGCTGTTTGTGTAGATATCTGTGTGTGCCCCCCAGGCTGGTTGTGGCAGGATGATGGGTCTTGGCGCCTGGAACTTCCTGAAGTCCCTGGAGTCAGCGCGCGCTATCATGCGGCGGCCACCTGAGCCGTAACGGTTTTTGGGGTGCCAGCCACGCAGGTAGAGGACGTACTTGCCGCTGTCCTCGTCAAAGAGGCCTACGGACTGTGTGTCGCTTGTGTACTTGAGGATGGGCTCAGGCAGTGTCCTCCAGTGGATGCCATCGGCGGAGGTCGCGCCATAGAGCCAGTTCTGGAGGGTATAGCCTTCCTGGGCTGGTCCCAGGTGTGCGAGCTTGTATCGTTCTTCTGATGGGGCGTATGGGTCGATAAAGACCGTTGCCCCGTGGGCGCCCAAGTCTCCGCCGCACTCCTTTGGACCAAGGCCGTAGACGATGTTGTTATCCCTGGCTCCCTTGTAGGGGATGAGGCCAAGGTTGGGGCGTTGCCAGTTCCTGCAATCCTCTGATTGCATGTAGGAGAGTTTATCGAATTCCTGGCCATCTTCGTTAAAGTCATACGTTGCGTACCACAGGCGATACATGTCATTGTCATAGAGCAGGGTGCTGTAGGCCCCGATAAATCCAAGCGGGTCTTTGTGGACAAATGGCTCAACGGTTATCTCTGGGCGCATCACCTTGAGTTCGATACCGTAGGGGCTTAACCACGGCAACAGGCCATGTCTCTCCTGGTAGAATCGCCAAAACGGGATTCCATAACCCGCCTCTATCAGTTGCCAGTCCAAAAAGACATTCTTCCTGCCCCTGATAAAATGCTGCGGGATCGTGCTGATATTCTTAATGCTCATCGTAAAATAAAGAAAAGAAGAAAAAAAAGGGGGGCGGCCAGGCGTCCCTCTTTGTTTCTTTTTCTTTTTTTTATTTGGCGAGGATTTTGAGGATGCGTTTTTCTATCCACATCTTGTCCCACCACGCCACGGGGGTGACATACTGCCCGTGCAACAACATAGAGAAGTGCACATGGTCGCCGCCGGCAAACCCGGTCATGCCACTGTGCGCTATGACCGAGGCCTTCTCCACCTGCTGACCAACCGCCACGTCAATCGAGGACAGGTGCGCATAAAAGCTCATCAACCCAAGCCCATGATCAATGATCACGACGTTGCCATAGATGCCAAGATTACCCGTAAATACAACCACACCGGTGTTAGCCGCCTCTACGGGGGTGTTGCTCAACGACGCCAGGTCAAACCCCAGGTGCCGACTGTTACTGACTATCTTACCATCGTACTCGTAGCTCCTTATGTCGCCGAAGCGGGCAAAGACCTTGCTGTTTTTCATCTGCAAGAAAGGCCCGCTCCAGAGCATCTTGTTGGCGCTGGTCTTTGTGATCCCCCTTATCTTTTCTTCTGCCTCTGCCCTCCATTTTTCGTTGACGGCCTTAAAGGCCTCAAGCGGGGGTATATCGGTTGTGTTTAAGAGGGGATAGACGTGCCGCTTTACAAAGTCTTCCGTGATCTTCAGGGTGTCCTTCCTGTAGACTGTCCTCTTTAATATCGTCTTGATGGGCACAGTGGCCTTGTTTCCGGCCTCATCGAAGGCCTCGGCAAAGATCGGCGTGTCAATGGGCAGGTCCAGCCCTATGGGATAGATAACGAAATATCTCTGCCTATCCGGCAATACCTCGTTCGTTGCCGGATATACGTTGTCTGCCACCCTGATGTAGACGCTCTTTGCGTCCCTGGACTGGATAAGCGCCGCAGCCGAGGAACCCTGATCGGTTATGTAGGAGCAGTCTATCAGGGATATATCCGGTGGTATCGTGTCTATCGTGACAGAGCGACTCTCAAGGGTTGTCGCAAAACGCCCCGCAACGCCCTTGACGCTTAACTCCGCCTTACCGTCGCTAAGGGAGAGCTTCACAGGCTCAACGGTCAAGACCAGTTCAACGGCCTTCCTCTTTGGCATATCCTTCAATAGCGTGGCCACCTTACCATTTTGACTCAAGGAGACCTCCACGTACTTGATCTCAGCGTTGCTGGTGAGCTTTAGCGCAACTACCCTTTTGGCGGGAAGGAAATCAACCTCCTTTAGCCCCTCGATGACTGGCGCCTTCGCCCTGAAGATAAACAACGCCGCCCCCACGGCAATGAGCAATGCCAAGGCAATTGCCAATATTATTGTTGCATGTCTCTTCATCATGGTATGACTATCCCGTAACTTTTTATCTTTCTGTGCAGATTGCTTCTTTCAATCTGCAGGGTCTCGGCGGTCTTTGAGACGTTCCACTTATGCTTTATGAGTTGCTTGATTATATAGTCCTTTTCAAAGCTATCCCGCGCCTCTCTGAGGGTCTCAAAGGCGAAGTAGTCTACCGAGGTATTCTTGTAATTGGCAACCTCAGCGCCCGTAATTACCTTGGATTGAACCATTATGAACAGGCGTTCGAGGGTATTCTTCAACTCCCTGACATTGCCTGGCCAGTCGTAGCTGTGGAGTATCTTTTGAGCCTCATGGTCTATGGTCTTGACGGGTTTGCCGTATTCGGTGGCGAAGAGGTTCATAAAGAAGTCTATCAACAGCGGCAGGTCTTCCTTTCTCTCACGCAGGGGTGGGACGATTATGGGGATGACGTTGAGTCTGAAGAAGAGGTCCTCACGGAACTTACCATCCTTAACCTCCTTGGGGAGGTCCTTGTTTGTGGCGGCGATTATACGCACATCCACCTTTATGTTCTTGCTGCCGCCAACGCGCTGAAACTCCTGGGTCTCTATGACGCGCAAGACCTTTGCCTGGGTGGTCATAGACATGTCGCCGATCTCATCCAGGAAGAGCGTGCCCTCGTGGGAGAGCTCAAACTTGCCCTTCTTCTTCTCAAACGCGCCGGTAAATGACCCCTTCTCGTGGCCAAACAGCTCGCTCTCAATAAGCTCCGTTGGGATCGCCACGCAGTTGACCTCCACAAATGCCTTGTTTGCCCTATCGCTCTGTAGGTGCAGGTTTCTGGCCACAAGCTCCTTGCCAGAACCGCTCTCGCCCATGATCAGCACCCTGGCATTACTCCTGCCGGCGATATCGACCT
>JADFXD010000108.1 GCA_015233725.1 Nitrospirota bacterium | reverse complement strand
ACTGGTGTCCCCCCCGGACTTCAAATCCGATGTTGCCTGCCAAAATCGGGCAGGGTGGGTTCGATTCCCACACGCTCCCGCCAATAAATAAGCCTACCCCCAGGGTGTCACAGGGTATCAAAACCGGGCACAATCTGCACCCACCCGATCAAATAAGCAAACAGGCGTGGAATCGACAAAGACTGCTAATGTGCTGCCACATGCAGGGTAAGCTGCCAAATAAGCATAGAGTAAGAAACATAAGGATAGTCGGGATAGTATTGCAAAACGGTTGAGTCTAGTGCATGAAGAAGGCTTTCCTGACAAGCGATATGACGCAGGCTAAGATAAGGCCAAGCATCCACCGGAGTAGTTTGATTTCACCGTCCAGTTTGGCGATATCTTCTTTGGTAGCCAGCTCTCTACGAGTATCAAGACCTGCTTCGTTGATGACTTTAGCAAGGGCATCCGTCCCCTCATCACCGAGCTTGTCACTTAGTGCCTTCGGTATCGCTATTACACTCATAAGCTTATTATACAACTGTCCTGCAGCAATAGCGCTCGGCATTTTTAATGCCAAAAGTCTAATATGCCCTTGCCTCAATGCGAAAATAATCGTATAAAAGCGCCTATCACGGCTGCTTGAGCAACCAACATAGCGGCTACCCATTTGATAGTGTCTATCTTTGCTTCGGCTAACTTGATTTCTATTGAAGCTAACCTAATTTCTAACTTTGCTTCAATCTCTGCCTTTGCTTTTTCAATCTCTAGTCTCAGCCTTTCTATGTCGGTTTTTGTGGCTAAAGAGGATTCAGCAATATCCTTAAATACCTCAGCAATCTCCTTAGCCGCTTGTTTATCGACATTAGCTCTTTTTAACCGTTCATATATTTTTAATGTGTCTATATTTGTGTCCATAGTCTTATGATAGCACAGGTCCAGGGCTAAGTCAACTATATGAAGCCGCCCCTCTCTCTATCCTGCTACTTAACGAACCCTAAGAAATTATGTAATAAATCGAGTGCATTGGAATTGGTCAATATGATGACAAACATGAGAATGAGAAAGTATAACAGCAGTTTGGATTCCAGTTTATCTATTTTAGATTCCAGTTTAGATTCCAATTTGTCTATTCTGGCGTTTATCCTTGCCTCTTGTAATGCCAATTCTGCTTTTGTGGCGAATCTCTTTTCCATCTCCGTCAAAAGCTCATCTTTGCTTGTCTTCCACTTGTATTCGGTAACATCCGATATCGCCGTTTCAAACGCATTGACTATCTGTTTAGCACTGTCACGTCCCAGGCCCTTTTCCAATGCCTCATATACTTCTAATGGTAATGTTACAGACATAGCTTTATTGTAGCATAGACCCTAGGCTAAGTCAACAGCTTTCAGTAGTTGTAATGGTAGACTCCCGTGAAAGAGTTTAGTGCATGAAGAAGACTTTCATGATTTATATAAAAACTTTTGTCCAGGTACTTATCTTTAGAGTGTCTATGCTTGTATCCATAGATTTATTTTAAAAACACCAAGAACTTATACAGTAAATCAAGCGCCCTGGAGTTGGTCAAAATAATGACAAATATGAGAACGAGAAAGTATAGCTTCATTTTTGCTTCAAGCAATGCCAGGTCTGCCTTTGTGGCGAATCTCTTTTCCATCTCCGTCAAGAGCTCGTCTTTGCTTGTTCTCCACTTGTACTCGGTGACATCCGAGATCGCTGTCTCAAACGCCTTAATGACCCGTTTAGCTTCGTCGCGTCCCAAGCCTTTTTCTAATGCCTCGTATACTTCTATTGGTAATGTTACAGACATAGCTTTATTATAGTATAGACCCGAGGCTAAGTCAACAGCTTTCAGTAGTTGTAAATGAGCGTTATTTCGCCGTCAATTTTAACGATGCGCTCACTGAGTTTGGCAATGTCTTCTTTAGTGGTCAGTCCTCTCCGCGTGTCAAGGCCTGCCTCGTTGGGCAAACGCATTAAAGAAAGGCCAAATGGGACGGGATGTCTTGGGCAAAAATAAGGCGGCCCCTCACAGAGCCGCCTTTCCCTCTTATCAACAGAGGCAAGCGCTAATTACTTGCCTGGGTTGCAGCAGACCTGCTCTGCCTTTGCGGCATCGACCGCCGGGCAGCAGTTTTTGAACATGGATTTAAGGAATTCTTTAATACTGCCATCCTTTATTTCCACCTTAAACCCATCCTCAGTTGCTGTGACCTTGAAGCTGCAACATTCTTGTTCCATACCGTTTTACCTCCTTGATTGTTATAGTATTCGAGAACTCTCGAAATTTACTGCCAAAAAAAATCATCTCAGGAAATCTTTAATAGAATCAATCACCTCCCTGTTCACCCTGCAGCGATATATCTGGCCATCGCGTTGGCAGGTTATCAGTCCCGCGTTTTGCAGTTCTTTGAAGTGATGAGAAATGGTAGATTTTGATAGATTCGTGGTATCGCAAATCTTAGTAAAGGCTTTATCCATGGTTGCATCGGCAGCACAACAGGCCTGTCCCTGTAAATCAGCCCCAATGACCGACCCTTCAGGCAAACAGCAATTCTTATAAAGCATGATAAATATCTTCAGCCTCTGCTCATTTGAGAGGGCCTTAAAGACCTTTGTGTAGCATGATAGTTCCATAGTTTTAGAATAACCTAACTATAATTTATTTGTCAAGAGAAAATTCCCTTGTGCATACCCCACACCCCCAACCCAGCCACCGCAAGACCAGTAGCGTGCCTGGAGCGGTAAAGAAGCTCCGCCGCCCCTTTTTTTTTCTTTATTTTCTTATTGGAGCAAATGAGCGCCTGTGGATGTCGCAGGGGCCGTGAGTGCGTATCGCCTCGATGTGATACCTGGTACCGTATCCCTTGTGGGCGTTGAAGCCGTACTGGGGATACTGTTGATGATACGCCAACATCAACGAATCCCGCACGACCTTTGCCACTATGGAGGCAGCCGCTATAGCAGCGCTCTTTGCATCCCCCTTGATGATAGAACACTGCCTGATGTCAATATCGGGCAGCTTGACGGCGTCAATAAGCAGGATATCCGGTGAGGTGTTTAACTGCGCAACGGCCTCTTTCATGGCCGCCTTGGTGGCATTGAGGATATTGACCCTGTCGATTTCGGCGGCATCCACGACACCCACTCCGATGTCGGCAGCACGGCAGACGATCTCCCACAACAACGCCCGCCGCCGAGCCTCAGAGAGCTTCTTGGAATCATTGACGCCCTCTATGTAAACACCTGCGCCAAGCACAACCGCCGCCGCAACGACAGGACCTGCCAGCGGCCCCCGACCGGCCTCATCGATACCGGCTACGAGGCCCAGGCCGCTGTCATAATACGCCCTGTCATGTTCAAAGAGCTCCCTCAATTTAGTCTTGATCAGTTTTGGGCGGCTTGGGCCAGCTTGGGTGCAACAGGCCTCTTTATCTCTCTTGCCTTTTCCTTGATCTTTGCGTCCTTACCCTTCTTGTGACGCAGGTAGTAGAGCTTTGCCCTCCTGACGTCTCCACGCTTGATCAGTTGTATCTCCTTGATGATGGGCGAGTGCAACGGGAATATCCTCTCAACGCCAACCCCGAAGGATATCTTTCTGACCGTCATGGTCTCCCGGATGCCGCCGCTCTTGCGCGCAATAACGACCCCCTCATAAGGCTGTATGCGCTCCTTGTCGCCCTCGACAACCCTTACGCTGATCCTGATGGTATCCCCGATGTGAAATACAGGGATCGTTTCCTTCCTAAATCGCTCCTCGTATGCCCTAACTAAGTTCATTTTCTATATCCTCCTTGATTTCTTTCAAGATTATTTGTTCCTCTTTGGTCAACGTCTCCGTGTTGATAAGGTATGGCTTGAGTTTGAGGGTCTTTCTGATGGCCTGTTTCGTGCGCCACCGGTTGATCTCCTTGTGGTTACCGGATAACAACACGGGTGGGACACACCTGCCCTGAAACTCCTCTGGACGCGTGTAGTGTGGATAATCCAGATAGCCCGATGAGAATGAATCCTCCATCCCGGAGCGACTATCTCCCAACACACCAGGTATGAGCCTCACGACGCTGTCTATTATGACCAGCGCCGGCAACTCACCGCCAGTCAAGACATAATCGCCAATGGATATCTCCTCGTTGACCAGCTCCAGGGTTCTTTCGTCAATGCCCTCGTATCTGCCGCATATAAGGGTCAGCGGTTTGGATTGCGTTGCCAGCTCTTGTGCCCTTGATTGGTCAAACACCCTGCCTTGTGGCGTTGTAAGTATGACGTGTCTTTTGATGCCATCAGACTGTAGCGATTGCATGGCGCTAAAGACGGGTGCGATCTTCATGACCATCCCCGGACCGCCCCCATAGGGGTAGTCATCCACGGTGCGGGCCTTATCGGTTGCAAAGTCCCTGATGTCGGTTACGCTTAAATCCACCAAACCCTTCTGTATGGCCCTGGCCATCATGCCCTGGGTCATGTACGATGTGATCATCCCTGGAAATATGGTCAGTACGTCTATCTTCATTGCCTATAGAAAAAGAAAAAGGGGGGCGGCGCTGCCCCCCCTCGCCCCCCCCTGCAAGGGCACCAGTGCCCTTGACCCCTTAATTTTTGTTCACGGTGTATGCTTATACATAGTATTTCAATTGCAATACTGAACTTTTTTATTCAAGTATCTCCAACACTGAGCGTTTGCCTATTTTTGTACCTGCTGCTGAGAGGATAGTTCTCATTGCCCTGGCGGTTTTTCCTTGTTTTCCGATGACCTTACCCAGATCACTTGCGGCCACTCTTAATTCGAAAACGGTTGTCTTCTCACCCTCGATCTCCTTCACTGCTACCTCATCCGGCCTATCGACCAAGGCCTTTGCCATAACCTCAACTAAGTCTTTCATCATGACCACCTCCAAATGAATTAGGCTGTCTGCAATTGTAATCCAGCCTTTCGTAATAGTTTTCTAACCGTATCCGTAGGCTGAGCTCCATTGCCAAGCCAGCTCTTGCACTTTTCAATATCAATCTTTACTTCCGAGGGTTCCTTTAAGGGATTATATGTCCCCACGATATCGAGGAAGCGTCCATCTCTCCTTGTCCTTGAATCGGTCACAACCACCCTGTAGAAGGGTCTCTTATGTGCTCCTATCCGTGTCAGTCTAATCTTTAGCAAATACATACCTCCAAATACATTCCTACATAGATATTTTAATATATCCAGGTGGTCAAAGTAAATACGTGAAATAAATCAACAAGTCACTCTAAAAGGGCAGGATATTGGGCAGTCTTAAACCCTTCTTACCCTTAAACATCTTCATCATCTTTTTCATATCCTTGTACTGTTTCAGGAGTCTGTTTACCTCGGAGACGTCGGTGCCGCTACCGGTGGCGATCCTGACCTTTCGGCTGCCGTTGAGTATCTGCGGATTGTTTCGCTCCTTTTTGGTCATAGAGCTGATGATAGCCTCTATCTTTACAAACTGTTTCTCATCGACATTTACGCCCTTGAGCTTGTTTACGCCCGGGATCATTGAGAGGAGGTTTTCAATAGGTCCCATGGAGCGGATCTTTCTGAGTTGCTCCTTGAGGTCATCGAGGGTAAAGCCATCGCCGAGTATCTTGCTCTTAAGCGACTCGGCCTCGTGCTCGTCAAAGGACTGCTGGGCCTTTTCGATGAAGCTCAGGACATCCCCCATCCCGAGTATCCTCGATGCCACACGCTGGGGGTAAAACGGCTCCAGCATGTCTATCTTTTCACCCATGCCGATAAACTTTATCGGTTTACCCGTTACCTCGCGAATCGACAGCGCGGCTCCACCCCTGGCATCGCCATCCATCTTTGTGAGGATTATCCCGTCTATGCCGATCTTCTCACTGAAGGCCTTTGCTATGTTGACGGCATCCTGTCCGGTCATTGCGTCGGCCACAAATAGCGTCTCCCTGGGACGTATGGTGTCTTTGACCTCTTTAAGCTCGGTCATCAGGGCATCGTCGATGTGCAGGCGGCCTGCGGTGTCGAGGATCAGCAGGTCGCGTGCCTCCCTTTTGGCCTCAGAGACGGCGTTGCTACACACCACAACAGGGTTCTTTTCTTCCCTTGAGAAAAACACCGGCACGTCTATCTGTTTGCCCAGGGTGATCAACTGGTCTATGGCGGCAGGCCTCTGAAGGTCTGCCGCTACCAACAGGGGTCGCCTCCCCTGAGCCCTGTAGTGTCTGGCGAGTTTGGCCGCTGTTGTGGTCTTACCAGAGCCATGAAGACCAATCATCATCAGTACGGTTGGTGGATTGGGGGACAACTGAATCCTTTCGTTGTCTGAGCCAAGCAGCACACACAGCTCATCGTGAACTATCTTGACCACCTGCTGACCAGGGGTCAGACTCTCCAGTACCTCATTGCCTACGGCCTTGTCCCGTACCCGCTCGATAAACCCCTTGACTACCTTGAAGTTGACGTCAGCCTCCAAAAGGGCCAGACGGATCTCCTTCATCGCTACGTCTATATCCTGGCTCTTGAGGACCCCCTTGCCCTTTAGCTTCTTTAATACTGAGTCAAGCTTCTCGCTTAAGGAATTAAACATAAGCCCTTTTATCCTAACAGGCCGTCGATCTTGTCCTTTAGTTGATGCTTGGGCACCGCGCCAACAAGCTGGTCTACCTTGTCACCACCCTTAAAAAACATAAGTGTCGGGATTCCCATTATCTTATACTTACTGGCGATGTCAGGGTTTTCGTCCGTGTTTAACTTCACGACCTTCACCCGTCCTGTATACTCCTTCGCCAGGTCCTCAACAATAGGCGCTACCATCCTGCAGGGTCCACACCACACTGCCCAAAAATCAACTAACACCAAACCACCTGCCTGTAAGACCTCCGTCTCCCACGTCTGCGACGTTGCATTAACTACGCCTTCTGCCATATTACCTCCGATCAATATTCTGATTACAAAGATTATATTTGTAAACTAACTCTTTTGTCAAATCCAGCCTGCTTCTCTGCCTGCCCTCAACCTTAACCCTATCAAGCACAACAATACATTATAACATACAATTAAGGAAAAAAAGTAAAAAAATCTTAAATGACACGGTAATTTTTTCTACCTGATTACCCTTTCACTTTGCGAAAGAACCAAATTATTGTGTATACTTATTATACTGTGAACAAGAGATAATTGACAGTGCCACGCTATAAGGGGTCAAGGGCATTGATGCCCTTGCAGGGGGTTATAAAGGGGGGCGGCCAGGCGCCCCTTTCTTTTCTTTTTTTTTTCTTTAGGGGTAGAGTTATGATGAACATTGATATCCATTCAATCGGAGGGCTTTCTCAGAAAGAGGCCGCTCTGAGGCTACAGCGGGAGGGATACAACGAGCTTCCTTCTGCTAAGAGGCGTGGTATCCTTGGCATCATCCTTGAGGTGTTTCGGGAGCCGATGTTTCTGCTGTTGATCTCAGGGGGGGCGATATACCTGGTCATCGGTGATACTCAGGAGGCATTGATGCTCCTGGGGTTTGTGGTCGTGGTCATAGGTATCACGATCTATCAGGAGCGCAAGACAGAGCACGCCCTGGAGGCATTGAGGGACATCTCTGCCCCACGGGCATTGGTGATCCGCGATGGTCAACACAAGCGGGTCCCAGGGCGTGAGGTCGTACGAGGCGATACAATAATCATCTCGGAGGGGGACCGCGTTGTAGCGGATTCGATCCTGATACACTGCACAAGCCTGTTGGTTGATGAGTCGCTGTTAACGGGTGAGTCCGTGCCGGTTACCAAGACAACTGGAGATATCGACATGGAGATGTCACGCCCCGGGGGGGATGCCCAACCATTTGTCTATAGTGGCACGCTAGTGGTGAAGGGATTTGGCGTGGCCGTGGTGAAGGAAATTGCCGCCGAGACCGAAATGGGATTGATCGGAAAGGCGCTGGAGTCAATCGAAAATCACCATAGCCCGTTGCAAAGAGAGATGGGACGGTTTGTACGCAATCTTGCCGTTCTGGGTCTATTGCTCTGCGTCATAGCGGCCATCGTACATGGGGTGTTGCAGGGGAACTGGCTCAATGGGCTCCTTGCGGGGATCACGCTTGCCATGGCGATATTGCCGGAGGAGTTTCCGGTTGTCTTTGCGGTCTTTCTTGCCCTTGGCGCCTGGCGTATGGCGCAGAAGAACATCCTGACAAGGAAGGCGCCGTCTGTTGAGACCCTGGGGGCGGCATCCGTCTTGTGCGTGGACAAGACCGGCACGATCACGCTAAATCGCATGACCGTCTGCAGGGTCATCGTTGAGGGAAAATCCTACGATATCGCAGATGCAGCGATGCCCATTGCCGAGCACCTGCACGAGGTCGTGGAGTTTGGCATACTTGCCAGCGCCATAGACCCCTTCGACCCTATGGAGAAGGCCATAAGGGAGTTTGGCCTCTGTGCGATGGCCGGTACCGAGCACATCCACGGCAATTGGACAATGGTGTGCGAGTATCCACTGTCGGAGGGGCTGCTTGCCATGTCGCGTGTCTACAGGTCCCCCGATAGAGACCGTCTGATCATAGCGGCCAAGGGGGCGCCCGAGGCCATCGCGGATATATGCCATCTACAGAGGCAACAGCAGGCACAACTATCCCACGACATAGATATGATGGCACGGGATGGGTTACGGGTCATTGGCGTGGCGAAGGCGGAGTTTAGCGAGGGCGCCCTGCCGCAGGGGCAGCATGACTTTCAGTTTGAGTTCCTGGGGCTTATTGGTCTGTCAGACCCTGTGCGTGGGGGGGTCAGGGAGGCGGTTAAGGAGTGTTATGCCGCCGGGGTCAGGGTGGTCATGATCACGGGGGACTACCCTGTTACCGCACAAAAGATAGCGCAACAGATCGGATTAATCCCATCAGGGCAGATCATTACCGGGCAGGAGCTAAACAGGCTCAACGACCTGGAGCTCAAGGGCAGGGTCAGGACGGTCAACATCTTTGCCCGCGTTATCCCGGAGCAGAAGCTACGCCTCATAAATGCGCTAAAGGCCAACGGCGAGGTCGTGGCCATGACGGGGGATGGCGTCAATGATGCCGCAGCCCTCAAGGCCGCACACATTGGCATCGCCATGGGCGCCCGCGGGACAGATGTGGCTCGTGAGGCGGCAGATATCGTCCTGCTCGATGACGACTTCTCCTCTATTGTCCACGCCGTAAGGATGGGACGGCGGATATTCGATAACCTCAACAAGGCCTTCTCGTACATTATTGCCATCCATATCCCCATTGCGGGGATATCGTTGTTGCCGGTGTTTTTGAATTGGAACCTCATTCTCTTGCCCGTTCACATCGTGTTTCTGGAGCTGATCATTGACCCTGCGTGTTCGATTGTCTTTGAGATGGAGCCCGAGGAGGCCAACGTGATGAAGAGGTCACCACGGAAACTGAATGACCCGTTATTTAGCAGGCGGGCATTGATCTTGAGCATCCTGCAGGGCATCGTGATATTGTTTGTCGTGATGGCGGTCTATACCGTGGTCAGGAGTCGCGGTGAGGTGTATGCCAGGACGCTTGCTTTTACCACACTTATAGTTGCCAACATTGCCTTGATATTGACAAACCGGTCGTGGACCCAGGGGGTTGCCTCGATCCTGCGCTGTAAAAATCCGGCCTCCTGGTGGGTAATTGGCGGGGCCAGCTTTTTCCTTGGGTTAATCCTCTGCGTTGCGGAGTTAAGGGAGCTCTTTCGCTTCAGCGCGTTAGGCGTCATCGACCTACTCATCTGTCTGCTGCTTGGGGTCTTCAGCACCGTGTGGTTTGAGGGCTTTAAGCTGCTAAACAAAAAGTGTCTCCCTTGAAAGGAGAAAGAAAAAACAAGAAGGGGGCGGCTCCGCCCCTTTCTTTCTTCTCTTCTGGTAGGGCAGGTACTTATCACAGAAATATT
>JADFXD010000107.1 GCA_015233725.1 Nitrospirota bacterium | reverse complement strand
ATTGAAATTTCAGTCGTTCAAAAATACTCATATTGTGACCTTTTAAAGTATAACAACGTTGATGCTAATATAGCACCAATAACCGTGGTCTGTACTAATTTCTTCATAGAAAAATCTCCTTTTTTATTAGATTATGCAGCCTACGGCTGATATTGTTCATTTGCTTTACTCTATTTCAAGTTTGGGTGAAGTGGCATTATTCACCTCATAACCTCTCTTACAAGCTCCCGCATCTTTTCTTTAATTTTGTCCAAGGCATCAACCCCTGTCGGCGTGATTTTGTAATATTTCCTCACCTTACCGCCAACATTTTCAGAATATGATCGCAGGTAGTGTTCCTTTTCAAGCCTATGGAGTATGGGATACAGAGTCCCTGGGCTTAGTTTATACCCGTGGTGGTCAAGTTCTTCGATAAGCCACAGACCGTAGACCGGTTCCTTGGCAGCATGGTGAAGAATGTGGATTTTTATAAATCCTAAAAAAAAGTCTCGTATCATTATCGCTTATAGCTATCTCCTATAGTTATCGTTTTACGATATTGATAGTTTACACGACGTATATTTATTTGTCAATCTCATAATTTTTGCAAAACGACATTAGGGTCTGAGTAACATTGGACAAAATAGGATTCTTTTGTATAGTGTGGGCCAAAACGTCATAGAACGGGAGATACTTACAACACCCCAACTACCGACAATGAGACTACACAGTCTATCAGTCTTGGTCTATACAATTCTTAATACAGTGATAACTCAAGCAATAAAGAGATATCTGTAGATTTGAGAAAATCCATCGGTGTATTTTGTTTCTATCTATTATTTCTCCATAAATACTACGGACATTATAAATTCTACATTAGCGTTGTTTTTTTCTCATCTGTTAAGTACCTGGACAAAAGTTTTTATATAAAACTTAGGATTGAGCATTATGGGGTCAAGGGGACTGGTCCCCTTGCGGGGGAGGTCAAGGAGGGGGCGGAGCCGCCCTCCTTTTTTCTTTCTCCTTGTATATAATTAATTATGGGTAGGCACTTACCACAAGGCCAATACCGGCAATTTGTATCGAGGTCGCCTAGTACTTATGGAACAGGTTATTTTCGATTGCATAGCGTACCAGTTCGGCGTTGTTTTTCAACTGTAGTTTCTCAAGGATATTGCCTCTGTAGGTGTTGATGGTCCTTACGCTTAGGTTCAGCATGTCGGCAATCTCCTTAGGGGTCTTTCCGGTTACGATCATGTCCATGATATGGACTTCCCTTTTGGTCAGATATTTATATAGGGGTTTATCTGATTTGGTGTCGATTTCGTTTGCGAGTTTTTCTGCCAGCGTTGGGGTTATGTATTTCCCGCCGGTTGCAATCTTCGCTATGGCCTTTAGTAGTTCACCCGGCAGGGCCTTCTTGGTCAGGTACCCTGAGGCGCCCGACTTTAACGATTGTATGGCGTACTCCTCCTCGGGATACATACTTAGCATGAGAACCGGCAGGTCGGGATAGTCATGTTTTATCTGCTCCAGGGTCAAGAGTCCGCTCTTGTCGGGGAGGGAGATATCCAGGATCACAACGTTGAACTGCGACTCTCTCAGGAGAGCCATCGCCTCCTTAGAGGTTTCGGCCTCGGCGACCGTTTCTATATTCTGCTGCCTGTGAAGTATCTTGATGATCCCTTCCCTTACTATGGGATGGTCGTCAACTAACAGAATCTTTATCATTGTCGGGAATTCGTACCCGGAGTAAGTATTTTGACGGCCGTTGACATACCGGGTTTACCTTTAATCTCCAGGTGCCATCCAAGCATGGCCGCACGCTCTCTCATTCCCAGAAGCCCCAGGGAGTTATAATCGAATATCTTGCCTTCTTCTATGCCTCTACCGTCGTCAACTATCTTTACAATGAAGTCGCCACCCTTATTATACATGAAGGCATTAACTTTATTGGCGTTTGCGTGCCGGCACACGTTTGTTATCGCCTCCTGGAATATGCGAAATATTGCCGTAGAGGCCTCGGGGCCAAAACTGTCAAGCGATGACGTGACCTTGTGACTGACCCTGACGTTACACTTGATCCCTGTACGATCCTCGAATCTCTTTGCCTGCCACTGGATGGCCGCAAGGAGACCAAGCTGGTCAAGGATACTCGGACGCAAGTCGGTGGCAATGTTGTGCATACGGTCGATAACGGAGTCGATGGAACGTTCGATTGCGTTTATTTGGGATACTAATCTGGGATCGCTCCTTACAGAGGCTGGGTGAGAATTATCTGAGGCTACATGTGATATGAGCAGTTCATCGATGTCTATCTTTAACGACGTAAGGGATTGGCCTACTTCGTCGTGTAGCTCCCTGGCGATCCTGGTTCTCTCCTGCTCGATGAGGGATTGGAGGCGAGTTGCCAGTGACCGGAATTGTTCCCTGGAGGTTAGCAATTCACCTTCGATTGCTTTTTCATTAGCCAGCGCCTCTTCCAGACGACAATTGGTCTCCCCCTGGAAGGTAGAGAGGATGTTGCCGATATTCAACGCCGATATGCTTACAAACAGCCCCCTGATCAACCGTACAGGGAGGTTCGTCACCGAGTGGAACCACTCGACGTTGAGTACGTTTGCGGGGAAAAAATTACCCCTGGGAACGATTAATCCCCCCAATATGCCGTAGACAAGAAAGGATAGGGCCAACACCCAGAACTTATACTTCATGTTGGCAGCATCCCTGAGCTTTTCGTCCTCTCTGTAATAATACATGATAAATCCCGCTGCGGTAAGTATCGAGCCGGTAAGCCCCATAAAGTACCTCGACAGGATATTGGAGGTCGTCCAAAAGTCGTCGGATTGCACGGATATTGCCCCTATCACAACAACTATAGATGATATCAACCAGAGGTCGTAAGAAAATATACGATTGAAACCCGACCGTATTTTAGATTCGTCCCTTATTGCCCGTGCGGCTCGCACCATTACATTCGCTGGGGTTGATCTGCGCAGGCACATCCTGAACCCGAAACTCAGGAGAAAACAATAGGACATGATAAGAAACGCCCACCTCGTGTCATCGAGCGCCCTTGTCCTGCCCTTGATGAGCGTCCACATGTCGAGCCACTCGTTTATACCGTGCAATACCCCGAACAAGCCCAGAAGCCAGATAATCCTGCCGATCTTAAAGATGTTGTTTGGTTTGTACTGGGTTAAGATGCTGTACCCCATTATGAAAAATGACAGGCCATAGACAAAGTAAATTACATCTAAATCGTGTCTAAAGTATATATGCTCCATTAAACCTATTGTAACTCTTATGTCGGCAAATAGCTATAGGTAATTTACCTATAGCTCATAGGCGTTTTTACTGGCTGAAAAACATATCTTTACGGATTGATATAAGGTTCCCCAGACCAATATTATAGATACATAAAGTAAGCACATGGAAATAAATTTTATACATACAAGATTGAGAATGAATGCAAGAACGACAATTATGGGGTCAAGGGCACTGGTGTCCTTGACATGGGGTCTGAGGGGGCCAGGAGCGTCCTGGAGCGCAAAGCTAAGAGGCAGCGCTACCCCCTTCTTTCCCTCCAATAGTATTTATACAACTTAAGGAGGATTTTTAGATGACAGGTGCACAGGCGCTGGAGAAAGCGCATATTACAACACAGGTTGGTGAACCCAGCGACATCAGCTCTTACAACCGCTGGTTAAGACCGCTATTTCCATTTTTGAAGTGGCTGCCGGAGGTACGACACACATGGAAGAACGACCTTTTCGCCGGGTTGACGGGCGCTGTTTTAGTTCTTCCCCAGGGCGTGGCCTTTGCCATGATAGCGGGCATGCCGCCCCAGTATGGTCTTTATTCCGCCATGATTCCTGCAATTATCGCGGCGCTCTTTGGTTCGTCGAGGCATCTTATCTCTGGACCGACGACGGCTATCTCCATCGTAATATTTGGCACCCTGGTCAATATGGCCGAACCCGGTTCCGGTCATTACATAGAGCTTGCCATGCTTCTAACCTGTATAACCGGTATGTTTCAATTCGCCCTGGGGTTGTCCAGGCTGGGGGGGTTGATTAATTTCGTTTCCCATTCGGTGGTTACCGGTTTCACCTCTGGAGCGGCACTCCTCATCGCCGCAAGCCAGTTGAAGCATCTCTTTGGCCTCACCTTCAAGAACAAGCCGGGCTTTGTGGAGAGTTTGCAGCAGCTCGTAGCCAATATCGCACAGTATAATCCCCGTTCCCTAACCGTAGCGGCAGTGACACTAGCCGCCGTCATAGTGATACACAAGGTAAAGCCCAAGTGGCCCGGTATGCTGATAGCCATGGTTATAGGCAGCATATTGACGGTGGCCCTTGGCTGGAACAATCAGGGAGTGCGCGTCGTGGGTGCCTTACAGGCCTCCCTTCCTCCCTTTAAGGTGCCGACCTTCTCGTTGGAGTCGATTAAGCTCCTTGCAACGCCGGCGCTGGCCATTGCGATGCTCGGTCTGATGGAGGCCGTATCGATAGCCAGATCGATAGCGTTACATTCGGGGCAGCGTATAGACGGAAACCAGGAGTTCATAGGGCAGGGGCTCTCTAACTTGATAGGGTCGTTTTTTTCGGCCTACGCCTGTTCGGGGTCTTTTACGAGGTCTGGCATAAACTACCAGTCGGGTGCTAAAACAGCAGCGGCTGCCCTTTTTGCCGCCGTTTTGCTCGAAGGCATCCTAGTCCTCGTAGCCCCTTATGTGGCATATCTCCCTATGCCTTCGATGGCGGCGGTCATTTTGGTTGTCGCCTACAAGTTGGTGAACTTTCACCATATCGACAGTATAATGAAGATATCAAAGGCCGATACCTTCGTTATGGCAGTTACATTTTTCTCAGCCCTTTTCCTTGAGCTGGAGTTTGCCATCTACGTTGGCACCTTTCTTTCGATAGGGCTCTATCTGAAGAAAACCGCCAAACCTTCCGTACTGTCCAAGGTGCCGGAGCCTGGCAGCCGCAAGTTCGTTACTGACCCCAGTCTGTCCCAATGCCCACAGCTCGGTATAGCCACCATAGAGGGAGACATGTATTTTGCAGCCACTTTTTACGTGGAAGAGCAGATTTCGCGATTGAAGACCTACTATCCGGACCAGGACAAGCTCATCGTCGTTGCCTCCAACATAAACCATATCGACTCGGCAGGGTGTGAGTCGTTCAAGAACATCGTAAACGAATACCGCAGGAATAACGGCGACATTTATCTTTGCGGCATCAAGCCGAAGGTATTCGATATCTTAAAGGTAAGTGGAGTAATCGACGCTATCGGCTCCGACCATATCTTTGACCACAAGAGGACAACTCTGAAAAACATCGTTCCTGTCCTCGACATGAAAAAATGCGTTAATTGTCCGCTTAGAATCTTTTCAGAATGCGACATAAACAAGTCTATCGGACTGAAGCTATACAAAGAACCAGGAAAGTCATTGAGCGGCAAAGACAGGGAGGGATTGCTCCCTACGGTTGCTGGTCATGCCGGTCATTGCATACCGGTCTACGAAACCATGTAAATAGGAGCTGCGGCTCCAAGACAAAATGGAGGTATATATATGGCAGTCATAACGATAAACAGGGATTCTTACAGTATGGGCAAGGTAATCGCAGAAGGCTTGGCCAGTGAGTTAGGTTACAAGTGTATAGGCGACGAGGTGTTTGCCGCTACATCAAAGGGATTTGGTATTGCGGAGACAAAGATTCGCAGCGCCCTTGAAGATGCGCCTACGTTTTGGGGAATACCCCTAACGACAAGAAGCAAACTTATATCCTGTTACCAGTCAACCCTGGCCAGGCTCCTTCTGGACGACAACGTAGTCTACTACGGGCCGGCAGGGCATTTGCTCATCCAGGGCGTATCCCACGTGCTTAAGGTATACCTACAGTCCGATATCGAGGCGAGGGTACAACTTAAGGCAAAGACGGAAGACATAACCGGAGGCAAGGCGCTTAAAAAATTACTTAAAGAAGACAAGGGGCACAGTAAGTTGACCAGTTTTCTTTACGGTATAAACGGTAATGAGGAAGGCCTCTGCGATATGGTCATCAATACGGGAAAGGCGGGTATGAAAGACGTCATAAGAACCATTTCGGTGCAGGCCTTGTCCAAACGTTACCGCACGACGACTTATTCGGTTAATTGTCTGAAAAACATAGAACTCTCCTTCAGGGTGCGGGCTGCCCTTATAGACGTTGATCGCGACGTTAGTGTGCGTGCGGCAAGTGGTAGTGTGTTCATTCACGCAAGGGCAACGGAAGGCAAGAGACAAAAGCTCGTTGACACGGTCAGAAATGCGGCAAAGAGCATAAGGGATGTGGCCAACGTGGAAGTTATCATAACCGAGGACATATTTGAAAGATATGCGGAGACGTACAGATAATCAGGATTTATCGCAATGGAACATGGAGGTTAAATGGGAAACGCTTATGAAGTCCTCGTCGTGGACGACGAGCCTATTGTAGGGAAACAGCTTAAGGCTGCCCTTTCTAAGGGTGCCTTCAATGTCGAAACGTACGTAGTGCCCGCGGAGGCCTTGAAACGAATCGACGAAAAAGAGTTCGACGTAGTGGTCACAGACATTCGGATGGACAACGTGGATGGGATCGAGGTCCTGGAGCGTGCAATGAGAAAATCAAGCAGGACAAAAGTGATAATGATAACCGGCTTTGCCATGATGGAGCTGGCCAGGCACGCCATGGAAAAGGGCGCCTTCGATTTCCTCTCAAAACCCTTCACGCCCGACGACATGAGGGCGGCTATAGGAAAGGCCGTAGCACAGATATAAACAAAAAGAAAAGAAAAGAAAGAGAAGGGGGCGGCTCCGCTTCTTTACCGCTCCAGGACGCTCCTGGCCCCCTTCAGACCCCCCCTGCAAGGGGAGGGGTGAGGCACCCCGGCCACGAAGAAGTCCCCTTGACCCCATAATTCTCCAATCCTTACTTACTTACATCCAAGCTCTTGTTACAAAGCAGTGGTTTACTTTTTTTGTAAGCATTGGTTTATAATAGAGCATAAGAATATGGCAGACGAAGACGTATACATAACCAATGTAGCAATCCATAAGGTCAGGCATCTGAAGGATATCGAGATACACCTTTCGGATACCGAGCGAAAACATCTGATCTTCACGGGCATCAACGGAAGCGGAAAGACTTCGGTGTTGGGGTCTATAAGGAATATCTTAATTAACCAAATGCCAAAAAATAAGGTTCAAAAAGATAAGTCTCGAACAATTGTAACTATAATGATAGGCATGAAGATATTGTTAAATGTTGAATACTCAAAGTATGAAGATTTATATTTAAATGGCAAATATATTCTTGCTTTTTTTAACGCTAAGAGAGGATCGGAGTTGATACAACCAACCGGTATGAAAAAAGTTGACTTTAAAGACAAGTATGAATTTAGCGATAAAGCAGGCTCTGAATTGACACAACACATTGTAAACTTACAAGTAGACAGGCTTTTTGCCGAAAGGGATAATGATATCGAAACGGTTAATAAAATAGATAACTGGTTTGAGATGTTTGAACAAAGCCTTAAAGATATATTTGAGGATGACGAATTGAAATTGGAATTTGACAGAAAAAATTACAACCACAACATAATCAAAAAAGGCAGAGATAAATTTACCTTCAATCAGCTTTCTGATGGTTATTCGGCAATCTTTGATATAGTTTTGGAACTCATAATGAGGATGGAACCACATAGAGCTAAGAGCTACGATATCCAGGGAATTGTGTTGATAGACGAGATCGAGGCGCACTTGCACGTCTCGCTGCAAAAAAAGATATTACCGTTTTTGACGTCGTTTTTTCCAAGGATTCAGTTCATCGTTACGACCCATTCGCCTTTTGTGTTAAGCTCAATTGAAAACGCTGTAATCTGCGACTTGCAGAACAATATTATAGCGAGCGACTTCAGTGGATATTCCTATGACGGCATCGTAGAGGCTTACTTTGATATTGATAAGTATTCACAAGACATTAAAGATAAGATTGAGGAGTATGAGCGTCTGGTGTTGTCTGAGACACTCACAAGAGAAGAGAAAGGCAAGATGATCGAATTAGAGATATACTTACAAAAAATCCCTCCATTTTTATCAAAAGAACTGGCACTGAAACTTATGGACATCGAAGAAAAACGAGAAGAAAAAGAAAATCAGCCTATAATGAGTTTAACCAGATAGTTAGACACAAAAAAATCTACTCAAATTAAAGATGGTTAACATAGAAAGATCATACCCTGAACCAGATAAAAGTGATGTCTTGAAGAGATTGCATACGGATTTCAAGAACAAATGTTATATCTGTGAATACACTCCAATTAATAGCGGGATGGAAGTTGAGCATTTTGTTCCACAAAGTTGTGGTAAGGAGTTAAAGTTTCAATGGGATAATTTGTTTTTTGCTTGCAGGCATTGTAATATCACAACATCAACAAGATACAACACTAATGATGATAACAAAATCCTGAATTGTACAAATTCACAGCACGATGTCGTTAATTGGATTAAATATGAGTATGATATAAACTATGAATTTACCGTAAGATTAACTACAAATATAGAATTAATTACAAATACTCTTGATAGTAGATATAAGAAAATCATTGACAACACCGTTAAACTCTTAACTGAAGTTTATAATGGAAAATCGCCAGCTAAAACAATGAAAACCTCTAATTTAACAATGGAAGCCTCTAATCTAAGGATACTATTAAAAGATAAAATTCTTTATTTTAAAGAGCTTTTAAAAAAATATAAACAGACTGATAGTGTTAATAAGAAGGAAATACTTCGTGAAAAAATAGAAACAGAGCTAAGAAAAGATTCTGCCTTTACCGCCTTTAAGCGTTGGATTATTATGAAGTCAAGACACTATTCAGCATTTGCAGATTACTTTGACTAGCAGGTTTATTAGAAGGAGTAACTTATAGATGATAGGAGACAAGAAGGTTCAGGAGATGATGGTTGACATATTTGAGATGCCGCACATCCCTTACTGGTTTACGATAAAGCAGGCGATACGGTTGATCAGAAAGTCGTATCCCGACGCAAAGAGCTACCCGTATTCGATGATGATACTGGTCTTTGATGAGAAGTACCATCTGCTTGGCAGCGTATCCATCCAGGAGATACTCAGGGGTCTTGAGCCGAAACTGCTCAATCCTGCTACTCTTGCCGAGGCCATAAAGACCGACCCCCTAAAGGATGATGGTCAGAACGATAGCCAGGACGATGCTCCGTTAGCATCCACCTCGTGGGAGACGCTCTTTGACGTCAAGGGCAAGGAGGTGCTGCAACATCCCGTCAGCGAAATCATGACACCAATAAACACCTTCGTAAACCACGACGACCCCATAACCAAGGCCGCATATATGATGTTTTGCCACAACACCACGATACTGCCAGTCCTTGAGGGTAAGAAGAAGCTCCTGGGTATAATCAGGATGGCTGATATCTTTTACACGATCGCCAACGCGATTTGAGCTTATGGCTGTTTAGTTGAGACACTCAATCGTATAAGAATCCTTCGTATAATCGTCCTTTACGTTGGCAATGACGGTGTTTCTGCCTAGTCGTTTGGCCTCATAGAGCATTTCGTCGGCATCGCGCACGATAGAGTCCTTGTCGGAGTCTTCATTTAACTCGGCGACACCGAAGCTCGCCGTGATGGCGACCTTGTTGCCACAGATGTTAAGGCGGGCATCCTCGATACTCTTTCTCAACCTCTCAGCAATCTCTATGGCCACCTTCAGCGGCGTATACGGTAGCACTGTGAGAAACTCCTCACCCCCCAACCTTGCCAGGTAATCGCTCTTGCGTATCTCTGCCCCTACAATCCGCGAGACCTCCTGTAACACCACGTCTCCAACAAAATGACCGTACCTGTCATTTACCTTCTTGAAGTGATCAATGTCATACATGATGACCGATAACCCCGTGTTATGCCTCTTTGCGT
>JADFXD010000106.1 GCA_015233725.1 Nitrospirota bacterium | reverse complement strand
GGCCCCCTTGACGCGCCGTAATTGATACTCTTACCCATGAAAAATTGATGCACCCATTGCCTTCAAGACCATTGTAACGGAGGTTCCAGAGATTATGAGAGGAAAGAGTATAGTCGTATTTCCTGGAAACTGGAAATTATGTTATAATTATTGCGTGGATACGTTGTCAAAGGAATACTTGGTGTCGTTTTATGACAACACGTTGAGGATGCACGGCGACAGACCGGAGGCCCTCCGGTGGACGTCGCCGGGACAGATGCTTCATTACGAGGGGCTTGTTGACACAGATGACGTCATAGCGGGCAGGGTCCTGGACTATGGCTGTGGCAAGGGCGACCTCTATCCGTTTCTACGGCAAAAGGGGTATCGCATCCAGTACACGGGTATGGACATAAACCCAGGGTTGATAGCAAAGGCAAAAGAAAAATATCCCGATACCCGTTTCATGGTCTTTGACATAGAAGAGGATGAGCTTACGGAGGACTTCGACTATATCTTTCTGTGCGGCGTCTTTAACCTTAAGGTCGAGGGCATTGAGGAGACAATTAAACGTGTCCTGAGACGCCTCTTTAAACGCTGCCGCAAGACCCTCGTCTTTAACGGCCTGTCGGCACACAATCCAGCACAGAGCTACGAATTGTTCTACATCTACCCTGAGACCCTGGTCAACTTTGCCCTGTCAGAGCTCTCACCCTCCATCTCCCTGCGACACGACATACTGCCGTATGACTTTTTCCTCTTTATAAACAAATTGTAAAGGAGACGCATCAAATTTACAATAATCTCACAGACTACAACTAAAGTTGCACCCACACAATAATGGGGTCAAGGGGACTGGTCCCCTTGCAGGGGGGGTAAGGGGGGGGCGGAGCCGCCCCCCTTTTTCTTCTTCTTTCTCTCTCTTAGATTACAAGGAGGTATGTATGGATTTTAAAGAGCTAAAGGATAGCATTAAGTTGCTGTTGGCAGATAGGGACATCGACGGGATCGTAGAAATATCAAAGACAAACAAGCGGACTACCAGCGCCCTGATCGCGTTTTCCTACGATAAGACCTCAGAGCTGTCCTGGAGGGCAATCATGGCCGTTGGCCGGATAATTGGCAACATGCCTAATGAAGAGGGCCGCAGGCAGGTCAGGAGACTGCTGTGGAACGCCACCGATGAGTCAGGCACGGTGCCCTGGAGTGTACCCGAGATACTAGGTGAGGCGATCTGTACAAACCCGGCAAACTTTGAGGACATCGTACCCATCCTCATAGGCTACTCCCACTCCGAGACCGAGGACAACATCTTCTTGTCAGGTGTTATCTATGCCATTGGCCGGATCGGACAGACTCATCCCAAGTACATAAGTAGCTATGCCGAGATCATAGTCAGGAACTCTCTGATGCACAAGGACGCCGATGTGTGTGCCAACGCCTGCATTGCCGTAAAGAAACTAGGACTTACGGATTTGAACATGGACCAGCCACGGAAAAGAACCGATGTGGCAACGGTCTTCTATCAGGACAAGGTTATGTCATTGCCCATTGGGCAGCTTGTTGATTTATTGGAGGGCGAACCTAATGGATAAGCTGTTAATACGCGGAGGCCGATCACTAAACGGAGAGGTACAGATAAGCGGAGCCAAGAACTCTGCCCTGCCCATCATGGCAGCCACTATATTGTGCAGCGCTGAGGCAGTAATTGAAAACATCCCTGACCTCAAAGACATACGGACGATGTCAAAGATGCTTGAGATACTTGGCGCCTCTGTGAGGTTCGAGGACAACTCAAGGCTCGTGATAAACACGGAGCATCTGACAAGCAAGGAGGCCCCATACGAGCTGGTAAAGACGATGAGGGCATCGGTGCTGACCCTTGGCCCGCTGGCTGCAAGGTTTGGCTACGCGAAGGTGTCCTTGCCTGGCGGCTGCGCAATTGGGGAGAGGCCGATCAACCTGCATCTTATGGGTCTTGAAAAGATGGGCGCAGAGATCACACTCTCTCAAGGCTATGTCGTTGCCACGGTCAAGGCTCTCAAGGGGGCCTATATATACTTTGACATACCCACGGTGACGGGGACGGAAAACCTCATGATGGCGGCCGTGTTTGCCAAGGGCAGGACGACGCTTGAAAACGCGGCACGGGAGCCCGAGGTACAAGACCTCGCCGATTACCTCAACGCAATGGGGGCCAAGGTCTATGGCGCCGGCACGTCGGTTGTCGAAATTGATGGCGTTGAAGGGCTAACACCCATACCATACAGGATTATACCCGACAGGATAGAGACAGGCACCTTTATTGCGATAGCGGGGATCACTGCCGGCGATATACTCATCAAGGGCTGCAGGGCTGATCATATCACAGCCGTGATTGATAAACTCCAGGAGACCGGCATCGTTATAACAGAAGAGGCCTCGGGGTTGAGGGTCAAGGCCCCAGCCTGGGGCAGTTTGCAGTGTGCGGATGTCAAGACGATGCCGTACCCTGGATTTCCCACCGATATGCAGGCGCAGTTCATAGCCCTGATGAGCGTTGCCAATGGTACAAGCATAGTCAGGGAGACGATCTTTGAAAACAGGTTTATGCACGTGGCAGAACTAAGACGCATGGGGGCAAACATCGAAACCGAGGACAACATCGCAACGGTGCGCGGGGTACAACGGCTTATCGGCGCCCCCGTGATGGCAACCGACCTGCGGGCAAGCGCCTCGTTGGTTGTGGGTGCGTTGGCCGCCGAGGGGGAAACCCTCATCGAAAGGATATATCACCTGGATAGGGGCTACGAAAAAATAGAGGATAAGATATCCAGGCTTGGGGCTGACGTGCAGAGGGTTAGATAGTTTTCTGGTACTTAGACGATGCCAAAGACCTCGTCAAGGAAGCGCAGGAGCTTCTCAAAACAGGTCTGCCAACTGAGGATAAAGGTCTTGATTCTCTTTAGTTCGGCCTCTTTAGCGTCGAGGTGATAGTTAGCCCTTACATCAATAGCGGGGACTGCCTTAAGGAGGCTGCCACGATCCTGGCTATCGTCCTCGCTGTTGCTATGCTCGTGGGTAGCAGCGATATCTGTCACCTCCAGGGATATAGTGCAGGAGACGTCGTCAAAGTAGTAGACAAACTTTAACCCTGCCTCCATCAGACCAGAGCCAAGATGTAACCAGGGGCCTTCCTTAATAAACGTCTTTTTCAGGAAAAAGAGGGCCATCTCTCGTGTTTCATATACATAGTGGCCGGTAAAGTTGATACCTGCGGCGGTGTAGTTCACATGAGGCAGGACATCTATGTATCTGTCGGCAATGCACGGTATCTGAGAGTCATAGGGTATCCTTATCTTGTCCTCGTCTATGAACTGGAGGCGCTCATAGTCGGCTACGATTGAGACCCCTTCGCGGTAGACCACGTGCGATACAGTGGCAGAGCACAGCACATCCTTGGGCGTCATGGAGGCTTTGACTATTTCACTGTGTCTTAAGAAATCAGGGTTTAAGATACTAGGATTGTGCCTCTTGCCAAGGATCACGATTGAGTACGATGTCAGGTCGAGATTCATGTAAGCTGTCTTTGTCTGGCGCCTCTGCTACTGGTTTAAGACAACGCGCCCAGGAGGAGTCGAACCCCCAACCTTCGGATCCGTAGTCCGACACTCTGTCCAATTGAGCCATGGGCGCATGATTAATATCATACAGGTTACGAGCGCTATTTGTCAAATAAAAATTTGCCGCGGGTGTATAAGGCGAGTAAGTCCAATACAAAGAAAGAAGGGGGCGGCCACAAAGAAGTCCCCTTGACCCCGTAATTCTCAATACTAACTTATCGATATTTGTAAGTAAAAATATGGTATAATTGTAAGTAATTTAATATATAACCGAATGTGGCAAATGATTGATAGCATACTTTATGTTGGAGAACAAACACAGAATACTGATTGTAGATGATGAGCCTGGTAACAGGCAGATGCTGAGGCAGATATTGATGGACAGGTATAAGCTATCCTTTGCCACAGATGGTGTGGGCACCCTTGAGGTGATGAGTAGTGTCAGGCCTGACATAATACTCTTGGATATCATGATGCCAGGTATGGATGGCTATGAGGTCTGTCGTCGTTTGAAGGCTGCCCCTGTCACGGCAGATATCCCTGTTATCTTTATAAGCGCCCTGACGGATATCAATAAAAAGGTCAACGCATTTAACAGTGGCGGTGTCGATTATATCTGTAAACCGTTTCAGAAAGACGAGGTCCTGGCACGGGTCAAGATACACCTGAACTTATACAGCCTGCAAAGGGAGCTGAAGGATTCTAAGGATAAGTATATATGGTTATATGAATCTACGCCGGTAGGTTATTTTGCCATCAATAAAAAGACAGAGATTGTTGAGGTAAATCTTAAGGGGGCAGATATGTTGGGCAGCAACAAACAAGACTTGACAACACAGTCTCTGTCCATGTTTGTCAAGGATGAGGATAGGAAGGCCTTTAACGAATACATTGAGGGTATCTTTGCCGATAATAAAGGTAGTCAGATGAGACCTGAGATAGCAATGTCAACTCTGAAAGGGCAGGACTTATGGGTAACGCTTGAGGGGGCTGCGGTCAATAGCGATATCTGTCTTGTTGTCCTAATCGACATAACGTCAGAGAAGAAGTTAGCCAATGAGGTACACAGACTGCAATGGGTTTTAGACTCATCGGTGGAAAACGTCTTAGGCAAAAGCCCGGCAGCACGAGCAATTTGCAAGGACATACCGCGGGTAGCTCAGAGTGACTTGTCGATAATCCTCCTAGGTGAGACTGGTTGTGGAAAGTCCTTCATTGCAGAATTTATTCATACTCTGAGCAATAGGAGCAGGAATCCCTTTGTAAAGGTGGATATAGGCGCTTTATCAGAGAAACTCATAGAGAGTGAGTTGTTTGGACATGAAAAAGGAGCCTTTACTGGGGCTGACATAAGGAAAAAAGGTTTTTTTGAGGTCTCATCAGGTGGTACTATATTTTTAGATGAGATACATAACATACCCTTATATCTGCAGAGCAAGATACTCACCGTCATAGATGATAGAAAGGTGTATCCCGTTGGAAGCACCAGGGCCGTTGACGTAGACCTGCGGATAATATGTGCATCCAACGCAGATATTTATCAGCTTGTCGAGCAATGCAAATTCAGAAACGACCTGTATTATCGTTTAAATGAGTTCCCACTTGCAATCCCACCCTTGAGGGACAGGTTAGAGGATATCAGTTTTTATGCACAGAAGTTTCTTAACGATACCCGTTATGAATTGGGAAGACCATTACTCTATATGACAGACGATGCCATAGAGTATTTGATGAGGTATGAATGGCCTGGCAACATAAGAGAGTTAAGAAACCTCATAAAACGGGTAGTCCTTTTCTGTACAACCGATGCTATATCTATTGACGATATCAGCTGTTTTTTAGACGTTGCCAACAACACCGCAGACAAGACGCGACATCTGTCGCTTAAAGAGATCATGGAGAGAAAAGAGATTAAAACCATAATAGCCGCTATCGAAGAGGCAGATGGGAATAAGGCAAATGCGGCCTCAATGTTGGGAATAAGCTATAGTTGGCTTGTTCGACGCCTCAAGCGCTACGGTATCGCTGATAAGGACATGACGCATCGGTCATAGATTAACCCCTCGATTTTTCCTTGTGACCGTGGTTGCGTACATGACGCATCGGTCACATCTACAGTCCTCTCTAATCTGCACTCAGTATAACAATCAACCCTTATGTTGTGATTCTATCAGGTTCCACACGACTATCATAGTCACTGGCATGTTTTTTGACTATGCTACAAATCATGTTGTGATCACGCAGTTAATAATAAGCTGTATGTGTGTTTCAATTATGAAATCATGGCATAAGGAGATTGATGTTGTATGGCGAATATCACAGGGACAAAAGAGCATATATGCTTTCTATATAAAAACCAGCAAGAGCAGTTTGATGTAATAGCGCCTTTTATGAAAAAGGGGCTACAGAACGGTGAACAATGTATCTATATCTGCAATGAGAACAATATAGATACTATTTTCAGACTTATGGAAGAAAGAGGTGTAGATGTTTGTAAATCAGTAAAGGCAGATGCATTGATATTACTGACAGCGCAAGAGGCATATCTGCAAGGAGGCCATTTTTCACCTGATTTCATGCTGAGTTTTTTGCATAAAGCTGCGGTAAACGCAAAAAGGGCTGGCTTTAGAAAGTTCAGAGGGGCAGGAGAGATGACATGCCCTATAGAAAGTAATACAGATATGGAATTATTAGTAGAATATGAGGCCAAAGTGAACTACATCTTTGAAGAAGAGGATTGTGTTGCCTTATGCCAATACAATATCAACAATTTCTCCCAAAGGGTTCTCACTGATATTTTATATACCCACCCTATGGTAATGTACAACAATGCTATCATCAAAAACCTATACTATATTCCGCCTGATGAGTATTTAAAAAACAACGGAAGTTCAGTAAAACTGGAACGAATGCTTTTGAATTTGATGGGTGTTGAAGACATAATAACTGAATATAAGAATAAGGTTATGGAGGTAATATCAAACGAGATCGCAGACAAGCTTGGCAAAATAGATTATACGTCTGTATTTAATGAAAAACTACCAATGAATCCAAGGGCAACCAAGCTACAAATGCTCACGAAACGTGAGAGAGAGGTATTAAGACTAATGACTAAAGGACTGACAACAAATAAACTTGCTGAGGCTCTCAATATAACTAATAATACGGTTGCCCTTCACAAGGCAAACATGATGAAAAAACTGTCCATACATAAGACATTAGACCTGGTTTTATTTGGGATAAATAATCTTTCACCTCAAATGTAAGCGCTTATCCAGCAAGGATGGAATTAGCAGAAGACTTTATGACTTTTAGGATTAAGAATAAGGAGGGTTAATGTTAGACATAAACTTTACAGAACAGAAAAGGGGCATGAAGGCAATCATACGGAGCATCTTCAACTGGTGGGAATGCAAGAACGGTGCCAACAAAACCATCAACCCCTCAGGAAGAACTACAGAGGACAATTTTAAATACCTCTATTGATGGCTTTATGATAGTTGACAAGGAAAGAAATATTATACACGCCAACGATGCATATTGCAATATGCTGGGATATACCCATGAAGAGTTTCTCAAGATGAAGCTAGATGATATCGAGGCCTCAGATACACCCGAAGATATCAAAAGACGCATAGGAAAAATGCTTGAGGATGGGTCGGCTCGTTTTGAGACTAAACATAGGCGTAAAGATGGCAATATTGTTGATGTTGAGGTAAGTGTAAATCTGCTCAGGGGTGATAATTTATTGTTTGCATTTATAAGAGACATGACAGAACATAAACGAATAGAAGATGAGCTTAGGCTTAAAAACGAGGATAACAGTAAATTGATACGTGAGTTGCAAACACATAAACTTGGACTTGAGCACAATATTGAGCTCAGGACAGAAGAGGTAAAGAGAAACTACGATCTGCAAAATGTAATAAGCACGATACTAAAGCTATCCTACAAGAACCTGGACATCAAGGAGTTTCTTGACCTGGCGTTAGATATCCTGTTTTCACTAACATGGTTTGCTGCACGGTCGGTAGGATGTATATTCCTGTATGACGAGGCAACAGGGGTATTAAAGATGGCAGCACGGAGGAACTTTCCTAAGGAGCTATTAGAGCCATGTAAGGAAGTCCAGGTCGGCAGGTGTCTATGTGGATTGGCCGTATCAAGGAAGGAATTGGTCTATAAGGATCGTATCGATAGCGAACATGAGATAGTCTACGAAGGCATCCCTGAGCATGGACACTACTGTGTACCAATTATAATGAAAGACAGGGTTTTGGGTGTTCTGAACGTAGATATTGACGCAGGACATAAAAAGGACAAGATAGAGGAACAACTGTTGTTGATGTTTGCAGATACGTTGGCATCAATAATCGAGCGTAAAAGGGCGGACGAAAAGTTAGAATACATGGCGAACTATGACGCACTGACAGGGGTGCCAAACAGGACGCTATTGTTTGACAGATTAGCACAGAGCATTCATCAGTCAAAACGCTATAAGGACAGGACGGCAGTGATGTACATAGACCTGGATGACTTTAAACCAATTAATGATAAATACGGCCATGATGCAGGCGATGTGGTGCTCAAGAAGACAGCCAGCAGGCTAAGACGCTGCGTAAGAGAGACAGATACAGTATCCCGCCTGGGAGGTGATGAGTTTGCTGTAGTGTCAAGAGGATTTAATTTATTGGATGATCTGATCGATCTGTGCAGCAGGATAACAGATGAGATAGGCAAGCCGATAGATTATAGAGGTAAGACATTTTCCGTCAACGCAAGCCTGGGTGTAAGTTTATGCCCTGATGATGGCAGCGATGCCATGCTGCTCCTGAAAAAGGCTGATACTGCTATGTACAACGCAAAGACATCCTCTAACGGTAAATTCATGTTCTATAAGGACAGCATGGACAAGAATTTGAGTGAGAGGGATAAATTTGAAGAAGATATAAGGTATGCCATAGCCAATGATCAGTTTGTGCTGCATTATCAGCCCCAGATAGACCTGACAACCAATGAGGTAACAGGGGTGGAGGCGTTAATACGTTGGCAGCACCCGATATTTGGTATGATATATCCTGATAGGTTTATACCGCTGGCGGAGGACACAGGTCTGATTATAGATATCGGCAAGTGGGTAATCAAGACGGCGTGCGAGCAGAATATCTTGTGGCATGAGGAGGGGTTGCCGTTGTTAAACATGGCCGTCAATGTTGCGTGTAATCAATTCCAGCAGTATGACTTTGTTGACAATGTCATCCACATACTGTCAGAGACACAGATGGACCCTACGTTTCTCGAAATTGAGATAACCGAGCGTATCTCGATCCAGGATATCGAGACAACGATAGATGTCCTATCCAAGTTTAGCGACGCAGGGATCAAGGTATCCCTGGATGACTTTGGCACCGGTTACTCATCGCTGAGTTACCTGAAGCGTCTCCCCTTCAATAAGATAAAGATCGACAAGTCTTTTATCATGGATATACAAAACAATCAAGACGCACTAATAATAGTAAAGACCATAATAGATATGGCACATAACCTGAAAAAGCCGGTTATCGCAGAAGGTATTGAGACCCAGCAACAGTTAGAATTGCTCAAGTCACTCAACTGCGATGAGGTGCAAGGCTTCCTATTCAGTAAACCTGTTAGCGCCGAGGACTTTATGAAGTTCGCTCAATGCAATGTCCTGCATAGCGATTATCAGACAACGGTAATTGAGCAACAATTCTCATTGAATTACCCGTAGCACAATGAATTTAAATGAAGATGAAGGGGGTTTATACAATGGTAGATGAGGAGAAGACAAAGGAACAACTTGTCGATGAGTTGAGGCAATTAAGGGCTAAGGTTGACAGCTTAGAAAGATATCAAATTCTTAAGAGAGAGGTTATCTCTCCTGAAGCTGTCAGAGATTCCTCAGACGATGATGGCACACGGCATTTGCCGCTCAAAGACATCCTGAAAGACAAGGAACGTCAAAGCATACTAAACGCTATTAAGGTCGCAAATGGCAATAAGACAAAGGCAGCTTCAATTTTGAGAATAAGCTATAGTTGGCTTGTTCGACGGCTCAACTACTACGGCATTACGGATAGAGCTACCAAACATCGTTCCTGATAAGTACCTGCCCATAATTAATTATATACACGCAAGAGGGAAAGAAAGGGGCGCCTGGCCGCCCCCCTTCAGAACCCCCTGCAAGGGCACCAGTGCCCTTGACCCCATAATGCTCAATCATAATGTTATATAAAAACTTTTGTCCATGTACTTAGAAGAAGGGAAAGAAGGGGGGAGGTCAAGTCATTGTCTTGCATACCGCCTCAGCCACTGTGTTTGCTATTTCTCTTACGAGTTTGTTGTCTATGCCTTCTACCATGATCCGTATCTTGGGTTCAGTGCC
>JADFXD010000164.1 GCA_015233725.1 Nitrospirota bacterium | reverse complement strand
GGGGGGGGCTGAGGGGGGGCGGCCAGGCGCCCCCCTTCTTTCTTCTTAGGGTTGAGCAATGAGTAGGTTGCTATTTGTTGTCTCTTTGTGTCTTGTTCTTGTTATGGGAGTAGTTGTGGGGGATGGTGATACGGGGCAGCGGACGATTGTCTTTGCGCAGCCGGTGAGTTCTCCTCCGTTTGCTTACGTTGACAAGGATGGTTTGCCCAGGGGGCTTGTCATCGATTACTGGAATCTCTGGGCGCAAAAGAACAACGTCAAGATACAGTTTGTCCTTGGCGAGCTTCACGAGAGTCTGCAGATGGTTACCCAAGGCAAGGCTGAGGTCGTCACGGGCATCCTGCGCTCTCAACAGATGGACAAGAGCCTTGAGTTCTCGACGGGATTTGTTGAGGTCAAGGTGTGCCTGTATGTCCCGATGGGGCAGGAGACAAGCAAGAGCCAAGACATCAAAGGCATAAAAATAGCCTCGGTGCGCGACCACGTTGCCATAGATTACATAAAAGATAAGTATCCACTGCTCAATATTGTGATATTTAATAGCTATGAGGATATGTTTAACGCCCTGGGCAAAAACAACTCCTACGGCTTTGTAAGCGATTTCTATACGGCCAAGCACTATCTGACGAAAACCGACTCCCTGGGCAAGTACAAGGTCGCAAAGACGCTGTTTACGGGGAGCCTGATGGGGGCAGTAAGGCGCGGCAACACCACCATGCTGGACTATCTCAACGACGGGATGAAAAAGATAGACCGCGGCGATATCGAAAAGATATACAATGCCTGGATTGAGGACAACCCGACGTTTCCAGACTGGTTGACCAAGCTGTTGGTGGGGTCAGGGTTTGCTATTCTTATCTTGGGGTTGATCCTGTACATCTTTATGTTGAGGCTTCAACTAAGGGCAAAGACCAGGGGTCTGAAAGAGGCCGATGAGCACATCAGGGACAAGGATGAAACACTCCAGGGCATGGCACGCTCAGACCCGTTAACGGGGCTTTCAAATCGCCTGGATATGTACGATAAGCTCGGCTACCAGCAGACTCTCTTTAAGCGGTACAAGAGGTGTTTCTGCATTGTCCTGTGCAGCATTGACGGCCTCAGGGGGGTTAACGCCAGCTACGGTAAAGAGTGTGGGGTTAAGATGATCGTGGAGGCCGCGAAAATGCTGCGTTCCTCTGTCAGAAGACAGGACATTGTGGGCAGGTGGTCTATGGAGGAATTTATCCTCCTGCTGCCGGAGACGGGGCTCGATGGCGGTTCAAACATCTCCGAAAAGCTCCGCAAGGAGATCGGAGGGTACAAGTTCGTCTGTAACGGCAACCAGCTTGCTGCCACGATGACCTTTGGCCTAAGCCTCTACAACGTCGATATGCCCATAGACGACTGCATAAGGCAGGCCAGCGAGTGTCTCTACATAGGCAAAAAAAGCGGCTCCAACATGGTTGTCGGCTTTAACCCATAAGAAAAAAGAAGAGAAAGAAAGAAGGGGGCCGCCTGGCCGCCCCCCCTTCAGAATCCCCTGCAAGGGGGCCAGCCCCCTTGACCCCATAATTGCTTAACCCTGTATTTATATAAAAACATTTGTCCAGGTACTTAACATATTGGGTAGCACTCCATTCAAACGTGGTCACATTGTTCAAGTATAGTAACGACGCCATATTATGAATGTATAAAAGTGGCTTAAATCCTGGCAACCACGTTTAATTGTGGTGCTACTGATTACATACAAATATTATTACACATAAACCAACTTTTTTCAATGCTTTACCTCTCATCCACGGTTATTTGGAGTGCTACCAGGGGTAAACGGCAGTATCTTATGAGGCAGTATAACCTTCCTAATTATGGTTTGATTTCTTACAACCTACCGCAAACACTCACAGCAACCTATATAGACCTCACCTATCACAGGAACATCTGTATGCGCTGTTTTATTCTGACAAGAAAAATTTATACTTCAACGGATGTTCTGTAAGGAATAAGCATAAAGACAAGTAAATATAATGACTTAAGGGTATTTTTTGGTCAAGTTGTAGACACTATAAACACAAGATAAATAAAAATATTTCCTGACAAATAAATTATCTATGGTATATAATAGTAGCCACTATGTATATAGACTACTCAACGGTAAAGACATCCAGTGGTAAAAGCCACACGAGGATATTGTGGTTCCTTCTTATTTTGTATGGGCAACTCAGATCAAGGTTAGCGACCAACGGAAGCGGGTGGTACAATCTAACGTCTTGACCTTTAGATGTCTCCCCTCGGAAACATTAGAGATTAAAGGGAACACGACAAGACTTAGCATTTTCCTTTCCCTACTGCCCATAGGTGGGATTGTTAATTCTACCCACTCACTTTGAGAAAGAGCCAAGATTTAAAATATGTAGAATGGTCTTTCTGCACGATAAAGACTACTTTGCTTGAAAACAGACCTATCTATTGCCGATTGGAGGA
>JADFXD010000105.1 GCA_015233725.1 Nitrospirota bacterium | reverse complement strand
GGACTGGTCCCCTTGCAGGGGGTTCTAAAGGGGGGCGGAGCCGCCCCTTTCTTTCCCTTTTCTTTTATGGGCAGGTACACATCGTTTGAATAAGATAATAGCTATAGATGGCCCCTCTGGCGCTGGCAAGAGCACAATAGCTCAAGGGCTTGCCAGCAGGCTCGGTTATGAGTATCTGGACACGGGGGCCTTTTACAGGGCAGCCGCCCTGAAACTCCATCAAGCTGGGCTTGCTCAGAATTCTCGTGATGAACAGATAGGCGATGTGCTTAAGGACACGCGCTTTGAGTTCACGGCCACAGGGGAGCTATACCTCGACGCCGTGTCGGTGTCAACCGCCATAAGGACCCCTGAGATAGGGTCAATGGCATCAATTTTCTCCGCAAGGAAGGTGGTAAGAAATTACCTGATAAACATAATCCGTGCCTGTGCCCACGGCAAGGACGTCGTAACAGAGGGCAGAGACACCACCACGGTTATCTTCCCACAGGCATGGCGAAAGTTCTACATAACGGCCTCAACCGATGTGCGCATACGTAGGAGATTTAAACAACTTCGGGATTATCAAATAGACACCGACCTGCATGAGGCAACCACCGATATCGTTGACAGAGACGAAAGAGACTCGGAGAGGGAACTTGCCCCCCTGGCAAAGGCAGTGGATGCAATTGTGATAGATACCTCCAATATGAGCATTGAAGAGGCATTGCAAGAGATATTAAGGATGTTGTAGATATATAGGGTATGAAGATAACGGTAGCAAAGCGGGCGGGATTTTGTTTTGGTGTAAAACGGGCAGTCAATATCGCCTTTGACATGGCCTCAAAAAAGGAGGGGGTCTGTACCCTCGGGCCGATAATACACAACCCGCAACTGGTAAAACGCCTCGAGGAACAGGGCGTTCATTGCGTAAATGAACCGCAAGAGGATATGAAGGCGGTTATTATCAGGACACATGGCATACCCATACATATGTATGATAAAATAGTCGATATGGGGATAGAGGTTATTGATGCAACCTGCCCTTTTGTAAAAAAAGCCCAGCAATATGCTAAACTGTTAAAGCAGGAAGACTACCAGGTCATAATATTAGGTGAGAGCATACACCCTGAGGTGAAGTCGATTATGAGTTACGTTGGACAAGACGTAATAGTAGTAGAGGATGAACATGTGCCCGAGAGACTAAAGACAAGGGTGGGTATAGTGGTGCAGACAACCCAGCCGGTGTCAGCATTAAAGCGGCTTTTGAACAATATAGTTGAGAGGGTCAAAGAGATAAAGATATATAACACTATATGCAATTCAACCGCCCTGCGTCTTAAAGAGACCAGCGAGATATCTGTCAACGTGGATATTATGATAGTTGCCGGGGGTAGAAACAGCGCTAACACAACACAGTTAGCCAACCACTGTCAAGGCATGGGGGTCAGTACGCATCATATAGAGATGGCATCAGAGCTAGACCCTTGCTGGTTTAACGGAGTAAATCACGTCGGCGTTACGGCAGGAGCCTCAACGCCCGATTGGATCATAGAAGAGATAATAGAAAGAATTCATAATATAGGGGGCTTAACAGGCAATGGAACTACATAACAACGACTTAGCAGAACTTTACGCCGGAACTTTTAAGAGTATCGAGACCGGTATGATCATAACGGGTAAGGTGGTAACAAAACGACCCGATACAGTGGTGGTAGACATCTCGTATAAATCCGAGGGGTTTATCCCAATAGACGAGTTTACTGAGTCGGAGCTTGAGGCATTAAAGGTAGGTCAGGAGATAGATGTCCTGGTGACGGATATGAGAGACTCGGAGGGGTCTTTGACCCTGTCAAAGAGCAGGGCGCTGATGATGCGGGCACAGAAGTCCCTCCAGGAGTCCTTTGAGGCAGGTACGACCGTAGAGGGAAAGATCGTGGATAAGACAAAGGGTGGATTCTTTGTGGAAATCTACGGTGTAAGGGCGTTTTTGCCAGCCTCCCAATATGACATAAAACCCACAAAGGCGGATGTCATTGGTATGGTCTGCCCCTTTAAGGTCATAAAGATAGGCAACAAGATGAACAATGTCATCGTCTCCAGGCGCGCCGTAATAGAGGAAGAAAGGGAAAAGAAGAAACAGATCACCCGTGCTGCCATAAAAGAGGGACACCTCATTAAGGGTATCGTGAAAAACGTCACCGACTACGGCGTCTTTATAGACCTTGGCGAAATCGACGGCCTCCTGCATATATCAGACATATCCTGGGGGCGTATAAATCACCCCTCTGAGTTCTTTAACGTCAACGACGAGGTAGAGGTCGTCGTCCTGAAGTATGAGCCTGAGACCGAAAAGATAACCCTTGGCTATAAACAGAAGAGACCCGATCCGTGGCTCGATGTGGAAAACAAGTACACCGAGGGTAAGGTCGTCGAGGGCAAGGTCGTTGGCATCACCGACTACGGCGCCTTCGTAGAGATAGAGGAGGGGGTTGAGGGACTGGTACACGTCAGCGAACTGGATTGGTCTACAAGGCCTGGACATCCATCAAAGTACCTTGAGGTAGGCAGACAGGTAAACGTGGTCGTCTTAAAGATAGAAAAGGAAAACAGACGCATATCGTTGGGTGTCAAGCAGCTCAAGCCAAAGCCCTGGGACCTCGTCGCCGAGCGATACGCCGTCAACCAGAGGGTCATAGGGAAGGTGCGTACGATAACCGATTTTGGCGTCTTTGTTGGCATGCCCGAGGGCGTGGATGCCCTGATCCACATATCGGATATCTCATGGACCAAACACATAAAGCACCCATCGGAGGTCTTTAAGCTACGACAGAAGGTCGAGGGCATCGTGTTAAGCCTGGAACCGGAGAAGGAACGAATGCTCCTGGGCATTAAGCAACTGACACAAGACCCCTGGGTAGCTGACATCCCGCAGCGCTTTAAGGTCGGCGATGAGGTCAACTGCAAGATACTGAGGATAACCGAGCACGGGCTTTTCGTTGAGATCGAAGGCAGCGTGGAGGGGCTTATCTATGCCTCGGAGATCGCCAAACAGGAAAATAAGGAGTTCACAGAGGGTGAGCTCATAAAGTCCAAGATCATAAAGCTGGACATCGATCAGAGAAAGATCGGCCTGAGCATGACCAATTACAGTAAGAAGGGTTCAAAAGAGGAATGAAGAAGGTCTTGCTGTTTTTTTCGGCGATCTTTATCATTATCGCGGTAATAAGTCTGATACTGGCCCTTTTAACTAACCGCGTGGTGCTTGGGGACAAGATCGCCCTCATAAAGGTTGAGGGTATAATCCTCAGCTCGACTGAGACGGTAAAGGAAATCAAAAAATATCGCGATGACCCATCGGTAAAGGCAATAGTCTTAAGCGTAAACAGCCCCGGAGGAGCCGTTGTCCCCTCCGCGGAGATATACGATGAGGTCAAAAAAACGGTCAGGAAGAAAACGGTTGTTGTCTCGATGGGTTCACTGGCGGCCTCTGGTGGTTACTACATATCGTCGCCCGCCTCAAAGATAATAGCAAACCAGGGGACCATTACAGGCTCCATAGGGGTCATCATGGAGATGGTCAATGTCAGCGGTCTTATGGAGAAGATTGGCGTCAAGAGCGAGGTAGTCAAGAGCGGGCGGTACAAGGACCTGGCCTCGTTATACAGGGGGATCGGAAAGGAAGAACGCGTGATCCTCCAGGGCGTACTAGATGATATCCACGCTCAGTTTATCGAGGCGGTGGCAGAGGGTCGGAAGATGCCCTTTGCCAAGGTCAGCAGTATTGCCGATGGCCGCATATTTACCGGCAAACAGGCCCTCGAGCTCGGCCTGATCGACAAGCTCGGAACCCTCCAGGACGCCATCAGGGAGGCCGCCGATATGGTCGGCATCAAAGGAGAACCCCAGGTAATCACAAAAAAAGAGGACTTCTCCCTGAGCGATCTCTTGTCAAACAAGATCGGAGACCTGCTGCCCAGAAATCGCTCGTCCCTGATGATAAATTATCGAATGACCTTTTAAATGATCGCAAATAAGTACAGGATTGAGAATTATGGGGTCAAGGGCACTGGTGCCCTTGCAGGGGGGGTCGAGGGGGGGGCGGAGCCGCCCCCCTTTTTAAAAGCAAAGTGGGAGATAGATGACTAAGTCAGAGCTTATAACAGTGGTTATGGAGAAGTCTCCTGGGTTGACCAAGACCCAGACGGAGTTTGTGGTGGAGGCGTTTTTTCGGTGCATCATGGATGCCCTCAACAGTGAGGATAAGGTTGAGATACGGGGGTTTGGAAACTTCCGCATCAAGGACAGGGCCCCGCGCAAGGCAAGAAATCCAAAGACCGGAGATATCGTCGAGGTGCCAGCCAAGAAGGTCCTGCACTTTAAGATGGGTAAGGAACTCCGCGAATTAATCAACGCCTAAAGCCAATACAAACCAACAGATGAGGCGACGTGATTTCCTCAAGGGGGTTGTCAAGGCCGTCCTTGTATCAATGGCGTGCATATCGTCCTCTGTCGCGGCGTTATTCATATACCCTGCAAGTGTAAAGCAGAGGGAGATAACCATGTATGAGTGCCTGAGCGAGGAGGAGTTGCCCAGGCGCGGTGTGCGGCGTCTGGATATCGAGATCGATAACAAGGGCCGTCGTGCCGCTGTGTTTATAGTGGCACATGAGGATAAGTGCTTTGCCCTTTCCCCTGTGTGTACGCACCTGGGTTGTCTTGTCAGCTTTAGCAGGCACGGCAATGCCTTTATCTGTCCTTGTCACGGGGGCAAGTACGACGTTGAGGGCAATGTCATCGGAGGACCGCCCCCCAGAGCGTTGACTCGTCTGCCGATGAGGGTGGACAAGGGGAAGGTCTATATAGGGTTGAAGGTCTGACGTGGGCAGGGTCTTTGACTGGATAGACGGCAAGTTTCACGTAAAGGCCCCTCATAAGCGCTTCCTGCAACGGCGCATACCACCTGGTCTTTCATACATGTACTGTTTGGGGGGGGCGTCCTTGTTTTTTTATCTGGTATTGTTTGCCACTGGACTATTGCTATCCATGTACTACATACCGTCCGAGACAGAGGCCTATGACAGCATCCTGCGCCTACAGCGGGAGGTCAACCTTGGGTGGTTTATACGCGCGATACACAAGTGGTCGGCCACGTTTCTGATCCTGTTTATCCTGGCACACACGTTGAGGGTTTTTTACAGCAAGGCCTACAGGTCCCCCAAGGAGTTAAACTGGGTCGTTGGGTGCCTGACGCTGGTGTTGTCCTTTGCCTCTGGCTTTACGGGGTATCTGTTGCCCTGGGACCAGAAGGCCTATTGGGCCACCGAGGTCGGTACCTCGATGGCTGGCACCGTCCCGGGAGTTGGGCAGTTTTTGATCAACTTTGTTCGCGGAGGGTTTGACGTCAGTCAGGCTACGCTAATCAGGTTCTACAGCATCCATGTCCTGTGGCTGCCTGCGGGCATGTCGATCCTCCTGTGGTCCCACTTCCACATGGTCAAACGCCAGGGGATTAAGAAGCCCCTTTGAGAAAAAAAGAAAGAATCAGGTTTTGACAATAAGTACCTGCCCTACCAGAAGAGAAGAAAGAAAGGGGCGGCTCCGCTTCTTTTGCGCTCCAGGACGCTCCTGGCCCCCCTTTAGAACCCCCTGCAAGGGCACCAGTGCCCTTGACCCCATAATTCTTAATCCTGATGTCTCATTCTTAATCATATCATCACAGGATTTTTGACAGCAAGAAAACTTTTGTCCATGTACTTAACTGATATTATCAGTGCGACACTGGCGTTTAGAACGTCTTTGATTGCAGGAAGGCTGTTGCGCGACTATAACCCCTGAAGAGTATTTCCTGTTGTTTGAATTCGGTGGTGTGGATGCGGCGTTTGCCATTGCCTGGGGCGATGTTTATCTTGGTATGAAGCATCTCGTGGTAGACGACGTACTCGAGGACGTATTGGGGGATGGTGGGGCTGTCAAGGATGGGATTGATGCGGATCACGTTTGAGGGGCAGTGGTAGCTGCCAAGCCGTCGCGTCCTGACGTGCCGCTTGAGGCTCCTCTTGCCCCACGTTATAATGGCGCTGATGCTGCCGGAGAAGTATTGTTCGTTTATCTTGTTGTAGGCGTCAAGCAGGTTATAGTGTATACCCTGGTGGGTTGTGACTATCTTTCTGTTGACGGTCTTTTTGATGCGATCTGAGTTATTGCGTATATATTGTCTGATAAGGGGGGTCTTGCTCTTTGTGTTTTTCAACAGAGCGCCTATTTCGTTTATGACGTCGGTCTCTGCATCCAGAAACATCTGATGAATGCGTACAAATACCCCCTTAACACCCCGTTTCACTGAGAGCATGGAGGTGGCGTTGTCAGTAACCCTAATGGTCACTGTCTTACCCGAGACCTCCTCCAGGCAGGTCTTTAACGACACCGTGTCATGTTTCATGTACACTGATTTTATTCATGAAATTTTATGAGCAACGGCGCAAAATAATTACCTATTTGTTTGTTCACAGACTTAAATATTGTCTTAACAAACAGCCTTGTAGCGTTTACCTGTGGCATATCCGAAATTGCATCGATAATCATTAACTCATCCACAAGGTCTTCTCTACAGAGTCTTTTTGATCCTTCCAACATGCTAATAGACGGACACAGACTTGTCCATGCTATTAATAGCGATATATATAAAGAATCAACACCATCTTCAGATGCCCTTTTGCTCTTTGAGTATACATGTTCTATGAAACTTGGTTGTTTGAATACCTGTTTTTTTTCTTCCCTCCTGAATTCCTTTAAAAACAGGGCGACACTTTTATAATTGTCCTCCTCCTCTTCGATGACTAGCCGATGGAAGTCACACAACATACAGTCTTTCAACTTTTTAGCCAGCGTACCCTTGGGCTTACCACCACACAAGGTGCCTGCTATCGCCCAGCATGCCCTACCACCATTACTTCCTCCATGAAAGCCATCCAGACGAGTCTCAAATGATACAGGACATGCGCCTAATTCCATTACCTTGTCGCCACCAACTTCTCTCTGGCAGTTGTTGAATTGCCAACAATTTAACTTATCACTCATCGCTATCTCACCTTTTGCATTTGTGTTTAATTTATAAAAAGGGAGGCCATTGCCCCTGGCATAAAAAAGCCCCCTTAACCATAATTACTTTTTAATTCGTTGCTTAGAGCCTGTGCATGAGTTTAAGCATATATACTAAATGCCACCTGTCTTCCTCACTCAGAGAGTCCTGGTATAAGGCATGTATTTCCTCCACCAAACGCTCCCGACCTCATTTTAAACCTCGACTCAACCATAAACACTCCACTCTATTCTTGCTAATAGTTTTGCACCTTCTATCTATAGAAACCTATTTTTACAATAGCATTAAAGATAAAAATATGTCAATAATCACTTTTCGTCAATCGTCAAAGTTGTATCGCGTAAAAAAAAGGCAAAGGGGATAACCAAGGTGTACCCTCAGTCCCCCCCTCTGCCTTTTACATCCTTGACAGAGCTAATCCCTGCTCCGTCAAGGACACATCTACTGTATGACCCACTCAGACGGGACTACCCCGCTGCCAACGGCGCTATAACCCGTGCTGCCGTTCATCAGCCAGGTAGCAACCAGTCCATTGGTATTCTGCCAGAGGATGTCAACCTTTGAATCGTTGTCGAACTTACCAATGCCCTTAAATATCCAGCTTGAATCCAGACTCCCCGGGGAAAACGCGTCAGTTTCCAGCGCACCATCCATTTTCCAGATTGCCAGTAGACCATTTATGATGTTTTGCCACAGTATCTGCGCCTTTGCTCCACCATCAAAGGCAGCAGCGCCTCTATATACCCACGGTGAAGTCACATTTCCTACGAAACTGTTTGTTACTATCGCGGAGGCATTCATCATCCACATGACAACATCTCCGGTGCCTGAGTTTTGCCACAGGATGTCATCCGTGCCATCGCCGTTAAAGTCAGCGATCCCCATAAACTGCCATGTCAATGGTAATGACGTCAGCAGCTTGATCGTTGCTACCGTAGGGCCGTTCATATGCCAGATAGCAACAGCACCCGTAGAGGTACTCTGCCACAGGATGTCCTGCTTTTTACCGGTTCCATTGAAGTCGCCTGTCCCAAGCAGGTGCCATTCAGAGGTGTTTAACACTACAGGACCACCATTGAAGGTTACAAGCGCAGGGGTTATGGACATGCCATCAGGGGAGGTTATCCACATAGCCAACGCCCCGGTGTTTGAGTTCTGCCAGAGGATATCCGCCTTACCATCACCGCTAAGGTCGGCGATAGCCTTTATTGCCCAATCGGATGGGACGTATCCATATACCGCGCCTCCTACGGATGTGCCAGCGCTCATAAACCATACCGCCACTACGCCTGATGAGCTACTCCGCCACAGTAGGTCGCTTACCCCGTCACCGTTGAAGTCGCCCTTGTATACTATCGGGTTAGAAGCGCCTCCAGCCTTTGCAAACTTCTGGATGCGGTTGTTGCCATAATCGGCAACGTAGACGTTTCCAGAGCCATCGACGGCAACTCCTAACGGGTAAGAGAATTGACCATCACCGCTGCCATAGCTACCCCACTTGGTTATAAAGTCGCCGCTGCTGTTAAACTTCTGGATACGGTTGTTAGCAGCATCGGCAACATAGACGCCTCCAGAGGCATCAACGGCGACTCCATATGGGCTATTGAATTGACCATCGCCGCTACCAATACTACCCCACTTGGATATAAAGGCACCGCTATTGCTAAACTTCTGGATGCGGTTGTCATTGAGCTCGGCAACGCAGACATTTCCAGAGGCATCAACGGCGACCCCTGTGGGCCTGTTAAATTGACCATTGTTGCTACCAAAACTACCCCATGTGGTTATAAAGTCGCCACTATTGCTAAACTTCTGGATGCGATTGTTCCATAACTCGGAGACAAATACACTTCCAGAGGCGTCAACGGCAATGCCATTGGGTTCATACAATTGACCGTTGGCGTAGCCTTGAACACCCCATGTGGTTATAAAGTTGCCGCTGCTGTTAAACTTCTGGATGCGGTTGTTATCCATATCGACAACATAGACGTTTCCAGGGGCGTCAACGGCAATCCCCCACGGGGAAGAGAATTGACCATTATCACTGCCGTAATCACCCCACTTGGTCATAAAGACGCCGCTTGAATTAAACCTCTGGATACGGCTGTTACCCCACTCGGTAGTATAGACGCCTCCAGCGGTATCGACAGCGACTCCTGCAGGTTGATCGAATTGACCATCACCACTGCCTGCACTGCCCCATCTGCCTATAAAGATATACTCTTCCTTATTGCTGCCTGAGCCTGTAAAGGTAGCAGTTACAGTGAGATTGCTCGTCATCGACACAGTACACTGACTGCCAGAGGTTGAGTCACAGCCTGACCAACTAGCAAACACTGACCCTGCATCCGCCGCTGCCGTTAGAGTTACAGAGGTGCCTTGAGGGAACGTGGCATTGCAGGTCTGACCGCAGCTTATGGCAGCAGGACTGCTGGCAACAAACCCAGAGCCGGTTCCTGATTTTTTCACGGATAGCAGCTTGGTGGTTGGCGTTGGTGTGGGCGTTGCCGTTGGTGTGGGCGTTGCCGTAGGCGTTACCGTTGGCGTGGGTGTTGCCGTAGGCGTAGGGGTGGGCGTTGGGGCTACCGTAGGCGTAGGGGTTGCCGTAGGCGTAGGTGTTGGAGTTGCCGTCGGCGTTGGGGTGGGGATAGGTGTTGCCGTTGGCGTGGGTGTCGGTGTTGCGTTTGAGTTAAAAGTTGCCGTTACATTTCTTGCCGCCGACATCGTTACGGTGCAAAGCGCCCCGTTGGTTCTTGCGCAATCGCCGCTCCAACTGCCAAAGGTCGAGGTGGGATCCGCCGTTGCCGTCAGGGTGATGGTTAAGCCTAGCGTATAGCTGGCCGAGCAGGTTCTTCCGCAGTCGATCCTGGCGTCGTCACTCATCACTGACCCGGTGCCTGTGCCTGTCTTATAGACATTTAGAGCAACCGTTGGCGTGGGTGTTGGTGTTGCCGTCGGTGTGGGGGTCGGTGTTGCCGTCGGCGTTGGGGTTGGAGTCGGGGACGGCGTCGGTGTTGCGTTTAACGTAAACGTTGCCGTTACATTTGCTGTTGCCGACATCGTTACGGTGCAAAGCGCACCACTGACCCTTGCGCAATCACCAGTCCACCCGGTAAAGGTCGAGGTGGAATCCGCTGTTGCCGTCAGGGTGATGGTTACGGCGGAGGTATAGCTGGCCGAGCAGGTTCTTCCGCAGTCGATCTTGGCATCGTCACTCTTCACTGACCCAGTGCCTGTGCCGTTCTTGGAGACATTTAAATTATTGGCGGCATAGGCTACACCGTTAATACACATGGCCCCAATTACTACGATCAACGCCAGCATAAGCAACATCCTTACACCTGAAGCACCGCGATACATCATCGTTTGGTTCTTGATTCTTCTAAACATAAATATCCTCCAAAAAAAACTTTTTCGTTATCTGTAGTGCCAGTAAAACTGGCCTATTTAAAGTCCCACTCGTTTGAAAGCCCCAGTTGCAGG
>JADFXD010000104.1 GCA_015233725.1 Nitrospirota bacterium | reverse complement strand
ACAAAACCAAACAATGGCGGTGGCTGCATGACCACGGTTGTTTGTGGTGCTACCCAACACTCCGAGCACGGCGATTAACGCCAGGGTGAGCAGCGTCCTGACGCCTGGTGCATCTTGAGACGGGAGGTACCTCGTCTTTCGGTTATCATTTCTTCTCAAACACTGCTTCGTTACAAATTTTCCAAACATGTTCTTTCTCTCCTTAGAGTTTTTATGGTACAATTGATCATGAAGACTTTCATGATACGTTTTGGCGTGATACTTTTTGGGCTGCTGATAAGCCCTGCAATCGGGATTGACTTGGGTCCGTTCTTTACTGCTCCAGGACACTCCTGGCTTGCAGTCGCTGAGGCAGCCGATTCGTCATTCACCCAGGCGGACAGAGACCGGATGATTCGGCTGGAAGTTAAGATCGAAGAAGGCTTAAAGGCCGTCAACCAAAAAATCGACGATGGTCTCAAGGCCGTCAACCAGAGGCTCGACGATAACATCAAGGCCATCAACCAAAAGATCGATGACGGTCTGAAGGTCACCAACCAGAGAATCGACGATAACGTCAAGGCCATCAACCAGAAGTTTGAATATCTCATAGGTCTGATGTACGTAGTACTCAGCGTAACAATGAGCGGTATGCTTGCTATTGTTGGGTTCATCTTGTGGGACAGACGAACCACGCTGGCCCCTGTGGTACGCACCACCAAGGAACTTGAGGCTCGGGTAGAGAAAGCAGAGAAACTGGAACTCGCCATTAGAGCAAAAGCCGAGAAAGACCCGGAGCTTAAAGAGGCCTTAAGACACGCGGGGTTGTTGTAACCACTCCTGGCCTTGCTTGCATTATTCAGCGTCTTTAGGCTCTTTTTCGGACACACTAAGATATCCTTACTTGCTCACATTATGTAACGACATCACAACATTACCCTGAAAGGTATTATACGCATAGCATCAAAATTAATGCAATATGACGTTTAGTATAGATATGTAGGTAATTTAATATATTAGGGGATTGCCGGCAGCTTTCTTCAAACGCAATTGCCCTGATCCTAACTCAGGGCAAACGCATCCAGGAAAAATTCCGGTAATAGTTCATCCCTTATCGTCTCTGAACTGATTGGATATCTTGACAAAGGACTCCTCCAGGGCAACAAAGGCATCTACGACGTCGGGGTCAAACTGTGACCCCTTTCCCTGGATGATGATATCCCTTGCCTGTTCGTGGGGCATCGGGGTCTTGTACACCCGCTTGCAGATAAGGGCGTCATAGACGTCGGCAACGGCCATAATCCTTGCCAGGATGGAGATGTCATCACCGGAGAGTCCATTGGGATAACCCGTGCCATCCCACTTCTCATGGTGTGACAGGGCGATCTCCTTGGCAAAGCTCAGAAACTCCACCTCTGTACCCAGCCTCTGCTCGGCGTCCTCTATGGCCTTCTTGCCTAAGACCGTGTGTGTCTTCATGATGGCAAACTCGCTGTCATCGAGCTTCCCTGGTTTTAACAGGACATTGTCGGGGATACCCACCTTACCTATGTCATGAAGCGCCGCGCTCTTAAATAACGAGGCGATGTTCCTGTCGGTCAGAAACCACCCAAACCTGGGGTTTGTTCGGAGGTGATTGGCCAGGGCCGCGACATAGTGCTGTGTGCGACGGATGTGATTACCGGTGTCGCTATCGCGCGTCTCGGCAAGTGAGGCAAGGGCAAGCACTGTCACATCCTGGATGGCCACAATTTCGCTGGTGCGCCTTCTGACCTCTTGTTCCAGGAACTCGTTTTTCTGCTTTAGAAAGTCGCGCATGGCCTTGAGTTCCAGGTGGTTTTGCACGCGCGCCATTACAATTGGCGGACTTATGGGCTTGGTGATATAGTCAACGGCGCCCAGGGAAAGCCCCATACGCTCATCCTCCACCTCGGCCTTGGCCGTGAGGAAGATCACCGGTATGTCGCCCGTGTTTGGACTCGTCTTTAATCTGCGCAGCACCTCATAACCATCCATCTCCGGCATCATTATATCAAGCAGGATGAGGTCGGGGGGGGAATCAGAGTTTGCTATCTTTAATGCCCGTTCGCCTGAGTTTGCTACCTTGACCTTGTACTTGTCTTTTAAGAGTCCACTCATCAGGGTGAGGTTATCGGGGGTGTCATCAACCACCAACACGACCTCCCGCTTTATCGGTTCCGTCTGTTCGTTCATTGCATCCTCCTAATCAGGTAATTTTCAGGCCTTCCTTTGCACGGGCAAGTACGGAGAGTGCCTGTTCAAAGTCAAAGTTCTGCATGGCGCTTTCGATCTCGGCGGCATCACCCCTAAAGGCAGCACGCAGGAGGGCAGCGGATTCACAGAAGACGTCCGCAGCCTCGGAATCATCTTCAGAGAGTAGTTTCTCCAGTTTTGAGATAACGGGGGTTAGGACCTGTATATCAACCGTCTCGGCTACGGCCTGACTTTTCTCTTGGGGCATGGCCTGCCTAAGGGCCATGAGAAGAGCCTGGAGTGTCCGGGCAAATTCCTCGCATATGCGTTGTATCTCATCGTCGGGGGCATTGTTCTTAATTGCGGCCTCGACCCTTGCGGCCATTTGCTGTACATACACTGACCCGATGTTTCCAGCCGTGCCCTTTGCCGTATGGGCGATGCGCTCTGCATCGTTACGACGCCCCTGGGCGAGGGCCTCTCTGATCTCCTCAGGGGAGTTAGCCTGCCCTGAGACAAATTTCTTTAGGAGCGACAGGTACGAGGCCGGTTTGCCAAGCACACGTTTGAGGCCATTTGCCACATCCAGGCCGTCTATGGCATACAGGGGGGCAAGTTGGTCGTTGACCTCGGGGCTGGGGGGAGCAACTGCCCGTGCGGCCTGTAGATTGGGCCTTACGGCAGCAGGCTTATTGAGCGGCGGTATCCACCTCATCAGACAGGCAAACAGATTATCGGGGTCTATGGGCTTGGCCACGTAGTCGTTCATCCCAACGGCAAGGCAATTGTCTCGGTCTGAGGCCATCGCGTTGGCCGTCATAGCGATGATTGGCAAATTGTCAAATTCCTCGAGTTTTCTGATCTCACGTGTAGCCGTGGAGCCATCTACCACTGGCATCTGCATATCCATAAACACGATGTCGTAGTGGTTTTCACTGACCATGCGCATCGCAATCTCTCCGTTTTCGGCCAGGTCTATAGTAAATCCACCCTCTTTTAACAACTCCATAGCTACCTGCTGGTTCAGGTCGTTGTCTTCCACCAGGAGGATCCTTGCTCCGGCTATCGGGGAGAGGTCTATTCGTACATGCCCATCAACGACCTCCTTGCCTTGGGTATGAGAGTCCCCATTTATAGCCATCATGGCGGTGTCAAGCAGCGTGGATGGACTTACGGGTTTAGTAAGCATCATCAGACCAGCCTCTTCGGCCTTACGAAAGATATCCTCGGCGTTGTAGGCGGTCACTATGATGATATGTGGGGCATCATGGCTTAGATGAAGGGCGGCAATCTGCCTGGCCGCATCAATGCCGTCAAGTCCAGGCATACACCAGTCAAGAAAGACAATCGTAAACGGCCTCCCTACACTGTCTGCCCCTATGACGGCCCCTATAGCGTCATCACCGGAGGATACCTCGGCGACATCGAAGGACATACAACGCAGCATCTCACTGGTTATATGTAAGGCATTTGGGTTATCATCGGCAACAAGCACGCGGCAGCCACGCAGGGCAGGGGCAAGCAGCAGCAGCTTTTGATGTACCGTGCTTCTGCCCAGGCGCGCCGTAAACCAGAACGTGCTGCCCTTGCCATACTCGCTCTCCACGCCAACATCGCCGCCCATTAGGGTGGCAAGCCTCTTTGATATTGCAAGCCCCAGGCCGGTTCCGCCGTACTTGCGCGTGGTGGTGGTATCGGCCTGTTGAAATGATTGAAAGAGCTTTTCCTGTTGTTGCCTGGTCAACCCGATGCCGGTATCCTTGACCTCAAAACGCAATAGCAGGCTATTTTCGTCTTCCTCCACGACCGATATCCTGACAATGATCTCACCCTCTTTAGTGAACTTCACCGAGTTGTTTGCATAATTGATCAGTATCTGCCCCAGACGCAGGGGGTCACCGATAAGGTTTTCGGGCACGTTCGGCGTTACGTCAAATATTAACTCCAACCCCTTTGCAAATGTCTTTTCACCAACCAGGGTGGAAAGGGTATCAAGTATCCTGGAGAGTTCAAAGTCTATCGCCTCTATGTCCAGTTTTCCGGCCTCTATCTTTGAAAAGTCCAGTATGTCATTGATTATGCCCAGGAGGTGCTGCCCCGAGTGCTGTATCTTCTGGACGTAGTCCCTCTGTTTGTTTGTCAGGTCGGTCTTTAACGCCAGGTGTGCCATGCCAATTATGGCATTCATGGGGGTGCGTATCTCATGACTCATATTGGCAATGAAGTCGGCCTTGGCCTTTGAGGCTGCCACGGCCTCTTTTCTTGCCTCTTCCAGGTTTAAGTTAATCCTCTCCTGTTCGTCTCTGGCCAGTTTAAGCTCTTCGTTGGAGCTTCTCAATTCGATAGTCCTCGCTGATACCTTATTTTCCAGCTCCTGGGTATGCCTGGCAAGGATGGCCTCTTTCTCCTTGTGGTAATCTATCCTCTTTCTAAGCTCCACCGGAGACATCCTGAGTTCCGAGAGGATACTGTTATATACGCCTGAGAGCTGCTTCTTCTCTTCCTCCGTAAATAAACCGGAGTGTTGGATTACATAATTGGCCGAGGCCGAACCGATCGATCCTGCCAGCCTCTGTTCAATCATGTTGGACATATCTACCAACTCGACCAACGATATATGGGGCTTACCTTCTAATTTTAAGGTATCTATACATTCTTGTATTATTTCGTTTATCTTTTGCGTGCCAATATAATCTGACAGTAATGATTCTATGGCGCTGCGTTTTTCAGAAAACACTGTCGTATAATCACTGTTCAGAGACGTAAATAAAGAGGCATGAGACCTCAACACGTCTACAAAACCGCCAGCGATAGTCTTTTCTGCCTCCGTTTGTCCAAAATACATCGAGCCGACAACGTATGCCAACACATTAAACAGTAGAGACCAGAACACGCCATTTGTCAGGGGGGCCACACCCCTGAGCCCGAACAGTTGCTCTGGCTTTAAAAACTCCAAACCAAACAAACCATTGTTGAGGATATAATCCGAAACCAAATGCGATTTAATCATAGCCGGCAATAAAAGGGTATATCCCCACAGCACAATCCCAGCACACAACCCCAATAGAGCGCCCATCTTGTTTCCCCTTGACCAGTACAGACCCCCAATCATAGACGGCGCTAATTGAAACACGGCAGCAAAGGATATCATGCCTATGGCTACCAATATATATGAGCTGCTCCATATAATCGACATATAGTATCCTAATAGTATACACAAGGACACCACCAGCCATTTAAAGTATAACAGGTAACCCTTCAGGGGGTTCAACGGTTCTATTCTTATGATTAAAGGCAGGATGATGTGGTTTGTCACCATAGTGGAAAGGGTCATCGAACAGACAATAATCATACCGATTGTCGCGGAAAATCCACCTATAAACACCAATATAGTCAACCACCCTACGTTTTCCATCTTGGGAAGCAAAAGGACGCTAAAATCCATCATCTTTAACGGTATCCCATGCATCATGCCACCCAAGGCCAGGGGATAGACAAATATGTTTATCAGCAACAGATAAAGGGGAAAGAGCCACATGGCCGTTAATATATGTCTGGCCTTAAAATTCTCTGTGACCGAGACGTGAAACTGCCTGGGGAGAAATATAACCGCCGACATGGACAGGACAAAATAAGTCGTCCACAGATTAAAATCGGACCTGTGAAGCTCAAGGGTTTTATCAGATAATGACAGTTTCTCAAATTGTAAAAAGACATCCTGAAAACCATCGTAGAGATGAAAGGTGACAAAAAAACCAACCGCCAGAAAGGCTATCAGTTTTACTATACTCGCGATTGCCACAACCAGCACTACCCCTTGATGTCTCTCCGTTGGGTCCAGTTTCCTGACACCGAATAAGATCGTAAAGACTATCAACAATATTATTATTATCTGATTATGTAATGTATTTATACGCCCTGCTGGTTGTTTATAGTCATTTTTTGTCTGCACGGTTGTTGTATTGATTACCTTTGTGTTATCGGCATCCTTGTTACTGTTATCGGCATTATCGTTATACAGGACGTTAGTATCAGGCCTGGCCGTTACCGTATAGACATTAGTTACGATATCAATAGTTGAAAAAATAGCCTTCATCTGAAGGGCAATATAGGGCGCTATACCAATAAATAAAAACATACTTATAATAGCTGCTATTGCCTGGGATTTCCCATGCCTGGTTGAAATGAAATCGGCAATACTGGTGATTCGGTAGTTGTTCTTCAGGATAACCATCTTTCTTAACATCAACCAGTAAAACATAATAGTAAGCGTAGGCCCCATATAAACCGTGCTAAAGAGCAATCCCTTGTTCGCGGCAGTTTCGACACTTCCATAAAATGTCCAGGCCGTACAATAAATAGCCATAGACAGAGAATATATAACCGGATTGTTTACGATATTGACACCGCCTGAGGTCTTTTTTTCTACAAAGATTGCGATCAAGAAAAGAACAAACATATACGCACTTATAGACAGTATAATTGTCAGAGGGCTAAACATCTTCTTTGGACTCTCTCTCTTCTGTCTTGATCTCTGTAGTTGCCTCAATATCTATAGTGTCTTTGCTATCATCGTCGCCTTCGGGCAATGAACTCTTATGGCTCATTGAGATCAGAAACAGGAAAAATATTACTAATGCCCACGCCCCAAACAAATACCTAAAACTATCAAACCCGTCAACCTTTTCAGACAATCCGATAAAATGCCAGTTAAACAAGAGCAACACGATTATCGTAAAGACGACCAGAAAACCTTCCTGCCTTAATATCTCTTTCAGTTTATTCATCAAACAAATCCTTTACCTTAAAAAAACTTGCTGCACGACATGTATTTATCTAAAAAAACATACTCTGTAATTGTATCACAACCTTATTGTCTTTATCAAGTATTTTAAGGATTGGGGTGCTACGTAGTCAATCCTAATGTTATAAATACTTATTTTCATGTAATTATAAGTACCTGCCCATAATTAATTATATAAATAATGAAGAGAAGAAAGGGGGACGCCTGCCGCCCCCCTTCAGAACCCCCTGCAAGGGCACCAGTGCCCTTGACCCCATAATCTCAATCCTAATTTCATATAAAAACTTCTGTCCATGTACTTACTGAAATATTACGTAATCTTTAGGGTTTTCTTTGCACGGGCAAGTATGGAGAGTGCCTGTTCAAAGTCAAATGTCTGTATGGCGCTTTCGATTTCGGCGGCATCCCCCTTAAAGGCGGTACGCAGGAGGGCAGCGGATTCACAGAAGACGTCCGCGGCCTCGGAGTCATCTTCAGAGAGTAGTTTCTCCAGTTTTGAGATAACGGGTATGAGTGCCTGCATGTCAACCGTCTCGGCCTCTGCCTGCTTTCTCTCTTGAGGCATGGCCTGCCTCAAGGCCAGGAGAAACCCCTGGAGCGTCTGGGCAAATTCCTCACATACACGTTGTATATCATCGTCAGGGGCATTGTTTTTAATTGCGGCCTCGACCCTTGCGGCCATTTGCTGTACATGCACTGACCCGATGTTTCCAGCCGTACCCTTAGCCGTATGGGCTATGCGCTCCGCATCATTACGACGCCCCTGGGCCAGGGCCTCTCTGATCTCCTCAGGGGAATTAGCCTGTCCTGATGCAAATTTCTTTAGAAGCGACAGGTAAGAGGCTGGTTTGCCAAGCACACGTCTGAGGCCATTTTTCACGTCCAGGCCGTCTATGGCATACAGGGGGGCAAGTTGGTCGTTGACCTCAGGGGAGGTTGTTGGGGGCTTGACTGCCTGTACGACCGTTATATCTGGCTTTACGGTATCAGACTTCACCGCGATAGGCCTCTTTAGCGGCGGAATCCACTTCAGTAGACGATCAAACAGCTCATCTGGGTCTATGGGCTTGGCCACGTGGTCGTTCATTCCGGCGGCGAGGCAATGGTCGCGGTCTGAGACCATCGCGTTGGCCGTCATCGCGATGATTGGAAGGTTGGCGTATTCCTTGAGCTTTCTGATCTCCACTGTGGCCGTGATGCCGTCCATCACCGGCATCTGCATATCCATGAGCACGACGTCGTAGCGGTTTGCGCAGACCATGCGCAGGGCTATTTCGCCGTTTTCGGCCAGGTCTGCCGTAAGTCCGCTGTCAGAGAGCAACTCCATAGCCACCTGTTGGTTCAGGTCGTTGTCCTCCACCAGGAGAACCCTTGCCCCGGCTATTGAAGCAAGATCGGTTCGTCCATGTCCATCAACGACCGCCTTGCCCTGGATATGAACGCCTCCCTTTATTACCGTTATGGCGGCATCAAGCAGCGTGGAAGGGCTTACCGGTTTAACAAGCACCATCAGGCCGGCCTCCTCGACCCTGTGAAAGACATCCTCGGCGTTGTAGGCCGTCACTATAATGCGATGTGGGACATCATGATTGAGCTTAAGGGCGGATATCTGTGCGGCCGTCTCAATGCCATCAAGCCCCGGCATACGCCAGTCAAGAAAGGCAATCACAAACGGCGCCCCCGTGCTGTCTGCCTCTATGACAGCCTTTATTGCGTCATCGCCGGAGGGCGCCTCAGCAACATCAAAGGACATTGAGCGCAGCATCTCACTGAGTATATGCAGGGCATTTGGGTTATCATCGGCAACAAGCACGCGGCAGCCGCGCAGGTCAGGGGCAAGCTGCAAATGCTTTTCACGTATCCTGCTCTTACCCAGGCGTGCCGTAAACCAGAATGTGCTGCCTTTGCCATACTCGCTTTCCACGCCAACGCTGCCGCCCATCATATTGGCAAGCTTCTTGGATATTGCAAGCCCTAGGCCGGTCCCGCCGTACTTACGCGTGGTGGTGGTATCGGCCTGTTGAAATGACTGAAAGAGCTTTTCCTGCTGCTCCTGGGTCAATCCGATGCCGGTATCCTTGACCTCGAAACGCAATAGCAGGCCATTGTTGTCTTCCTCTATGAGCAATATCCTGACCACGATCTCACCCTCTTTGGTGAACTTCACCGAGTTGTTTGTATAGTTGATCAGTATCTGCCCAAGGCGCAGGGGGTCGCCAACAAGGTTATCGGGCAGATTGGGGTCTACGTCAAATATTAGCTCCAATCCCTTTACGGATGCCTTTTCACTAACCAGGGTGGCAAGGTTATCGAGCACCCTGGAGAGCTCAAAGTCTATCGTCTCTATGTCTAGTTTTCCGGCCTCTATCTTTGAAAAGTCCAGTATGTCATTGATTATGCCCAGGAGGTGTTGCCCTGAGTGATGTATCTTCTGGATGTAGTCCCTCTGTTTGTTTGTTAAGTCGGTTTTGAGTGCCAGGTGTGCCATGCCAATGACGGCATTCATGGGGGTACGTATCTCGTGGCTCATGTTGGCAAGGAAGTCGGCCTTGGCCTTTGATGCTGCCTCGGCCTCATTTCTTGCATCCTCGAGGTCCTCCATTATGTTTAGCATAGCCAGACGCATCCTGCCCATCTCATCAACCCTGCTCTGTAGGTGTTCTTGCACCGTCTTTCGCTCGTTAAATGAGCTTTCTAATTGCCTGGCCATACTGTTAAATGCCTCGGAGAACTCCCCCATAAAATTCACATTATGCGAAAAATCCCCCTTGGCTATCTGCTGGGTCACCCAGGTGAGGGTTCTCAGGCTTGCCTGTAAGCTCTTAATCGATTGCGATACCTGCATCCTCCCCTTAGGGGGTTCAAACTGTATATCCCCCCTGGCCAGGGCATAGCTCAATCCGGTGATATCGTTGTACTCGTCTATTAACTTATTTATATACCCCACCGCCTGCCTTAGCTCATTGTCAGGGTAATCATCTCCAAGTACGATAGGGTTAGGTGTCTTGCCACTGAGGATCAGGTAAAACGCCTCCGATATCTTATCCAGGTCTTCTTCTTTAACGTTAAGCATGGTCTCAGACCGCGGGTTTTACCTCAAAGCGGCAGACCCTGTCCCCTGAGCACCAACAGTCAACCTCCTTGACGTTAAACCTGGCCCCGGTATACTCATACAACACCCCACTGATAAACCCCTCGTCATAGGTACATATGGTCTCACCAACAATGGGCAGCCCCGAGCAATCCAGGTCCTCGGCAACAGTCAGGGTAAACTCATTTTTTCCAAGGTCGGCCTTTTCAACCCGCAATATCCCGATCCTGAGCCTGGCAAGCAACTCCTGGAGTTCTTTTATGAAATCATTGAAATCGTTTTTCTTATTCAACAACGCCTTGCAAAACTCCCTTCCGGCCAGCTCCCCGGCCTCGAAATAAATGCGGTCTGCCATATCCACACTGAACCGTTTTATTATAACATCCCTCAGCGTAAATTGCATCAATCTGTATACGCCTACCTCCATGGTAGAGCCAAGATTGGGTCGCCCCTGATTGATATCCCCGATCATGCTCCAGTCAAACATCGGTTGATTTCTTTCTTCCTTAAACATAATGTCCTCCTTTTAATCTGTCATTGTATAAAAAGGGAGAAGAAGAAAAAGGGGTGACGCCTGGCCGCCCCCCCC
>JADFXD010000103.1 GCA_015233725.1 Nitrospirota bacterium | reverse complement strand
AAAGGTGCGAGCCGCACTGGCAATAAAAGGTGCGAGCCGCACTGGCAATAAAAGGTGCGAGCCGCACTGGCAATAAAGGGTGCGAGCCGCACTGGCAATAAAGGGTGCGAGCCGCACTGGCAATAAAGGGAGGCGTTCAACAACGATTAAATAATGAATATACTGATCATAGAGGATAACGCATTGAACATGAAACTGGCCTCCGACATACTGCGTCGCCAGGGATACACGGTCATTCAGGCCACTGAGGCTGATACGGGGATCAACATTGCCATCGAGGAACAACCCTCGTTGATCCTCATGGATATACAACTGCCTGGGATGGATGGCCTCACCGCCACAAGGTTGTTGAAAAAAAACGAAAAGACCAAACACATAAAGATAATCGCCCTTACCGCCTTCGCCATGAAAGGCGATGAAGAACGAATGATCGAGGCAGGATGCGACGCCTACATATCCAAACCCATCAGATACAAGGAATTCCTCGCTGCCGTTGCATCCTTGCTAAAGGCTCAGTAATAGTTCAGATGTACTGTAAATGAGCGTGTACTGTGAAAAAAAGGTATAATGGGGTCAGGGGGTCTAATGTATACCGCTTACCTGAAGCACCTGGGCCAGGCCAGGCTCCTTAGAGTGATAGCGGACAGGAACAGTCCGCAGGGCAGGACGATCCGGCGAGGCGAGGCTCAACTGCTCAACTTCGCCTCAAACGACTACCTGGGGCTGGCCGCAAATGCCGGGGTCATCGAGGGGGCAAGGAGGGCGATGGCAGAGTTTGGCCTTGGGGCCGGGGCGTCGAGGCTGCTAGGTGGCGGATGTACCCTCCACGGGGAGCTTGAACAGAGGGTTGCGGCCTTTAAGGGTACCGCTGCGGCGCTCGTCTTTAACTCCGGCTACACGGCAAACCTAAGCGCAATCCCAGCCCTTGCCACTAACGAGGGCGCCATATTCAGCGATGAGCTAAACCACGCAAGCATCGTTGACGGCTGTCGGTTAAGCGGCGCGGAGAGGTTCGTGTACAGACACGGCGACCTGTCACACCTGGCAGGGTTGCTTCAAGCCTCAGCCAGAGAGCCAAAGATCGTCGTGACGGAGTCCGTGTTCAGCATGGATGGCGACATCGCAGATATCAGGGGTATCCGCGAGCTGTGTGAGGCCCACAACGCCCTGCTATACATAGACGACGCCCATGCAACCGGCGTCCTGGCAAGAGGCAAGGGGTCGCTGACGCACTTTAATATCCAGCCGGATGACAACATCGTCCAGATGGGGACATTTTCAAAGGCCTTTGGTAGTATGGGCGGGTTTGTCGCTGCCTCTGAGACAATCATAGACTATCTGGTTAACTGTGCCAGGGGGCTTATCTACTCAACCGCCCTGCCAGGACCGATCGTTGCCGCATCGCTGGCGGCCATCAACTACGTCGATGCCCATCCAGAGGTCGTAGAGACCCTGCACGAAAATATAAGCAACTGCAAGAGGCTGCTCTTATCAAGGGGCATAAACGTACCTGCCACCCCGACGGCCATCATCCCAATATACGTCGAGACGGTCGCGGATGCCCTGCGCGTATCCGAATATCTGCTGGCAAGGGGCATATACGCCCCGGCCATAAGACCCCCCACGGTGAGGCAGTCCCGCATCCGGATATCCCTCTCTGCGCTGCACAGCGATGAGGACATTGAACGCCTGAGCGCATCCCTGGCTGAGGCCATCGGATGCCTATAGCCCTGGTAACTGGGGCATCTGGGGGGCTTGGTCGTGAGATTGTCCAACAACTGTTGACATATGGTTATAACATCGTTGCACACTACAACAGCGCCGATGAGGACGCCCTTATGCGACACTTTACCGGCAATGATGACCGTGTCTTTGCCATTAGGGCCGACCTGCGCAACAAGGACGATATCGCACGGATGGTCAGCCGTATCGGCGAGCGCTATGACGGCATCAACGCCGTGGTCAACGCCGCCGGCATCACCAGGGACTCCCTCCTGGTCAAGTGCCCCACGCAGGACTGGGACGACGTTATCGGCGTAAACCTAAGCGGCCCCTATTACGTTATAAAGGCAACCCTGCCGCTATTGATAAACTCCGGGGGCGGCCATGTGATAAACGTATCCTCCATATCGGGGGTCAAGGGCGTCGTTGGCCAATGCCCCTACAGCGCCTCAAAGGCCGCCCTTTTAGGACTGACATATGCCCTGGCAAGGGAACTCGCCGACGTAAACGTTCGTGTCAACGCCGTCCTGCCAGGGTACATGCAGACGGAGATGGGACTGGCCAATCCCGACGCATTAAAGAGAGCGACGCAACATAGTCTGTTAAACTGTCTGTCCTCGGTGCAGGAGGCCGCATCGTTTATCTGCTGGCTACTGAGGAGTCAGCGATTGACCGGACAGGTCTTTACGCTGGATAGCAGGGTTCTGTGAGGGGGTTCTTCGTCACGGCGACGGACACGGGCGTTGGTAAGACCGTCGTCACCGCCCTTGTGGCGCTGGCCTTGCAACAACGGGGTCTGAGGGTCGCGGCGATGAAGCCCATCGAAACAGGCTGCACGCCGGTAGACGGCGACCTTGTTCCAGAGGATGGCCTGTTTCTCAAGACCATCCTTGACCTCGACCTTGCCATCGACAGCATCACCCCGGTGCGATACGCCCCGCCCCTGGCCCCCTTGGTGGCCGCCATGATGACGGGCAAGGAGGTCGACCTGGACTTGATAAGACGGTGTCTTGATGCCCTCAACGGTTTTGACGCCGTCGTCGTAGAGGGCATCGGCGGATTGATGGTGCCCATAACGCAAGACTACTTCGTCTGCGACATGATAAAGGAGCTGGCGCTGCCCGTCATACTCGTTACGTCGGCAGGGCTTGGCTCGATCAACCACACCCTGTTGTCAATTGAGTCTCTGCGCAGCCACAGGATCACCACCGCCGGGTTGATCATCAACCACAACGTCTGCCCCGATGGCAAGCTCGCAAACACAACAAACCCCGATATCATCAAGAAACTAAGCCCCATTGACGTCATCGCAACCGTGCCGTTTATAAAAAATATAGCTCGCGCCACCCTGGAGGCATTAACAACGGTGTTGAGATTATGATACGCACCTGCCCATATACGCGACAATCTCTTTGATATTGTTGTTTTTTCCTCTTTGAATAATAGGCTCATTTTGCGCTATTGAGATATTATTTTCTATTAATTTGTTAGTAATTCTTTGGATTTGTTTTAAGATTTCTTTTTTCATTCTCTAATAACAAGCTCAAATCAACTTGCATATATTTAGGATAATCTTCAATACAATTTTCTCCAGACTTTATCCTTTCTTTTATTTTAACTAAATCATTGTAAATGTTGATATCTTGATCTATCTTTTGTCTTTCAGTTTCGGATAAATCTCTGTGGATTAGATTCATTCTCTCAATTTCCTCACCTGTGGGATATTTAAAATTAAGCTCGAATTTGTTATTTTTTACTTCATGGTATTCCTCGATCAACATGTTCATCCTATCTCCGACTCCACAGACCCTCACCCATGCCTTACTCCTGGTGATTGCTGTAAAGAGGATGTTTCTTTTTTTGATGAGATTAGGATTTTGATATAAATCACCAAAATAGCTATGCCCGTAGCAGTAGTCAGCATTAATTATATACACCATCGCAACCTCGTTACCTTTAGCACGATTTATTCCAGTAAAGGTAATTGAGTCTTCTCTAAAGAATATATCAGCATCAAAGTCTCCTGCAATATGACTGTTTATGCCATTAGTCATTAATAATGAGCGAATCATTCCGACTTCTTTTTTAGTGGTTAGGGGGTCTGGATTTATAACAATAATATCTTTATGTAAAAGCTCATCTTCCTTTATATTCTTTTTTATCTGTTCTACTATCCATTCTGTTTGTTGTTGACGGTCATTAAAGGATTTAAAGAGTAAGATATCATCCACCTCAGAATGTTTCTCTAAATACTCTGGAGAGGCTTCACTTGTACGATAAAGCCTGACCTCGCTGTTTGCCTCTAGCCTGCCTCCTCTTATCGTGTAACCAACGTCTTGCCATAGTTGTGGCTGATCAAAAAACTGGACTAACCCTTCTTTTCTATAAATTCCAAAGCCCAAGGCATGGGCAGTGACCAATAAAGGCCGAGAGTTTCGATAGCACTTATAGAGTATTTTATCATCTGCATCTCTATCAAAGATTTGATTTGGATTGCTTAGTGTAGAACCTTCATTAAGCCTCTGTAGTTCATCATAGGCATAGATGAGCCTCTTAGTAGGTTCTTTGAGTATTTTAAAACATATTTTCAGAAATGATTCAGACAGGTCTTGTGCCTCATCAACAAAGATAGCATCGTATGTCTCATTAAAATCGTTTATTTCAGTTAACAGCTTTGTACAAACGACATCAAAAATGCTTTTGTTATGGGATGATTCAGCTCTCTGAAGGGCTATTGCTGACTTGAAGTCCAGGTACTCTACTGCATATTCCTTGCATAGCTCATAATATATTCCAGTGTTATTAGGACTACCCCATGCATGAATAATTCTCAGTCTCTGCCAGTCAGGCAATTCCCCAGTTTTAGTGATACAAAACCTCTCAATTAGCTCCTTAAACTGACCCTTTAAAGACCTGGTATTAAATGTAACAGCGATCTTCCACTCAGGATACTGTGCGTGAAAGTAGGCAGCTTTCAAGGCGAGGACTATCGTTTTTCCTGACCCTGCCAGTCCCCTGATCCTCTGAATACCTTGATAGGCTTCAATCACAGCCTTTTCCTGCTCTTGATCCAGGTTTGCAACTGTATCTTCTAATTGTTTTAATATAGCTCCCTTTGAGTTATCCTTTGTAACATTGCTTCTCTTAATTGATACCTTTAAATTACAAACAGATTGAACGACAGACAATACAAGCCCATATAATTCACTATGTTGCCATCTCTGTAGTTCCTTCAGTAGATCGGTTAATTCTTTGTTATTTTTAGCTGTTTTGGTTTCTTTATCGCTGCTGTCAACAACAGCGGGTGCATATGTAATCACCTCCATATCTACGGCAAGTCGCCTTTTTTTGTTTAGAGCTTTATGCTGCGATAAAAGAGTGCTAACTTTCACGTATAATTCATCCTGGAAATCAGCCCTGTCTTCTAACTCTATACCCTCAATTACGTCAAAGACGACTACACCAAATCCTTGCGAAACCCACAAGGCATCAATAGTTAAACTCTCCCCTCCTACAAATAAGATTGGATATCCTATATACAGGTGCCCATCTAACTCCTGGTGAGTCTTAAAGTACTCAACCAGTCTTTCATTTGAGGCTGGTTTGTGGGTTATGCCACGGACAATCTCTACCATATTCGTAATCGCTGCGGGACGCTCCTGGCTACTCCCGACAGATTATCTTATCCACGTGCGAATAGGGCGTCACGCGGTTTCGGCCTAGCTTCTTGGACTGATAGAGAGCTATGTCTGCCTCGTGAACGACCTGGAGGTAGTCCTTCATATCCTCACGATACGGGGCAACCCCCATACTCAGTGTGACCCTTATGTCTATGCCGTCGTGATGTATTGTTGTCTCCTCTACCGATGCCCTGATCTGCTGGCAAAACAATATCAGCTCATCCTCAGGCATATCCGGTACGACAATGAGGAATTCCTCTCCACCGTATCTGCCCAGGATATCCGCCTGACGCAGGTGATTACCCACGGTCTTTGCGACAACCTTTAACACCTCATCCCCTGCCAGGTGGCCATAGGTGTCATTGACCCGCTTGAAGTGGTCCAGGTCAAACATGGCTACCGACAAGGGGCGGGCATCTCTCTTTGCCTTTTCAAACTCCTTCTCAAGGAGCTTTTCCAGGTACGACCTGTTACATATGTTTGTCAGGCCGTCATAATGAGACAACTGTTGAAGCATCTTGTTGGCGTCAAGCATCTCATCAATCATCTTCTGAGATATTGCGATGTCGGTCATATCCTGTACTATGATGCAGATACTGGTTACCTGGGCGTTTTCATCCAGGATTGGTAGAAACGTGCAGTCCTGAAACATGTACTCTATATCCCCAGTGATAGGGCGATTATGGCGAAACTTAAACAAATATGGCCTCTGTTTCCACGATATAAAGGAATAACCCTTTAGTATCCGCACGCTTTTAAACTTAAGCTCTAACCAAGCCTTTGGCATGTACGGAAAGATGTCAAAGAGGTTCTTCCCCAATGCCATCTCCTTTGGAATCTCACTGCACTTGGCCATAAAACCATTCCACAGCATCACGTCGTAGGACAGGTCAACGACTACGATGCCAGTGTTTAGATTGTCTATTATAGCCCTGCTGATAAAGTCGTCTATACTCATCACCATTAAAGACCTCTTCCTATTCCCTCCCTACAGTCACATGTCGGAAAGCAACTTGGTTATCGATTGATGTATTGCAAGTATTGCCTTTTCAGAGAGGAACAATAGCATCTCACTCCTAAAGGATTCATTCTTGAGCTTAAACGATATCTTAGCCAACATGGTGTAGTCCCAGCGCAACTGGCTGCGTTGAAATGCCCCGTATATAATTTTTTTATAGGTGTTGTTTTCAGACAAGACCATCGGTGGGGCAAAGGACATGTTCTTGCCAAAGAGCTGGTTGGATATGCCATTGAGACAGGCGCTGACCATTATATTGGTCATCTCAAGCATGATTTCAATTTTGTATTGGCGATCAATTTTGTCTTCAAACCCTAGGAGCCTGGAGACGTTATCGAAGGTCTGGTCGTCAAAGGCCACGATGGCCTCGCCATCCACAATGTTACCAAGATAGAAGGTCTGCCGCGTTGCGGTCACGGGTTCATCTCTCCAACAGGAGGCATCTCCGACAATGGCCTCTACCACTTTTTCAGCCTTTACTATATTGATGTCAGGTACGACCATGTCCACAAATGACTTCAACAACACAGCAAGGTCAGCGGCAGCCTGTCCCATTGCAAGGTTAAAGGTCTCTTTCAGGAGGTCATATTCATCCTCATTAAAGCTGATCACAGGAGATTATTCTCCTTGAGGATGTCCACTATTATCTGGCGCGAAAAGGGCTTTTTGCAATAACCAATGACGCCTAATGCCTTGACCTTCTCCGCAACGCCAGGTTGTATGTCGGCGCTTACGACGATAATGTTTGCCCTCAGCCCTTGCCTTTGGAGTGCATCAAGGACATCGTAACCGGTCATATCGGGCATTGTCAGGTCCAGGAATATCAGGTCATACTTGTCATTAAGGCACCTGTCCAGCGCTTCTTTACCGCTTGCCCCCTCTGTAAAGACCACCTCCGTCTCCGTGATAATAGACAGCAACTCTTTTTTGAGCATGAATCGCGCTGACTTTGAATCATCAACAACCAATATCGAAAAAGCCATTAAACACCTCGTTTGCTATATGTTACTTTTTGAAGGGAGATATCCCCGCAACCGTTGTGATAGTCCTCATGACAGTAGCCCCTCAATGTGACAGTAGCCTCAATGTGATAGTAGCCTTACCAGGGCAGCTATAACAGCGGACTGGGCTACGAGCATGGCCGCTACCCACTTTATAATATCGGACTTAACGTCGGAGATTTTGGCGTCGAGCCTGCCTTCAATCCCAGATATCTTTCCTTCAAGCTCGGAGATTTTGGTATTAAATCTACCTTCGATCCCGGATATCTTTCCTTCAAGCCCAGCGATTTTGGTATCGAACCTGCCTTCGATCCCAGATATCTTTCCTTCAAGCCCAGCGATTTTGGTATCGAACCTGCCTTCAAGCCCGGATATCTTTCCTTCAAGCCCAGCGATTTTGGTATCGAACCTGCCTTCAAGCCCGGCGATTTTGGCATTGAATCTGCCTTCAAACTCGGTGAACCTGGTATCGATCCTGCCTTCAAACTCGGTGAACCTGGTATCGATCCTGCCTTCAAGCTCGGCGAACCTGGTATTGAGTCTGCCTTCAAGCCTTGCCATGTCTTCTCTGACCCCTGCGATTTCGTCTCTGACCTCGACGATGTCGTCTTTGAGTTCAGCCTTTGTAACCAGTAGGTCGGTCTTTGTTGCGAGTTGTTCTATGCTTGAGACCTGCATCTCAATTAAGGCAGCAGTAAGGCTGCTGGCCTGCTCCTCAGAGAACCCGGCATCTTTGAGGTTCTTAACCGTATTAAATGTATCAAACGCCACTGACATAATATATATTATAAAGAATCAGCAATATGAAAAACAATATGATCGCACTTCAGGGCACAAAAAAAAATCAACCGGCCACTGTCTGCTTTATAAGACAGGGCCGGTAAGCTGTTGTTTATTTACGCTGCCCCCTTCCCCTGATAGTTAGAGAGCGCCTGTTCACTACCTGATTTTTATCTGGCTAACCTAATCGACCGCCTCTTTCTTAGGGCTATCCCCTTTATGATGAGGGTTGTCTGCTTTATGAGGGCTGTCCTCTTTCTTGTCATCCTTGCCTGCCAGCAGGCTTTCTATATGCGGGATATTTGCGCCCTGGACAATCTCGCCATTGACAACGAGGTAGGGGGTGCCGTTGATCCCTATTGAGGCGCCGAGTTCGAGGTTTTCAGCGAGTTTCTTGTCTATACTTTCATCCTTGCACACCTCAGACTTGTCATCGTCATGTTTTCCGGCCATGACCTCTTCCAGCGCCTTGGCCTTGTCCTCTGAGCACAGGATGTACTTGGCATGCTCCATTGCCTTTGGATGTATCTGCACTAAAGGGAACAAGAAGACATACCTTGTGACATCATCTCGCTTGGCTAAAAACTCGCCGACCTTTCTACAGAACGGGCAGTCCGGGTCTGTAAACTCAATTACGGTGTTTTTGCCTTTTCCTACCTTGAGGGCCTTATCCAGCGGCAAATCCTTTACCTTAGCCGCCATAAGGGCGTCTTTTCTCTCCCTTGTCAGCATCTTTCCATCTTTACTACGTAACTCCCCGAGGATCAGGATCCCTGTCTCAGGATGGAAATAGGCGATGTCTGAACCCACTACTACCTCATAGACACCCTTCATATCGGTCTCTACAATTGCATCCGGTTTTACCTTCGGGAAGATTTTGATGAAGGCCTCCTTGACCGCCTCATCCGTCTCCTTTGCGTAGGCCTGTGCCGATAGCGCAAGGGCTATTACACATAGCCACAGTGTTAACTTTCTGTACACGTTGTGTCTCCTTGAAAAAAAATTTTTTTAACTACCTGTTGCTCCTGCCTGGTCGCTACAGGTAGAGACAGTGTAACAAAATCTCGATTTTTTTGTCAATTCCCAATTCTCAATTCATGAGGCCGGCTATCTTCTTGGCCTCCTGTAAGCGCGATGTCATCTCATCCTGGAGCTTCTTCATCCTGTCGAGGTTGCTCCAGGCAGAGACTATCAGCCAGTCGAGCGAGACGTCAATATTGCCATCGATGTTCTGCCTTGTCAACCGGTTTAGGACCTCAAATGCCTTTGAGGCGGTTCTAAACGTTGAGTCGAATACGTCAAACTCACTGCTACCTTGGGTCTCAGGTCCCTTGTCCTTACCCTTGTCATCCATCATCATCATACCCCCTTTTTGATAATAATATAACCTCCCTGATATAACCGGTGTCAAGTCAAGCAGTGTTCAGTGGAAAAAATAACGCAGCAACAAAAGGTTATCCCCTACCCACGCATCCTTGCCCTATGATGGCTTAATTGCTACAAAAGTTGTCATACACCAAGCAACGACGTAGCTCAACCGAAAGAAAAGAAGAGGTCAATAAGAAAAGAAGGGGTCAAGGGGGCCCCCACCCCTTGCAGGGGAGGTCGAGGGGGGGGCGGAGCCGAAAGATCAGGCGTTTTTAGGATGCTCTTTATGGAGCGGACTTAGGCAAGAAGGCGAAGAATATAGAGTTTATCTCAAAGAGCAAAAACGTTAAATTGTATCTCCAGTACGGCGGCGAGGAGTCCTTGGAAAAAAAGAACAAAGAAAAAAAGAGAGGATATGTGCTTACATAGACGGCGTATCGAGGCTCGCCAAATTCATACAGGATATTTTCTCGCTACAACAACATCGCTTACACCTCTAAAGCACTTATAAGAACTTACGATTTTAAAACCTGCTTCGGTTACTGAATTACAAAACTCCTCATGAGTATGAACCCAATATTTCCCTTTTAACTGCATCTCTCTGATATTTCTATTTTGCTTGCTAATCTCTCTACCCTTCCAAAAAATCTCTATCGTTTTAATTATGCCGTAGGACTTTATCAGATGTTTGGCCAGATAGACAGACCAATCTCTGATGTCCAAGACTCTGCCGGGATCACATAAAAATACATAGCCGTCTTTATCCAGCCAGTTGTATAGATTCATAAGAACCGACTTAGGATTACTGAATGTATAAATAGCGTGGACACTGGTAATTGCAGATAGTGAGTTATGTTTCAGGTTGAGGTCTTCAATATTCGATGTCATTGTCTGAAAATTAGATAAATTCTCTTTTAAAGACTTCTTTTTTGCCAACTTGTTCATGTTTTCGTCAAAGTCCATGTGGATTACATTGTTATGTGGAAAGGCCTTTGCCAGTTCGATAGAGAAATTACCCGTCCCAGCGCCGACATCCAGGAGGGTTGTGTCTTTGGGTATATCCCATTTTGAGATTTCATCTTTAAAGTTGGTGATGATCTCATTATATG
>JADFXD010000163.1 GCA_015233725.1 Nitrospirota bacterium | reverse complement strand
TTCTCTTCTGGTAGGGCAGGTACTTATCACAGAAATATTTACAGTAAGAACTATTGTGGAAATCGAAGAGAGCAAAATTCCTGCAATCCAAATTCCATCTCCATTGGCTCAACGTATTCTTGACATTTTAAACATAAAATTACCCAGCCCTACAATTGCTTAAGCTAATGTAGTGTCTACTATTTATGGTATGTGTTTGCCGTAACTGTGTGTTTTCAAACGGTTATCTTGCGACTATGCCACATTTCTCGCAGAACATCCGTTTTAAGATGCTGCGGTCTTGCCGCCTAATAGACTGTAAACAGATACTTGATGTTGCCCAGTTCGTCCTTCAGCTCCCTGACCTTCTTTAGGTTGTAATTGGCGTAGGTGTCAACGTGCAGGCCATTTGTTGTCTCTCTGAGGAGGACTGCACCGTCACGGTCGGTGCGATAGAGCCTTATACCCTCAAGCCTCGCGATTGTATCCTGATGCGGCAGACCGTAGTGGTTGCCCCTGCCCACGCTGATTATGGCCATCTCCGGCGCAACCAGTCGCAGAAACTCCATTGACGTAGCGTTGCCGCTGCCATGATGAGACACCTTCAGGACATCGGCCTTGAGCGCTCCACCCACACCGAGCAGGTCTTCCTCACCCTGAAGCTGCACGTCCCCCGTAAAGAGAATCGAGGCATACCTCCCCCTGACCTTTAATACTACAGAGGCGTCGTTACCCGTGGCGGCGGAGTAGGAATCACCGTAGGGATGAAGGGCAGTGAAGGATACACCATCTATCGTAAAGCCATCACCCCTCTTGAGATGCCTGATGTCAATGGTACCATCGTAATTGTACTGAATATGGGCGTTGTCAAAGACGGTGTGTACCTTAAACTTGTCAAGGAGCCTGAAGAACCCACCTGAGTGGTCGTTGTCTGCGTGACTTAGGACGATGGCGTCTATCTCATCCTTGCCCCTGTACCTCAGATAACCCTCGACCTCCCGGCCACTCTTGCCGGTGTCAATCACCACGACACGCCCGTTTGGGGTCTCAACTACTGCCCCATCCCCCTGCCCGACGTCGATAAAGACAACCCGCATCTCACCCCTTGCCACAGAGACAGAACATCCTGCAAATAGCGCTGCCACCAACAACATCGGCACACACGCCACCCTCTTGTCCCTGATGCGGTAAAACAAAAACACCGACAGATATATCAACGCCAGAAACACCGGTGCAAAACCCCTTACGTTTATCGAGGCAAACGGCAACTCCGCCATAACGCCTATAATGTACAACATCTTGCTCGTTGACCAGTTGATGATGTCAACCAACACAAACCTCCCAAATATGGCAAAGACCACGCTGCTAAACAACACCAGCGGCATGATGACAAACCCCGTGTAGGGCACAACGATCAGATTTGCCAGGACAGTGACAACCGAAAAGGAGTGAAAATAATACACGACAATGGGCATCGTCCCCGACGCCGCCGCCACAGAGACAAGCAAGCTCTCCCTGAGAGCCTTTATGAGTCGCCCTACGACTCCTGATGGGGGTTGAGCTACCCTTGGGGCTGCCGGGTCGAGCTCATCGTTGGTTGGGCGATGCAACACAAGGCCAATAAAAAACACCGCGCCAAAGGACAACTGAAAGGAAACGGTAAAGATAGCCGTCGGCTCAACGAGCTCGACTATAAAGGCGGCCAGCATGATCGTGTTTACCCAGTGCCCCCGCAGTCCAAGCAGCAATCCAACCAGGAACACACTGGCCATGATAAACGACCTTAGCGCCGGCACACTCAGCCCCGATACAAGCAGGTATAACCCGATAACTGGCAGTGCGCATGTGGCCGCCACCTCCGAGGTAGTTACGTGTTGAGTCATCCTCAGCAGCAGCCTCATGGGGAGTCTGTGCAGGAGGGTGCGCAGGGTGACAAACACCATTGTAAAGAGCATCCCGAAGTGTGTCCCCGATATGCTCAACAGGTGACTCAGGCCGGTTCTTCTGAAGTCCTCGTTGACGGTCTCCGTCAGGCCGCTCATATCTCCGATGGTGATGGAGCGCAGGAATCCGCCGGCGTGGTCATCGAAGACTTCCTGCATCGCCTGGGTCATGGTGTATCGGATGGTCTCAAAGTACACAAGGCCGTCTGTTATCGACACCGGCGAGGTGGGGTGCACCTTTATGGCCTCCGCGTCTGTGATGGTTGCCATCAGGTGTGGTTCAAAGATGTAGGAGCCGGGGTTCATGGTCGGTGTGACGAGTCTCAGGGTCATGGGTGTACTTATCGAGGTGCCTGGTCTGAGTGGGAGGCCGGTGTAGAAGATGTTGATGGGGCATCTTATGAGCGTGCTGTCAGTGGTTGGTGTCTCAGGTTGGGTATGGACGGTCTTTATCTGTATGGCCTGTTTAAAGCCTCTCTGCGTCTTTTGAGGGATGGATACTAGTGTCCCCTCGACAATGAGCGGTCGTTGGATAGCATCGGCGTACATGGCAGGCTCCAGAGGCGGCTGGTAGCGCAGGTACGCATAGGATACCCCAAGCAGGAAGAATAAAAGAAGAAGAAGAAAGAAGGGAGGGC
>JADFXD010000102.1 GCA_015233725.1 Nitrospirota bacterium | reverse complement strand
CCTCTACTATATTTTCCAGGTCTATCTCTGTGAATCTGCCTTGCCGCAACAGGTCAGCATTATGAAACGCCCATTGATAAAAATCAACCTCATAGAGAGCACGAGCTGTAAGCGTGTCGTTAGCTGTTAAGGTATCCATAGATATAATCTCCACATACTAAACTATCCTAACATTACCCATGAGACATTTGTCAAGGGGGCGGAGAAAGATTTTTTGACGGACTATTCGGGCAGGAAACCATAATCCATTAACTGTTCAAAGGTGTAGAGACAGGTCTCAGGTAACTCCTTGGCGCTAATTCTTGTCTCAATTTCAAACATTCGTTTAGCTGCTATAAATCCTTTAGCTATAACGGTGTTTATATTATGCCCTAGGCTTGGGCTGTCCTCAAGTAGATTCTCAATCTTTATTCTTTGATTACCTATTGTTGTACGCCAACTTTCACAACGCCGTTTTGGTTGGTACTGCCATTTTAGCAGGTGCATTATCAACACCATTAATCGGTTCAAGAGTTCTCTTTTGTTACTTCTGGCCATATCCTCCAGCTCCTCTACCACATTTTCTATGTCTATCTCTGCGAATCTGCCTTGTCGCAACAGGTCGGCATTATGAAACGCCCATTGATAAAAATCAACCTCATAGAGAGTACGAGCTGTGAGCGTGTCGTTAGTTGTTAAGGTATCCATAGATATAATTTCTCCATATTAAATTATGTTAACATTACCCCTGAGACACTTGTCAAGGGGGCTTCTTCTTGGCCGGGGCGCCTCACCCTTCTCTTTCTTTAGGGCAGGAGGGCTAGTTCTCGTAGCATGTTGAGTTTGTGGCGGTGTGAGACCTCTGGTTTGAAGACCTTGTCGTTGACCCTTAACCCTACGGGGATGTTGTGTTTTATGAGATAGGAGATCGCATAGGTTATGCAGGATATCCTCTCTTCGTAGTCATTGATGTTTGTCCTGTCGAAGTCTATAACAACGGGTTCAAAGGCCAGTGAGGAGAAATCCTTGGTCTTGAGCTGACCTGTCTTTGCGGTGGCCTTCCAACTGATGTACTTCATGGGGTCTGAGGGGCGGTACGGTCTGAGAGAGAGCAGCTCGCCGTCATATCCGATCCTGTTAGTGGGTTTTTCGCCCTTTGAGCGCATCTGCCTCTGAATATGCTCGGACAACTGGCAGCTCTTAGGCTCCGGCAGGACGATGTGCTCATAGACGCCCTTGAGCTTGATACACCTGACAAAGAAGTTAAACGGAAACACCGAGCACACATGCAGCGCCTTGATGTTGTGTCTCCCACGCCCTGGAAATGATACGTTTAAGTGCCTGTAGTCCTCGGCCCCTGGGGCAACGTAGGGAAAGAGCACGTCCCCAGCGACTGTAAGGAGCAAACCCGATCCATTGACTGTAAGGTGCGAATCCGACCTATTGTCAACCACAGCACGCAAGAGAAACCCCGGCATTATGGTCTTATTGTTTCTGAGGAGCACCTTCAGTGGAAACTGCCGGCCGGCGTAGACCTCATCGGGGAACTCCAGGTCTGCGTGGACGTTTAGGAGATTCATGCGCCCAAAGAAACCGGATATCCCCATGAAACTCAACAATGCCGCCGTTATCATATATATGAGGTTGTTTCCGGTGTTGGTGGCGGCAAACCCTAAGAAGATGGACAAGAGGATGTACAACCATCCCGCCCGATTGATACGAATTGGATTAGGTTCACTTCTTATCACTGCTGTAGCCGCAGCTCGCACCCTTACAGTGGCTATGTCGGTATCGGGGTCTGCTCGATTAGGGATTTGATGATCTCCTTTTTGGTCTGGGAGTCAAACTCCTCTTTAAAGAGTACCCTGTGGACGATGGTATACTGGGAGAGGTCCTTTATGTCCTCCGGGATGACAAAGTCGCGGCCACTGATAAAGGCTGAAGTCCTGGCCGTGGCCGTTATAGCCAGCGCCCCCCGCGTTGAGATGCCGGAGGAGAGGTACTTGTGGGTGCGCGAGGCCTCCACTATGTCTATTATGTAGGCAAGTATCTTTTCTGAGACGTGGACGTTGTTGCGGATATCTTGCTGTATCTGGAGCGTCTGTGCCTTATCTATGATCGGAGTCATGTTGTAGAGTTCCTGGCGTCTGCTGCCCCCGCGCAGGATATCCATTTCGGAGTCCCTGTCGGGATAGCCTATGCTTATCTTAAGCATAAACCTGTCCATCTGAGACTCTGGCAGCGGGAAGGTGCCATACTGCTCCAGTGGGTTTTGCGTGGCCAGCACAAAGAATGGCTTTGCGAGCTGATAAGTCTTTTCCTCTATAGTGACCTGCTTCTCCCCCATTGCCTCCAACAGGGCGCTCTGCGTCTTAGGCGTGGCGCGGTTGATCTCGTCAACCAATACGATGTTACTAAAGATTGGCCCGTGATGAAACTCAAACTCGCCCTTGTTCTTGTTGTAGATAGACAAGCCAGTTATATCTGAAGGCAGCAGGTCGCTGGTGCACTGCACGCGTCCAAAGCTCAACCCCAACGACTTGGCTATACCAATGGCCATAGTGGTCTTTCCCAGGCCAGGCAGGTCCTCGATCAGCAGATGTCCGCGTGAGAGAAAGGCAATCAGCGAAAGCCGTAACGCCCTCTCCTTCCCCTGTAAGTAGAGCAGTAACGACTTGATTAGGTGGTTTATCTGTCCGTTGTCTATATCCATAGGCCTCCCACAAAATATCGAATCCGCTCCTTACAGCCGCTGGGGGAGCTATTTCTTGTGGGTGCTCTTTTCTATTTCTTTTACGAGGTCATCGGCCTTAAATGTCCCTCTCAACACCCTGCCATCTGGCATAACAACCGCAGGTGTTCCGGTGAGACCAATGCCTTCAGCCAGTTTTATGTTATCGTCAATCACGCTGGTCTCACACTTAGGTTCTGGAATTTCCTTGCCGGCAAAGACATCATCTAATAGCTTTAAGGACTTTTCACACGCGATAGCCTTGGAATGTTTGTATGACATTGGATGTAGCTTTGTTAAGGGGAAGAGTATGATATGGATACTAACGTCCTTGAGTTTTTCAAGCAGCGCCTTTAACTCTCCGTGCAACTGTTTGCAGAATGGACAGTCAGGGTCGGTAAAGACAATCAACTGTATCTTAGCGTTCTTGGGTCCCATCAATATGCTGTTCTTCAGCGGAATCGTAGAGACATTCACCTTGTTTACCTCTGTGAGTCTGTCTTCTGTGAGATTCTTCTTTGTCTTTATCTTTACGATGCTTCCGATGATCAGGTTCTCCTTGGAGTAGTCTAGGTATGCGATAACATTGTTTTTGCCTGTATTTATAGTGATCTCCCATAGCCCCTTCGACGGCGCCTGTTGGACGGCCTCAACCTTTGCGGTGGGGGCAAAGTCCTTCAGGAGTTGACCGGCCTCTTCAACGCTGAGTTTGTGACACGAGATGCAGTTCTCATCACACCCGCCAAAGGAAAACGCCTCCCTGACATCATAAAAAAAACCAACGGCCAAAAAGGCCATCATCAGAGACACTAATCGTACATTTAATCTCATACTATAGTGTTATACCACATGTGAATCGACTGAGTCAATAGCAAAGAATTCTGTTTATCTGTAAATTGGATATAACGCTTAGGATGACTATTTACGGGGTCAAGGGCACTGGTGCCCTTGCAGGGGGTTCTAAAGGGGGGCGGCGCTGCCCCTTTCTTTCTTTATTCTTCTTTTGCACTTGAAAAGTTGGGGTGTTTTTTTCTATACTTGTTTGTATCGATGAATAAGTATCCTATCAAGATACCTGACTGGGGCGTTGGGGCCGTGATTTCGCTGCTGACGATGATAATCTTTTTGACGCAATGGTACCCCTTCAGATACCTGGAGTATATCAACTACGACTTCAGAGAGGGGCTGAGACATAAAAAAACCGCGGACTCTATCGCCATCGTGGCAATAGACGACGAGTGTATAGAGAAAATGGGCAACTGGCCACCACAACGCTCCCTTATGACCCAGGCCATCAATAAACTAAAGACCTATGGGGCATCTACCATCGGCATGGCCATAATCTACAAGGACGAGGACGAAAACGATAAACTCGCTGCCATTAAGGACCTACAGACACGACTGGAAAAAGGCGCCGGCTCCCTAAACGACAAACTCGCTACAGAGCTGGGTAATATCCTCAACGAGATAGGCCAGGGCGCAAACATGGCCAGGGCAATCCAGGCCGCTGGTAACGTCGTACTACCCGTGCACCTCTCCTTTGACACCCACCTCGCAGGACAAAAGGGGGGCAGCCCAGCGCCTACAATCACGGAGTCGATAAAGAGAAACTCTGTTGCGTCCTTGCCTGGGTCTAAATTCACGATGGCCAGGGTCATATACGCCCCCGAGGCTAAGTTGTCAGCCTCTGCGGCGGCCATTGGTCACGAAAACGTAACCGCAGACAGAGACGGCGTCCTGCGCAGAGAACACCTGCTCGTCAATTACAAGGGCAGACTGCTACCCTCCTTTGCCCTGCAACTGGCCCTAAGACACAAGAGACTCAACCTCAGAGATATCAATCCTGCCTCTGCAAAAGGGGATATTAAACTCGGAACCCTCAACATACCAACAAGCAACACAGGGGATATGCTCATCGATTACAGGGCAGGACAGCGGAGCTTCCACTACTATGACTTTCAAGACCTGATTAACAATAAACTACCGGGGGACTTGTTTAGGGATAAGATCGTCATCATAGGCTCCGTCGTTGAGGACACTACCCCATTTGCGCTAACCCCCAGGGGCAACACCCTTCCATACGTTGAGATAGCAGCCAACGTGGCAGACAATATCATCAGCAACAACCACATAAGCCGACCAGGATGGGCATTCTACCTGGATACCTTGCTCCTGCTGCTGTTGGGGGCATACTTTTCATATGCAGAGCCAAAACTCAAGAGCATCCTGAGCGCTATCGTCGGAGGGTCGGCCTTGATAGCGATAAACATGGTGGGCGTTTATCTGTTCTATGCCAAGGGCTATTGGCTACAGACCTCCTATCCAACGGTACTGCTGCTTGCGGGTTACTCCGCGGTAGCGATACGACGCTACATGCAGGTATACGCTAAGAAGAAGGTCAAGACCATCGAGGAGGAAGACACGGAGACAAACAAGATGCTGGGACTGTCGTTTCAAGGCCAGGGGCAACTGGATATGGCCTTTGAGAGATACAGCAAGTGTCCCATTATCGATGACTCGGTAAAGGAGCTGCTTTATAACCTCGGGATCGATTACGAAAAGAAGAGGATGCTGGATAAGGCCCTGGCAGTGTACGAATATGTATTGAGCGCCGGCCCCTACAAGGACATCAATGATCGGGTAAAGAAGGTCAGGACAAGCGGAGAGACCGTTATCATAGACTCCTCGAAGAAGGACGCCACGATAGCGATAAATGCCAAGGTGGAGTCACTGTATGTGCAGAGGTTAGGTCGGTACGAGATACTCAAGGAACTTGGACGAGGTGCAATGGGTATTGTCTACCAGGGCAGGGACCCCGAGATCAACCGCGACGTGGCGCTTAAGACGCTCGATTATGGGGAAGTGGATGAGGAGGCCAAAGAAGAGGTCGAGGGCAGGTTCAAGCGTGAGGCCGAGGCCGCTGGTAAGCTCTTTCATCCCAACATTGTCAAGATATTTGACGTCGGCACACACAACGAAAAGGGCAAGGAGATAGCCTACATCGCAATGGAGTACCTCGACGGTACAGACCTGGCGTGTTACTGCCAAAAAGAGATGAAGCTACACCCCAGAGACGTAATCAGGATCATCACCACCGTGGCCGATGCCCTGGACTATGCCCACAGCAGAGGGGTAGTGCACAGGGACATCAAGCCTGCAAATATCATGATGCTTACCAACAAGGAGATCAGGGTTACGGACTTCGGGGTTGCCCGGATCATAGAATCATCCAAGACGCAAACTGGGATGGTCATGGGGACACCAAGCTACATGTCCCCCGAGCAGATAGCCGGCAAGAAGGTGGACGGCAGGTCCGACCTGTTCTCCCTGGGGGTGGTGTTTTTTGAGCTCCTGGTTTGCCAGAAGCCATTTAGTGGTGGTAATAAGATCGCAGCCCTGATGCACAACATAACAGTCACCCCGGCGCCTAACATCAAAGAGGTAGACCCAAGGGTGCCTACATGTATTGCCAACATAATCAACAAGATGCTCGCCAAAGACGCAGACCAAAGATACCAGACTGGCAAGGAACTAATCGAGGCAATCAACGACTGCAAAAGGCTCATAAAACAACGCTCCGCCATACAAAACGCCAACAAACAAAAGTAGAAAGAAAAAAGGGGCGGCTCCGCCCCCCTTCAGAACCCCCTGCAAGGGGTCAATGACCCCTTGACCCCTTAATGGGTGGGTTGCCATCTCATACTGTAAGCAACGCCGCTGATCAATAATCAAAGCGCCAAGATTACCCTGGTTGTTGTCAAATCTTTATGAAACATGGTATTGTAGAGGGAGTGGAAGAAGAGGCGTATCGGATTAAGCTGCCGATCTTTGAAGGCCCGCTGGAGCTGTTGTTGTCCTTGATCAAGAAGAACAAGATAGACATATACGATATCCCCATCGCCTTTATAACCAGGCAGTACCTGCAGGAGTTGGAGGTCATCAGGGAGCTGAACCTTGATATTGCGGGTGATTTTCTGGTGTTGGCAGCCACGTTGATCTACATAAAATCAAGGATGCTCCTGCCCGTAGAGGAGCAGGATGCCGTTGAGGAGGAGGACCCTCGCCTGGAGCTGGTACAACGATTGATAGAATACCAGTCCTTCAAGGAAGTAGCCTTCTCCCTAAGAGACATAGAAGAGAAATGGGAGGCATTCTTCATAAAAGACCCCCTCAAAGACCCCACCTTGGGTTATAACGAACAGGATACCCATCAACACGACACAGAAGGGTCAACCATTGTCAATCTCAGCATATACGACCTCTTTGAGGCCTTTAAAAAGGTATTTGAAACAAAAAAGCCTCCAGAGACCGTATATATTGCCAAAGACACCTTGACCATTGAGGATAAAATTGCTATTATTATAAAAAGACTGGAAGGTGAAGGTGGTAGGGGTCGGCAGATAGAATTCTATGACCTGTTTACGGAGGAAGTGACAAGGTTAAACATCATAGTGACGTTTTTGGCGCTCCTTGATATGCTCAAAGGGGGACATATATATATATATCAAAAGATGGATTTCGGAGAGATATGGATAAAGAAACGGCATCAAGCCTAAATGGCACGATTGCAAGAGGCTCTACATACGCTATGCTGTCAGGCCTCATTGCGGCGCTAATGCTCTTGGGTGCCTGTGCGACATCAAATAGTGCAAAACAGGTAAAGGCGCACTTCAACATAGGTGTAGCCAAGTTAAACGAAAACGATATCCAGGGGGCATTTGTAGAGTTTAAGAAGGCCTTAGAGCTTGACTCACATGACAAGGAATCACTCAACGCACTTGGCCTGGTGTACCTGCAACTGGAGAACTACGATCAAGCCAAACAGTCTCTGCTGAAGGCTATATCGGTCGATCCCCAATACTCGGAGGCGCATAACAACCTTGGCCTTGTCTACGTAAAGCTCAACCAGTGGGATGATGCGGCAAACTCATTTAACAATGCGCTTAAAAACCCCCTCTATGCTACTCCCGATAAGGCCTATAATAACCTGGGATACTCATTGTACAGGCTTGGAAGATATGAAGCCGCTATCATAGCCTTTAAAGAGTCTATAAAACGCAACGCAACAAGCCATGTGCCATTTTACGGATTATCGTTGGCCAATAACGCCTTGGCTCACTACGGCGATGCCTCTGTGTACCTAACGGATGCAATCAAATTCGACCCCAACTACGCAGGTAACGTAAAAAAGGCACATGACGACTTTATGAAGAAAAAAAACAAAGGGACCAAAGAAGAACAAAAAGACTACGCCGACTTCTTGGAGATACTCAATTATTAATAAGACATGGACATAATTTATGTTTATAACGTCGGAATTAAACATTATGGGGTCAAGGGGTCCGTGACCCCTTGCAGGGGGGTCTGAGGGGGGGCGGAGCCGCCCCCTTCTTGTCACTGTGCGTAAGGTGAGTTAAGGAGGTTGACGTGTTAAAGAAGATAAGGTCAGATGAGCTTAAGGTCGGTATGTATGTGATCTTGCCGGCATCGTGGTTTGAGCATCCATTTTTGAAGGGCAGCTTTATAATCAAGGACGAGGCGGATATAAGCAAGATCATTAAGGCCGGCATCGGTGAGGTCAACATAGATACGTCCAAGGGGGTACCTGTCACCATTGTCGATACCATGAGCCACAAAAGGGCTGATATCTTAAAGTCACCGGAGGGTTGGAACCCTGAGACTCTGGTGCCGGATGAATTGAGAGAAGCGGTCAGGGACACCAGACTATCACCAGAGAAAAAGGCCAGGATCGTCTACAACTCAGCCATCACGATCATGTCCAGGCTCCTGGATGACCCACGGACAAAAAACATCGTCGCCGCCAAGGATGGGATCAACAAAATTGTTGACATAGTGGTCTCTGACGACCTGACCTCAAAGAACCTGTTACAGATCACCAGCCATGACTTCTACACCTATACCCACTCTGTAAACGTTGGTCTGTTGTCGATATTGTTGTCAAAGGCGCTCTTCAGGGGCTCGGACGCCCATGATATGTATGAGCTTGGCGCAGGGTTCTTCCTCCACGACATTGGGAAGGTGAGGGTTGCACAGGAGATATTAAACAAGCCCGGCAAGCTGACAGACGAAGAGATGATGAGGATGAGGGCGCATCCCTACCAGGGTTATAAGCTCCTGTTGGAGACAAACCAACTCACCCAGGAGTGCCGGTACATCGTCTTACAGCACCACGAGAGGGCGGATGGTACCGGTTATCCCAGGCGCCTCAGGGCAGACGAAATCCACCTCTACGGCCGCATCGGCTGCATAGCCGACGTCTATGACGCCCTGACCGCACAACGCTCCTATAAACCAGCTATGACCCCATATGACGCCCTCAAACTCATGAAAGAACAGATGATTAACCACTTCCACAAAGAACTCTTTGAAAAGTTTGTCCTCCTCTTCTCGTAATAACTACCAAGAAAAAAAAGGGGGGCGGTGCTTCTTAACCCTGGCCCCCCCCTGCAAGGGCACTGGTGCCCTTGACCCCATAAAAGAGCTGTGTATTTTGTGTTTAATCAAATCTAAATCTGCTATATTTCAATTGTGTACATGAACTATTTTAATAATCAAGGGATTTGATGTGCTTTCTGTGGTGGTGGGTGGACTTTTGGGGGTAAGCAGAAATTTGATACAAAATTCTATACCCAATATGCTATATTAGTAACATCATGGAAACTAAGAGTATAGGAAGATGGCAATAGAGATAAAAGGGATAACGATACCGGCGTTGCTGATAAACCTGGATTCATTGATGTCGATAGAGGGCAACTTTGAAGAGATTCAAAACAAGATGTCATCGACATTTTTTAGCAACTCAAAGGTAGTAATAAATACTAACGGCCTGGACCTCGGCGAGATGGAGAAGGACAGGCTACACGATATACTGAGGGAGCATGGCTCCCTTATAGTGGATTTTAAGTCGAACTTTCACCTTGACGGCAGGGAAAAGAAAAAGGTCATAGAGCCTTCTAACGAAAAGAGGACACTCATGACGGTAAGCAAGACGATTCGTGGTGGTCAGCGGGTTACATACGATGGGGACTTGATGATAATCGGCAATGTAAACCCCGGCGCCTACGTCATTGCCACCGGCAACATCATCGTCTTTGGCGTACTTAAGGGTGTAGCGCACGCTGGCGCTGGCGGAGACGAGGAGGCCGTGGTGATAGCGCTAAATCTAAGACCGCAACAACTCAAGATAGCAAACATTGTGACAAGACCCCCGGATGACGATATCCAGTCGCTGTATCCCGAGAGGGCATTTGTAAAAGACAAGACCATTCAGATAGAAAAAATCTAGACTATATAAGGAGATAAATTATGACAAAGGTTATCGTAATAACCTCCGGCAAGGGTGGAGTTGGAAAGACAACGATAACTGCAAATCTGGGGACTGCCTTGGCCATGTCCGGTAAGAGGGTGTTGACCATTGATGCCGATATTGGATTGAGAAACCTTGACATGATCCTGGGGCTTGAGCAGCGTATTGTTTACGATGTCGTAGATGTCGTGGAGGGCGTGGTTAAGCCAGAAAAGGCCTTTGTCAAGGACAAGAGAGGCTTCCCCCTGTGGCTGTTACCGGCATCGCAGACCAAGAACAAAGAGGCCGTAAGACCTGAGCAGCTTATTGAGATCATAGAGGGCGTTAAGGACAACTTTGATTACATACTGATTGACTCGCCGGCGGGCATAGAGAGCGGTTTCAGAACGGCGGCCATACCGGCAAATGATGCCATCGTGGTCGTAAACCCAGAGGTATCCTCCGTCAGAGACGCCGACCGGATTATAGGGCTCCTTGAGTCTATGGAGAAGACCAGTATCAGAATGCTCATCAATAGAATCAAGATTCATCAGGTCAGAAGGGGAGAGATGCTGTCGGTTGAGGATATAGAGGATATCCTGCACATAAAAAAGATTGGCATCATACCTGATGATGAGAAGATCGTCGATTACACAAACAAGGGTGAGCCAATAGTGCTTACAAAAAACAACGCCGTGGCTAAGGCGTTCATAAATGTCGCCGACAGGCTTGAGGGTAGGGACATACCATTTAACGAGCTTAACGGATCGAAGGGTTTGATTGCTTGGTTTAAGAGGAGGTA
>JADFXD010000101.1 GCA_015233725.1 Nitrospirota bacterium | reverse complement strand
GTAAATATTTCTGTGATAAGTACCTGCCCTACCAGAAGAGAAGAAAGAAAGGGGGACGCCTGGCCGCCCCCCTTTAGAACCCCCTGCAAGGGCACCAGTGCCCTTGACCCCATAATTCTTAATCCTGATGTCTCATTCTTAATCATATCATCACAGGATTTTTGACAGCAAGAAAATTTTTTTGAAAATGTCACCGTGGTGACAGTTTTTTTATTTTGGATAAGATATTATATATGTATGAAGGAAATTAATTTTATAATGAATATAAGAAAGGAGGAAGGCAAGTCGGTAGTAAGTTGTCAGAAGGGAAGTCTGTATTTCAGAGTGATGGAGACCTGTGTAACAGGAGGAACAAATGAAAGAAGAAACTTTAAGACTAACAGTTAGGAGGATTTAAGATGAAAAGAAGTTTAGCGATTTTTGTATTGCTTGTTGTATCTCTGATGGGAGTTACAATGTGGGGTATTAATGAGGTAGCGGCTGCTACTGCTAAGGCGTGGGTGCCATATATAGCGGCTGGTACACTTGACCCGGCAGGACCTACACACATGGTAGCTGGTCAGGCAGCGTATGTTTTACCATACTTGAACACAACGACTCCTGCTAACAATATGTACTGTGTTATATCAAATGCGCCCACGATCGCAGCAAATAATACTACTGCGTATCTGAGTATTTTTCTTGTTGCCAATCCAATTGGTAATATCAGTAGTACGTTTACTGCTTCAACTGGGCCTGTAACGAGTAGTCCAGTTGCAGTAGATATCTTAAAAAGCGTTACAAATGCTAACAAGGCAATAGCGCCATACAAGACGAGGACACTTAGTTTTGAAGGGACGGCTGTAAAGTTAGATGGCGTTACCATTCCTAACTCTGTATCCATCAACGCCAGTGGTTCTTATAGCGTTGTGGTTGTATTAGACGGTCAAGCGCCTTCTAACGGGGGGGCTGTTGCCACTGGTAGTCTGGCAACTTGTAAAGACTTTAGGATGGCTTGCTTTCAGAGTTCTACAGACCCTAAGCGTGAGATGCTAGGGTATTTCTGTTCAGATTCAACCGCTACAAAGTATACATACTAGCACTGAGATGTAATGGAATAGATAAGTATTGGCTGTGAGCCTGAAGAAAAGATTAGAATTTGTGCTAATATAGGAGGATAAAAAGATGAGGAAATCTTTAGTAATATTGGTTTTGTTTGTTGTAGCGTTAATGGCAGTTGCAATGTTAGGTGTTGATGAGGCTGGGGCAACGGTAACATATCAGTTATCGTATTTGCACACAAGTAGTACAAACCCTACTTACTGTGTAATATCGAATCAATCTGGCGCTGCTACTACCGCTAGTTTTAAAGTAGCATCTACATCTGTTAGCAATCTAACTGCTCTAAGTGCAGATATGCTTGCAAGTACAGGTGCCTCAAGTAAAACATGGGCGGCAGCTCAAGTGAGAACTCTGTCTTTCGAGCTGCAGTCGATCAAGATGGATGGCGCTACGGTTGCTACCGTAAGTGGCACGAATTCCAATGAAGCCTATACCGGTAATCTCATAATAAATGGAGCGGGGACAACCTGCTATAATGTACCTATAGCCTGTCTACAAGGCACTACAACGCCTAAACGTAACCTCGTGGGCTTCATCTGCCAAGATGGCGTCAACACGGTAACCTACTAAGTCAAAAGAAAGAACAAGGAGGGCGGCGGCTGTCGCCCCTCCCTCAGATCCTATCCCTAACCGTCCAGACTCGACCGTTGATTCCTCAGCGAAAAGCCTCTCAGCGTTGGAGCCTCAAGACTGCCCTTGTACTGGATCAACACCTTGTGGCTCTCGCCCATGCCCTGGGGAAGGAGAAGCCGCTTTACCTGCGCGACCTCAACCTGATACCGCTGTCTTGTGAGCATCCCAGTCAACAGGTCATCTATCCCCATCGACACCATAAACGTCCCCTGGGGACAGAACCCCACCGTGGCAAGACCAACCTCCTCGCCCCACCGCTTTAGTGCGCTGAAGTTGACGTGCGCCGTGATGTCCTGACCTCCAACGTTGATGTACGGGTCGTCGCTGACCCGATGACCACTGTAACACACCAGTGTCCCACGACTCCTGTCTGCGCTGTAATACTGCCACGCCGGATACCCATAGTCTATCGTAAAGACAAACCCCTCTATCAGCATCCCCGATACCTCCCTCAGCCAATCCCTCATGACGAGGTTGACCTCTGTCCTGTAACCGTTGAACCAGAATCGCTCCTTACAGTCGCGGGGCAGGGGCAGGTCAAACTCCTTCGCGTATGAGCGGAGCTCCTGGCTGCAATCGCGCAAGACCTCGCCAAAGCCACCATCGACCCAGACCTCCCTGAAGGCGTCGTCGCCGTTCTTTGCCGCTCCAGGACGCTCCTGGTTCTTTGCCGCTCCAGGTCGCACCTGGTCGCCGACTGTCGTGATCACATGCACGGGGAAGGCGTCGATGAGCTCGTTGGAGAGGATGCAACCCCTCATCGGCGATACATCCATCGGGGCGACCCATCTGACCTTGTCGGCAAAGGGGGCAAGGTGCGGGTGCACCACCGGTAAAAGGTGCTGCTCCTGTTGACTTTGCACATAAGGGTTGAGCTCGATTAGGAGGTACGTCAGGGCGTCAAAAAAGTCGCTGCCTTTGAGATATCCCAATATGTCGGCGGCGAGATATCCCATCCCCGGGCCAAACTCAACGACGTGGAAGTCCGTCGGTCGGTCCATCACCTGCCACATCTGCTCGATCTGTCTTCCCACCAGGGCGCCAAATGCCGGGTGCAGGTGCGGCGCCGTGAAGTAATCCCCACCCCTGCCGATCTGCGTCTCAGCACTGGTGTAGTATCCGTGCCCCGGGTAGTACAGCGACATGGACATAAACTCCCGAAAGGATATCGCCCCACCCTCGCGCCTCATCCTACCGCATATGATCTCTTCTAACTCTATACTCATATCCTAGCGTATTAACAATTCCTTAGTATTGCAATATTCGTGTCCGTAATATCATCAGCTATTATAGCATTAACAACTAAATATCCAGGGATGTGTTAAAATAAGACTATGAGATTTGTTGATGTAAAGAGTGATATAGCATTTAAGAGGGTATTTGGTAACGAAAACAAGAAGGAGATACTGATATCTTTTTTAAACGCTGTGTTAGGCCTCAGTGGTGATAGAGAGATTGGCGACTTGGAGATACTCAATCCCTATCAGGTACCAAAGATAGAGGGCTTGAAGGACACTATCTTGGACATAAGGGCAGTAGACAAGAGAGGCGTGACGTTTATAGTAGAGATTCAGGTTCAGAAGAAAAAGGGATTCGAAAAACGGGTATTGTACTATACAAGCAAGGCATATGTAGGGCAGTTGGAGAAAGGGGAGGACTATCCCAAGTTAAATTCGGTGATATATATAGGGATAGTGGATTTTGAAATATTTAAGGGTGATAATTATCTGACGAGGCATTTAATATTGAACACCGAAACACTCAATCATGAGCTAAGGGATTTTGAGTTTAACTTTATAGAGCTGCCCAAGTTTACAAAGGGACAGGATGAGATAGAGAGCATAATAGAAAAGTGGGTACACTTCATAAAAAATGCGTACTCGCTGGAGATGGTGCCTAAGTGTGCGGATTTCGTCGAGATAAAAGAGGCCTATGAGATAGCAAATGAGATTACCTGGAGCAAGAAGGAACTTGAGGTCTATGAGTATTGGCAGATAAGGTTACAGGATGAGAGGGGTGCGCTTGAAAATTCCTTTGATGAAGGTAAGCTCGAAGGTAAGAGAGAGGGCAGGATCGAGGGCAGGATTGAGGGTCTTATAGAGGGTGAACGTAAGGGTTTGATAAAAGGGATAGAAGGGATGCTTGAGATCAAGTACGCAGACAAAGGTCTTGAGCTTATGGACGGTGTAAGAGCCCTTGAAAGTGTCGAGAAACTTGAGGCCTTTAACCAACTATTAAAGAAGTCTGCCTCTGTGGATGACCTGTGGGCATATCTTAAAGGGGCATAATCTGTGCGGCTAACGAGCATCAGGGATGTGTTAAAATAAGACTATGAGATTCGTTGATGTAAAGAGTGATATAGCATTTAAGAGGGTATTTGGTAACGAAAACAAGAAGGAGATACTGATATCTTTTTTAAACGCTGTGTTAGGCCTCAGTGGTGATAGAGAGATTGGCGACTTGGAGATACTCAATCCCTATCAGGTACCAAAGATAGAGGGCTTGAAGGACACTATCTTGGACATAAGGGCAGTAGACAAGAGAGGCGTGACGTTTATAGTAGAGATTCAGGTTCAGAAGAAAAAGGGATTCGAAAAACGGGTATTGTACTATACAAGCAAGGCATATGTAGGGCAGTTGGAGAAAGGGGAGGACTATCCCAAGTTAAATTCGGTGATATATATAGGGATAGTGGATTTTGAAATATTTAAGGGTGATAATTATCTGACGAGGCATTTAATATTGAACACCGAAACACTCAATCATGAGCTAAGGGATTTTGAGTTTAACTTTATAGAGCTGCCCAAGTTTACAAAGGGACAGGATGAGATAGAGAGCATAATAGAAAAGTGGGTACACTTCATAAAAAATGCGTACTCGCTGGAGATGGTGCCTAAGTGTGCGGATTTCGTCGAGATAAAAGAGGCCTATGAGATAGCAAATGAGATTACCTGGAGCAAGAAGGAACTTGAGGTCTATGAGTATTGGCAGATAAGGTTACAGGATGAGAGGGGTGCGCTTGAAAATTCCTTTGATGAAGGTAAGCTCGAAGGTAAGAAAGAGGGCAGGATCGAGGGGTTAATAGAGGGTTTGATAAAAGGGATAGAAGGGATGCTTGAGATCAAGTACGCAGACAAAGGTCTTGAGCTTATGGACGGTGTAAGAGCCCTTGAAAGTGTCGAGAAACTTGAGGCCTTTAACCAACTATTAAAGAAGTCTGCCTCTGTGGATGACCTGTGGGCATATCTTAAAGGGGCATAATCTGTGCGGCTAACGAGCATCAGGGATGTGTTAAAATAAGACTATGAGATTCGTTGATGTAAAGAGTGATATAGCATTTAAGAGGGTATTTGGTAACGAAAACAAGAAGGAGATACTGATATCTTTTTTAAACGCTGTGTTAGGCCTCAGTGGTGATAGAGAGATTGGCGACTTGGAGATACTCAATCCCTATCAGGTACCAAAGATAGAGGGCTTGAAGGACACTATCTTGGACATAAGGGCAGTAGACAAGAGAGGCGTGACGTTTATAGTAGAGATTCAGGTTCAGAAGAAAAAGGGATTCGAAAAACGGGTATTGTACTATACAAGCAAGGCATATGTAGGGCAGTTGGAGAAAGGGGAGGACTATCCCAAGTTAAATTCGGTGATATATATAGGGATAGTGGATTTTGAAATATTTAAGGGTGATAATTATCTGACGAGGCATTTAATATTGAACACCGAAACACTCAATCATGAGCTAAGGGATTTTGAGTTTAACTTTATAGAGCTGCCCAAGTTTACAAAGGGACAGGATGAGATAGAGAGCATAATAGAAAAGTGGGTACACTTCATAAAAAATGCGTACTCGCTGGAGATGGTGCCTAAGTGTGCGGATTTCGTCGAGATAAAAGAGGCCTATGAGATAGCAAATGAGATTACCTGGAGCAAGAAGGAACTTGAGGTCTATGAGTATTGGCAGATAAGGTTACAGGATGAGAGGGGTGCGCTTGAAAATTCCTTTGATGAAGGTAAGCTCGAAGGTAAGAAAGAGGGCAGGATCGAGGGGTTAATAGAGGGTTTGATAAAAGGGATAGAAGGGATGCTTGAGATCAAGTACGCAGACAAAGGTCTTGAGCTTATGGACGGTGTAAGAGCCCTTGAAAGTGTCGAGAAACTTGAGGCCTTTAACCAACTATTAAAGAAGTCTGCCTCTGTGGATGACCTGTGGGCATATCTTAAAGGGGCATAATCTGTGCGGCTAACGAGCATCAGGGATGTGTTAAAATAAGACTATGAGATTCGTTGATGTAAAGAGTGATATAGCATTTAAGAGGGTATTTGGTAACGAAAACAAGAAGGAGATACTGATATCTTTTTTAAACGCTGTGTTAGGCCTCAGTGGTGATAGAGAGATTGGCGACTTGGAGATACTCAATCCCTATCAGGTACCAAAGATAGAGGGCTTGAAGGACACTATCTTGGACATAAGGGCAGTAGACAAGAGAGGCGTGACGTTTATAGTAGAGATTCAGGTTCAGAAGAAAAAGGGATTCGAAAAACGGGTATTGTACTATACAAGCAAGGCATATGTAGGGCAGTTGGAGAAAGGGGAGGACTATCCCAAGTTAAATTCGGTGATATATATAGGGATAGTGGATTTTGAAATATTTAAGGGTGATAATTATCTGACGAGGCATTTAATATTGAACACCGAAACACTCAATCATGAGCTAAGGGATTTTGAGTTTAACTTTATAGAGCTGCCCAAGTTTACAAAGGGACAGGATGAGATAGAGAGCATAATAGAAAAGTGGGTACACTTCATAAAAAATGCGTACTCGCTGGAGATGGTGCCTAAGTGTGCGGATTTCGTCGAGATAAAAGAGGCCTATGAGATAGCAAATGAGATTACCTGGAGCAAGAAGGAACTTGAGGTCTATGAGTATTGGCAGATAAGGTTACAGGATGAGAGGGGTGCGCTTGAAAATTCCTTTGATGAAGGTAAGCTCGAAGGTAAGAAAGAGGGCAGGATCGAGGGCAGGATCGAGGGCAAGATCGAAGGCAGGATTGAGGGCATTATAGAAGGTGAACGTAAAGGTTTGATAAAAGGGATAGAAGGGATGCTTGAGATCAAGTACGCAGACAAAGGTCTTGAGCTTATGGACGGTGTAAGAGCCCTTGAAAGTGTCGAGAAACTTGAGGCCTTTAACCAACTATTAAAGAAGTCTGCGTCCTTGGATGAGCTTTGGGCATATCTTAAAGGGACATAATTCAAGAGGCTGACGAGACTCACCTAGCGTCTGGAATTTTTGCTATTGAATTTCCTTCGATATGGGCAGTCTGGGCATATGAGCTTAACGGCTACCGCCGTAGGCTTGATTTTATATATAATGGAGACTATTAACAACAAGGTAGATATATGACAAAAGAAAGTGTGATTCAGGAATTGATGTTAGTAGCGGATGAGTCGCTAATCAGGTACAATGCGCGGATACTGGGGATTTTTGGTTCGGTTGCCAGGGGGGATGATAATGACAATAGCGATATAGACGTCCTCGTGGACTTTACGGAAAAGGCTGACCTGTTTGACTGTGTGGGGCTTGAACTCTTTCTTGAGGAAAGGTTTAACAGAAGTGTAGATGTTGTTCCAAATGATACCATCAGGAGCGAAATCAGAGATGCCGTCATGAAGGATGCTATTTACATATGAGAGACCATGTCCTTTACCTCAATGACATCATTGAATCCATAGAGCTTATAGAGCAGTTCGTGGCCGGCATGGAGATTGAGGACTTTAAGAAGGACATCAAGACATTGGATGCCGTGATAAAGAGATTTGAAAATATCGGAGAGGCAACGAAGAATATCCCTGAAGATATAAAAGCCCGATATCCTGAAATACCTTGGAAAGAGATGGCAAGGATGAGGGACAAACTGGTACATTTCTATTTCGGGGTGAAGCATGAACGGCTATGGGCTGTGATAAAGAACAGGTTGCCTTCAATAAAGCCGTTACTTAGCAAAATGCTGGATGAGTTGTAAGCTATTAATCCGTTAAATCGCGGTTCAGGCAAGATTTTTTCACCCCTCCAACCCTGGCTATTGACTTTTTTAAAGTACTAGTTATATGCTTATAACATTATGCTGTCGTTAAAGAATGTTAGCAAGGAAGTTTTTTAGTGTACCAGTTAGTGTGCAAGAGAGGTTATTTATCGCGAGATAATTTCCCGCCTGATCGTAGTTTTGGCGCGACTTTTGCACTCTCTCTCTCTCTCTCTAATGCACCGCCGCTAGAAACCTTAATACCCCCAAGTTTTTCTCCTTCGGGAGTTTTTGCGCGTCCGGTTGAATTGTCACGTCTCAACACCGTTATTGCCGCATGTTCGGGCTTTTCATCAATTGATCAACAATCAAAACTTGCTATAGCACGCATTTTGCGTGTAAATTTAAAACATTTCGGAGGGTACTAAGATGAGGTCTAAGCTCGAGGGTTTAAAAAGTGTTATCGGGGCTAACGTGGTAATCATTGCGTTGCTGTTTCTGACGTTGCCGGCATACGCAGGGTCGGTGCCAAATGTGTTTCAGTCGGGGACGGTCGCCAAGTCCGCCGATGTCAACGCGAACTTTACCTACCTGGGGGATAGAAGTTGGGATTTGTCGGGGGGGAATCTGTATTATGGTGGCGGGAAGGTTGTCATTGCAACAACTCCTCCATATACTGGAAATATTTTCAATACTTTCACTCTATCAATTCAGGGAAACAAGTCAGATCATCCGGGGATGTCGATTCTCAGTTCTACTGAAGAAGGTGGTATATATTTAGGTCATTTAGACCCATATAATGATGGTACTGGAAATGGTCAAGGGTTCGTCCCAACACTATATGGACTGATCCGTTATTCCTCTGACCATATGGTGATAGGCCCATCGTTAAATTATTATGCAAATTCAGGTAACATACCCGCACTAGTAATAGCTCCCGTCGGAGGCGCTTGTACCAGTTATAATGGATGGTCTTGCGCAACATCAGTAAATAGGCCTCTTCTTGGGATTGCCAACTATACTTCGATGAAGATCGTAGTTGACAAGGACGGCCAACTCGGCATCGGCCAAACAACCCCAGCCTACCCCCTGCACATGGGTAGCGGTGCCTACGTGACCACAGGCGGAGTATGGACTAACGCCTCAAGCCGCGAGTACAAGGAAAACATCGAGGAACTCTCCGCCAACGATGCGATGCTAGCCTTCAACGACCTCAAACCCGTGACCTTCAACTACAAGACCGACAAGACGGACACCCACATCGGGTTCATCGCGGAAGACGTCCCTGACATCGTGGCCACAAAGGATCGCAAGGGTCTAAGCCCGATGGACATGGTCGCACTGCTTACAAAGGTCGTCCAGGAGCAACAGAAGCTAGTCCAGGAACAGCAGAAGACCATCGCAGAATTATCGGACAGGGTGAAGTCGCTTGAAAATCAAGACAGATAGCCACAAGACATAATGGAGACGACAAGATGAGAAGAATTGTCTTAGCATTAATCATAGCGCTTATGGCGTCATCGGCATGGGCGGTCAGCACATGGGATGGCATGATGTGGGATCAGGGCTATTGGGATATCTCACCGACCCCTACGCCCACGCCTACTCCGACACCAACTCCAACGGTGACGCCGACGCCGACACCCACAACAACGCCAACTCCTACACCGTCGGTAACACCTACGCCAACACCCGTTCCTACAGCAACTCCAACACCTACTCCTACGGTAACTCCAACTCCCACAGCAACGCCTACTCCAACTCCGTCGGTAACTCCAACCACGACTCCTACACCGACAGCAACTCCAACACCTACGCCAACCGTCACACCAACACCTACCCCAACACTGACTCCGGTGACATTGACGGTCGTGAAACAGGGCACTGGAGATGGCACCGTGACGACATCAACGGGCATCCTCAACTGGAACGGCAACACCGGTACCGCACTGTACTCGCTTAACACACAGGTGATAGCCACAGCTATGTCGGATAACGCATCGGCCTTTAGCGGATGGTCTGGATGTGACGCGGCCATAGGCAACCAATGCACGGTCAACATGACGGCCCCAAAGAGCATCACCGCCACCTTCAACATCGGCATCGGTGCATGCAAGAAGACGAAGAAGGACTTCGACGGCGACGGCAAGAGCGATATCCTCTGGCAAAACTCAGACACCGGCGACGTGGCAATCTGGTTGATGAATGGCGCTGCTAAGAAGTCCGAGGCATTTGCGGCCAATGGGGTGCCTAAGAACTGGAAGGTCATAGCGTCAGATGACTTTGATGGAGACGGCAAGAGTGACATCCTCTGGCAGAACACGGACACCGGCGACGTCTATGTCTGGATCATGGATGGCACAACGCCAATCAACGGGGATTATGCCTACAGGGGTATCACCTCGGAGTGGCAGATCAAGGCGGTTGGCGACTTTGACGGTGATTGCAGAAACGACATCCTCTGGCAAAACACAAGCACCAACGACGTGTTGATCTGGCTCATGGACGGCACCAAGATAAAGTCGAAGGACTTTGTCATCAAGGGTGTCCCCGGTGACTGGGAGGTCAAGGGCGTTGGCGACTTCAACGGCGACGGCAAGACCGACATCCTCTGGCAGAGCAAGGCCACCGGCGACGTCTACGCGTGGCTCATGGATGGCACCAAGATTCAGGGCAGCAGCGGTTTCGTGGCCAAGGGGATACCGTCTCAGTGGCAGATCAAGGCAGTCGCCGACTACAACGGCGACGGTAAGAGCGACATACAACTACAAGACGCCGACTCTGGAAATCTATACGTCTGGTTGATGGACGGGATAAAGATCAAGGGCGGCGATTTTGTTAAGCCCAAGGGCAGCGCTAGTCAACCGATGAGTGTGTTAATGAATGGCTCTGGGAGCGGCACCGGCTCCGATACCTGGATCATGAAGGCAGTTGGAGACTACAACGGTGACGGCAAGAACGACATGCTCTGGCAGAATGGCTCAACCGGCGACATCTACATGTGGTTTATGGACGGCACTACGATCAACTCCGGAGGCTACGCCGATCACGGCATCCCTAGCCAGTGGAGTATCTACTAACCATAAAGGCAAAGAAAAGAGATAAAGGGGGGCGGCTCCGCCCCCCCCTCGACCCCCCCTGCAAGGGGACCAGTCCCCTTGACCCCTTCTTTGCG
>JADFXD010000100.1 GCA_015233725.1 Nitrospirota bacterium | reverse complement strand
ATTAATACGTTGGAACCATCTGATATTTGGTATGATATACCCTGATAAGTTTATCAAATTGGCAGAGGAGTCAGGTTTGATTATAGATATAGACAAATGGGTGATCAAAACAGCAATAGAGCAGAATACCTTGTGGGATAAAGAGGGCTTACCGCTATTAAATATGGCTGTCAATATTACATGTGATCAATTCCAGCAGGATGACTTTGTTGATGATGTCTTTCATATGTTATCAAATGGACAGATGGAGAGCAGATTTCTCGAAATTGAGATAACTGAGTGTATTGCCAACCAGGATATTGAGAAAACTGTACATGTTTTAAACAGGCTTAGTAGCTTGGGGATCAAGGTGTCGCTGGATGAATTTGGTGCCGGTTATTCATCATTGATTTATCTGAAGCGTCTGCCCTTCAACAAGGTAAAGATAGACAAATCCTTTATTCTGGATATAACACATAATCAAGACGCACTAATAATAGTAAAGACCATAATAGAGATGGCACATAATCTGAAAAAACCCGTTACCGCAGAAGGGATTGAGACCGAGGAACAGTTAGGATTGCTTAAGTCACTAAACTGCGATGAGGGACAAGGAAACCTGTTTAGTAGCCCCCTGCCTGCCGAAGACTTCGTGGCGTTTGCTGAGGAACATCAAAGACGGAGCTATAGCTATGTTTGAGATTATACTGAGATATGAGCACACGTCGTTATGATTAAGACAGCCTGGTGGCAAATCCGGGGGCGACGCCTACACCTGTTTATCGTCGCCCTTCTAGTGATATCGACGATGTCCGTGTATCATAACCTTCGGGATAATGGCTTTGTAAGCTACGACGACCATAATTACGTCACCGAAAATCGTGACATAGCCAGGGGGTTTAACGCTAACAGTGTCAAGTGGGCGTTTAAGACGACGTACTTCTCCAACTGGCATCCCATTACCTGGCTGTCGCACGCCCTGGATGTCCAACTGTACGGGATGCACCCACGAGGACACCACGTCACCAGCGTGGTTATCCATGTGTTAAACGCTCTATTGTTGTATCTGTTTCTCTACAGGGCAACGGCAGGAAAGACCTGGCAGAGCGCCTTTGTCGCGGCGCTGTTTGCCCTTCACCCCCTTGGAGTGGAGTCTGTGGCCTGGGTGTCGGAGCGCAAGAACCTGTTGGTTACATTCTTTTGGCTCATAGCGATGTTGAGCTATCTCTCCTACGTGCGCAGGCCCAGTCTCTGGAGATACATGCTTGTGATGCTTGCCTTTGCCCTTGGCATCATGTCCAAGCCCATGATAGTGACGTTGCCCTTCACCCTGCTGCTGCTGGACTACTGGCCGCTGGGACGCCTTAAGGGAAAGAAGGGGGGCGGCTCCGCCCCCCCCTCAGCCCCCCCCCTGCAAGGGGACCAGTCCCCTTGACCCCATAATTACTAATCCTGATTACAAGGTTTGTTATCTCAGGTTAATTATCGAGAAGATACCGTTTTTCCTTTTGACAATTGCCTCAAGTGTCATAACCGTCTTTGTCCAGAAGAAGGGTGGGGCGATGGTGTCGTTACAGTCGTTGTCGATTGAATCACGGCTGTTAAACGTGGTCACCTCGTATGCCGGCTACGTAAGAAAGACGGTGTGGCCAACCGATCTGGCGGTGTTTTATCCCTATCTCGATCCCTCCATGCTGGAGTTGACCGCCTCGGCGCTTGTGATGTTGACTCTAACGGTGGCTGCCTTGTGGCTCAGGAGGTCAGCGCCTTACGTCTTGATGGGGTGGTGCTGGTTTATAGGGACGTTGGTGCCGGTCATCCAGGTGGTGCAGGTGGGGGTGGCCCCTATGGCTGACCGATATATGTATGTGCCAGTTATTGGGTTGTTTATTATAGTGGCGTGGGGATGGGCGGACTTATCAGAGAAGTGGCGCTCTCTGAGGTCTGTCTTTATCGTGGCGGCAGTGGTGGTTACTCTGACGTTTGCCATGTATACGTGGAGGCAGCTCGGCTACTGGAGGGACTCGTTTACGCTCTACGAGCACGCAATCAACGTCACCAGGTATAACTACGTGGCATACAACAACTATGGTCAGGCCCTTATGAAGGCAGGCCTGGTGGATGAGGCCATAACCCAATTCTCCGAGGGACTTAAGGTGATGCCCTTTAGCGATCAGATCAACTACAACATGTGGCTTGCCCTCAGCAGAAAGGGACGGATCGATGAGGCCAATACCTACCTCATGAAGTCCGCCCCCCTGTGGTTTGGCGGCGACAAGGCCACATTGTATAAACACATGGCCATAGACCTCCTGAATCAAAAAAACTACAGAGAGGCCATCGACTACTTCCTCATGTCAGCCCTCAATAACAATAAGGACGCAGAGCTGTTCAGGGACCTTGGGGCCGCCCTCAGCGCACTAAAGAGATACGACCAGGCGCTTGTCTCCCTATCAAAGAGCATATCCCTCGATCCCACCAAGTGGGAACCCCACTACCACAAAGGCTTAATCCTAAAAGAAATAGCCCGATACGATGAGGCCGAGGCTGAATTCAAAAATGCCCTTGCCCTCAGCCCCAACTCCCAACAGATAAAAATCGCCCTTAACAACCTGCACAGAATCAGAGAGGCCAAGTGATAAGTATGTTCGGATTGACAATTAAGGGGTCAAGGGCACTGGTGCCCTTGCAGGGGAGGTCAAGGAGGGGACGGAGTCGCCCTCCTTGCGGGGGGCTAGGGCGCGGAGCCCCCCTTCTTTCTTCCTTTCTTTTATGGTAGGAGCTTATGAATAGAGCCGCAAACTCAAGGACGCTGTGGATTATCCTTTCTCTCACGTTACTAACAGCGTTTGCATACTCAGCCGTTGGCGACAACGAGTTTGTCAGCTTCGACGACGACCACTACATCGCCAACAACCCATTCATCGCTGACGGTCTGACGCTTAAAAATGTCGTGTGGGCATTCAAGACCTTTTACTTTGCCAACTGGCACCCTCTCACCTGGTTGTCATATCTCACAGACGTTACACTGTTTGGATTAAATCCCCGTGGGAGCCATCTTACAAGCCTCCTGATACATATAGCAGACGTGATGCTCTTGTTTATATGCCTCAACCGCATGACGCAAAGGCCCTGGCAGAGCGCCATCGTGGCCGCCCTGTTTGCCCTGCACCCGATCAACGTGGAGTCCGTGGCCTGGGCATCGGAGCGCAAGAACGTCCTCTCCACACTCTTCTGGCTCCTGACGATGATGGCCTACCTCAAGTACGTCCAACAGCCCAGGATCAAGTGGTATGCCCTGACCCTGTTGACCTTTGTCCTGGGGCTTATGGCAAAGCCCATGTTGGTGACCTTGCCCGTTGTCCTGTTGTTGCTGGATTACTGGCCGCTACAGAGGTTTGACTCAAGGAGCGGGGGCGTTGACCTAGTTATCGAAAAAGTCCCGTTTTTCATTATAGCGCTCCTCTCTGGCGTCGTAACTGTTTTTGCACAGCGGCAGGCGCTGATCTCCCTTGCCGTAACACCGCTTAAGTTGCGCCTCTACAGCATTGCGCACTCCTACGCCGGCTACATAAGGATGATGTTCTGGCCAAAGGGGTTGACGATCTTTTATCCGTATTCGGGCGACATGCAGCTTTCCTACACCTTGTTGCTTTCGGTCTGTATAGTTGGCGTAACCGTCTTGGCGTTTTACAAGAGGTGTCGTATGCCTTATCTACTTGTAGGCTGGTTGTGGTATCTCGTGACGCTTGTGCCCGTGCTTCAACTGCTGCAGGTGAGCGCCGCCCCGATAGCCGACCGCTATGCCTACGTACCACTGATCGGGGTGTTCATCGCCTTGGTCTATGGATTGGCTGCTCTTGAACTTGGGCGACCTGGCAAGTTATTTCTCAGCGTCTGTGCGGGCTGTGTGTTATTGACGCTCTGTCTCTTGACACGACAGCAGGTGAGTTACTGGCAGAACTCGGGGACGCTCTTTAAGCACGCCGTTGAGGTGACCGACAACAACTACGTCGCCAACAACGACTATGGCATGTATCTCATGAGGGAGGGGAAGGTGCAAGAGGCCATTGTCCAGTTCTCAAAGGGGCTTGAGGCAAGGCCAGATAACCCGCATCTGAACTTCAACCTCTGGGGCGCCCTCGTCTTTGAGGGAAGGGGCGCTGAGGCACAACAGTATTTCTTGAGGGCGAGGCCGTTTTGGGTCAACGCCGGGGAGGCCTCCGTATATAAGATGCTCTCTCACGCACTGATGAGGCAAAGGAAGTACGACCTGGCCTATGAGTATCTCCAGAAGTCCCTGAGTCTTGACCCAAAGGATGCCGTCGTATATGATTACCTCGGCCTGACCCTGAGCGCCCAGGGGAAGTTCGAGGAGGCCCTGATGTATTTCAGCGCTGGCATCGGGATTGCCAACAACCCCTGGGAGCTGTACTTTCACAAAGGCCTCATCCTTAAAAAAATGGGCAGAGAAGAAGAGGCCAGGGAAAGTCTCGAAAAGTCCCTCACCCTCAACCCCAACTCCCAGGATGTCCGGAGTCTATTGAATAAATGAAGAAATTAAAAAAGAAGGGGGGCTAGGTGCCTTATGCGGTATGGTGAAAAAAATATAGAAAACGCCCAACTGGAGCTCTGGGAAAATCCAGCAGTTGAAATGGACTACGAAATCAGCATAGAGTTTCCAGAGTTTACCTGTCTGTGTCCGCGTTCGGGTTATCCGGACTTCGCTACAATCAGGATTACCTACATCCCCGATGCCCATGTCGTCGAGTTAAAGTCACTCAAGCTCTACCTCAACTCCTTCCGGGACAAGTCCATCTCCCACGAGCAGGCAACCAACGTCATCTACGACGAGCTGTACAAAAAGCTCGCGCCCCGTTACCTGTGCGTCATAGGAGACTTCAATCCACGAGGCAACGTAAAGACCATCATCAAGGTCACATCCCCCTTGACCCCATAATGCTCTACTCCAAATGTTATTAACATTTATGTCCTCCTAATTATCACATTTCTTCAGGGTGCATCAAAAAATCATGGGTAGCTTGGTCAAAGAAAGAAGGGGAGGCTTTGCCTCCCCTCAGACCCCTCCACAAGGGAGCACGGCCCCCTTGACCCCGTAATTGATACTCTTACCCATGAAAAATTGATGCACCCCATTTCTTCTTGACATTTCTCTTCCTTGTATGTTGCAATATCATAAGGCCTATAAGAGGTTCGGAAATATATATATATATCGAAGGAGTGGTGCATGTTAAAAAACATGAAAATAGGGTTAAGGTTAAAGGTATTGGTAGCGTTTATGGCGCTATTACTGCTGCTGATGGGATATTTAGGGCTACACGCCACAAAGCAAGGTAATGACAGCTTAAAAACTGTATATGAGGATAGAGTTGTTTGTATAGGACAACTAGATACAATAGCCAGGGCTAATCTGAGGATAAGAATAAACATTGCTCAAATGTTTCTGAAACGCACCCCCGAGGAGATAAAAGAGAGAAATGAACAGATTGAAAGGCAAATGGAGACAATAAATAAAGAGTGGAAGGATTATACCTCTACCTCTTTAATCGATGAAGAAAAGAGGCTTGTCGCCAAGACAGAACAGGATAGGTCTAACTATAGAAATGAAGCCTCAACACCTGTAAGAAACCTGATCAAGGAAGGTAAATATGATGACGCAATGGAGATATATAATAATAAATACAGGCCTATGTTTGATGAGTTAGAAAAGGATTACAATGATTTAATTAGATTGCAGATAGATGTGGCAAAGGCGGAGTATGATAGATCGGAAAACGCATACAAAACAAATAGGATCATATCGATAGCTATTATTGTCATAGGGGTAGCGTTATCGCTATTATTGTCATTTTTGATTATAAGCAGTATCACAGGGCCACTAAAGGAGGGCGTTAATGTAATGGACAGCATAGCGGCATGTAATCTGACTGTAGAGATAAACTCCGATGGTAAAGATGAGGTGGGGTATCTCCTGGTTGCTATGGGTAAGACGGTGGCAACGTTAAATTCCATACTGAAGACAATAATGTCATCGGCAAACAGTGTGGCATCGGCGAGCCACGAATTAAGCGCTAGCGCAGATCAGATGTCAAGTGGGGTATCTGAACAGTCATCCAAGGCGACTCAGATAGCGACATCGGCAACACAGATGTCACAGACTGTGATAGATGTGGCAAAAAACGCCTCCGAGATATCAGCCTCATCAAGTGATACCTTAAAATTAGCCCAAGATGGAGAGACGATAGTTAAAAAGTCAATCGCTGAGGTAAAATCAATAGCGGATACCGTCAATACATCCGCGCAGTTGATATCTTCACTTGGGGATCGCTCAAAACAAATAGGAGATATTATAAATGTCATCAAGGACATAGCGGATCAGACAAACCTCCTTGCCTTAAACGCGGCCATCGAAGCGGCACGAGCGGGAGAGCAGGGCAGGGGCTTTGCCGTGGTAGCCGATGAGGTCAGAAAACTCGCCGAGAGAACCACAAGCGCAACAACTGAAATCGGCAGGATGATAACGGCCATTCAGCAAGAGACCGAAAAGGCCGTAACATCAATGAGCGGCGCCACCAACATGGTTGAAGTGGGCGTGGAGCTCTCCACACAAGCCGGTGACTCATTGCATGAGATAGTCAACAGCATCAACTCATTGCAATTGATGGTTCAGCAGATAGCATCAGCCACAGAGGAGATGTCAACCGTGTCAGAGACGATAACATCCGATATAGAAACGGTCGCAAGTGTATCAAGAGAGACTATGGAAAGCTCACAGCAGATAGCCCATTCCTCAGGTGATCTGTCGAGGTTATCCTCTGAGTTACAGGAGGTTGTATCCCAGTTCAAGATCGATAACAAGGCCGTAGGATACAATAAAGCCTTGCGATTGACCTAAAAAAAAGAAGAAAAAAGAAAAGAAGGGGGCGGCTGGTTTACCCCCCCTCCGCCCCCCTGCAAGGGCACCAGTGCCCTTGACCCCATAATTCTCTTGTTGACAGTGCATGATTGCATCCTTTATTATACCTTTTTTTGTTATAATAGGCAGCAACGGTTAGTTATGTTGCGTAGGCGTTAAAGGGCTCTGATTATGTTAACATTTACAACGAGGTATAAATTAAAGATACCAGTAAGGAGAAAGAGGTTAAAATGCACCAGGATGAGATACCATTGGGTCTAACCTTTGATGACGTACTGCTTGTGCCGGGCAGGTCTGAAGTTGTGCCTTCTACGGTGAATGTGGAGACTTTTATCACAAAGGATATACAGTTAAACATCCCGATCATAAGCGCTGCGATGGACACCGTAACGGAGTCTCGCCTTGCCATAGCGGTAGCCAGGGAAGGGGGCATCGGTATAATCCACAAGGCGATGTCCATAGAGAAGCAGGCCTCAGAGGTGAATAAGGTAAAGAAGTCCGAGAGCGGTATGATCGTTGACCCCATAACGATCTCCCCTGAGAGTCATGTCAGGGATGCCCTTGCGTTGATGGAGAGGTTTAGGATATCGGGGGTGCCGGTGACAGAAAATGATAAGTTAATAGGGATACTTACAAACAGGGACCTGCGATTTGAGACCAATGTCAACAAGCTGGTCAGTGAGGTCATGACACGAGAGAAGCTCGTAACCGCCCCTGAGGGCACGGACCTCGATAGCGCCAAGGAACTGTTGCACCGCTATAGGATTGAGAAGTTGCCCATAGTAGACTCCGAGTTCAGACTCAAGGGGTTGATAACCATAAAGGACATTGAAAAAAAGAGGAAATACCCCTGCGCATGCAAGGACAAGTACGGCAGGTTGAGGGTTGGAGCGGCAGTAGGCACCGGAAAGGATACCTACGGCAGGGTAGATATGCTCATCGAAAATGGTGTGGACCTGATAGTAATAGACACCGCTCATGGACACTCAGCCACAGTGATAGAGACGCTAAAAGAGATGAAGAAACGATACAGTATCTCCGTCATAGCGGGCAACATTGCTACAGAGGAGGCAGCCATTGACCTTATCGAGGCCGGAGTGGATGGCATAAAGGTAGGAGTAGGCCCGGGATCAATCTGCACAACGCGCATAGTGGCCGGTGTTGGGGTACCGCAGATAACCGCCATATCGCAGACATACCAGGTGGCAAGGAAGCATAACGTACCAATCATCGCCGATGGCGGTATAAAGTACTCCGGCGATGTTACAAAGGCCCTGGCTGCTGGGGCGCATGTCGTTATGATTGGCAATCTCTTTGCGGGTACGGAGGAATCCCCGGGGGAGACCGTCCTGTACCAGGGGAGGAGTTACAAGGTCTACCGTGGGATGGGTTCACTTGGCGCGATGGCTGATGCCCACGGCGCAAGGGACAGGTACATGCAGGAGGATGTCTCGGAGGTCACCAAGCTGGTCCCTGAAGGCGTTGAAGGGCGAGTGCCATATAGAGGCTCGCTGGCTGAGACGGTCTTTCAACTCGTAGGCGGGTTAAGGTCGGGTATGGGCTACTGCGGATGTGCAAACCTGCAACAGTTGCGAGAAAATAGCAGGCTTATACAGATCACCAACGCGGGCCTCAGAGAAAGCCACGTGCATGACGTAATTATCACAAAGGAATCACCTAACTATAGAACCGAATAGGGTGGGCCACAGGTCAATCGCATTTGAGGAAGACTGTCTGTAACCGTGATTTTACGGATTAGGGGATTGTCAGGATTACAGGGGTATCTTTGAGCCAGGGGCGGCTCACCCCTTCATCCGTGTAATCATGCCAAAAAATCCCCTGTATTATAAATTTAGGTAGCCGCTAAGGTAATGTTGTGATGTCGTTAAAGAATGTGGACCAAGCGCGATTACAACAACCCCGCGTGTCTTAAGGCCTCTTTCAATTCGGGGTCTTTCTCGGCTTTTTCTTTAATTGCGAGTTCCAGTTTCTCTGCTTTCTCTACCCGAGCCTCAAGTTCCCTGGTGGTGCGTACCACAGGGGCTAGCGTTGTTCGTCTGTCCCACAAGATGAACCCGACAATAACAAGCACACTGCTCATTGTTACACTGATCAGCACATATATCAATCCTCTGAGATCATCGATTCTCTGGTTGATGGCCTTGAGGCTATCGTCGAGCCTTTGGTTTAAGGCCTTTAAGCCTTCTTCCATCCGAGTCATCCGATCCCTGTCCGCCTGGGTGAATGACGAATCGGCAGCGTTAGCAACTGCAATGAGCGGCTTCGAGCTAACGGCCACTGTCGGGTTTATCAGTAAGCCAAAAAGCATCACGCTAAAAAGCATCATCAGTGTCTTCATGATTGTAGTTACAACAACCCCGCGTGCCTTAAGGCCTCTTTCAACTCAGGGTATTTTTCGGCTGTTTCTTTAAGTACGAGTTCCAGTTTCTCTGTACGAACCTCAAGTTCCTTGTTGGTCCTTACCACAGGGGCCAGGGTTGTTCGTCTGTCCCACAAGATGAACCCGACAAGAACAAACATGCCGCTCATTGTTAAGCTGAGTACTACATACATCAGTCCCCTGATCTCGTCGAACTTCTGGTTTATTGCATCAAACCTCTGGTTGATGGCCTTGAGGTTATCGTCGAGCCTTTGGTTGACAGCCTTGAGACCATCGTCGATCTTTTGGTTGATGGCCTTGAGGTTATCATCGAGCCTTTGGTTGACGGCCTTCAAACCATCCTCAAGCCGAATAATCCGTTCTTCCATCCGAGTCATCCGATCCCTGTCCGCCTGGGTGAATGACGAATCCGCCGCCTCTGCGACTGACGGACCCGATCCAACGGCGATTGCCTGGCTTATCAGCAAACCAAAAAGTATAACAAATATCTTCATAATTTACTCCTTACAGTCGCTGGGTATTATTGAGATTACAACAATCCCGCGTGCCTTAAGGCCTCTTTCAGCTCCGGGTCTTTCTCGGCTTTTTCTCTAATTGCGAGTTCCAGTTTCTCAGCTTTCTCTGCACGAGCCTCAAGTGCCCTAGTGGTATGTACCACAGGTGCCAGGGTTGTTCGTCTATCCCACAATATGAAACCGACAAGAACAAGCACACTGCTCATTGTTATGCTGATCTGCACATATATCACCCCTTTGAGATCGTCGATTCTCTGGTTGGTGGCCTTGAGGCCGTCGTCGATCTTTTGGTTGACAGCCTTGAGGTTATCGTCGAGCCTTTGGTTTATGGCCTTTAAGCCCTCGTCGAGCTTAATCTCCAGCCTGGTTATCCGATCCCTGTCCGCCTGGGTGAATGACGAATCGGCAGCGTTAGCAACTGCAATGAGCGGCTTCGAGCTAACGGCCACTGTCGGGCTAAACAGTAAGCCAAAAAGCATCACGCCAAAAAGCATCATCAATGTCTTCATGATTAATTGTAACATAAAAGTTCTAACAAGGTCTAAGAAAAAAACAAGTGTCAACGGCCACAGCACCCCAACTGCAAAAAGCATTTGACAGGATATTGAGGGTTATGCTACAATGTTTCAATCTAATTGCTAAAATAATGTGTTATGTTAAGGAGGATTTAGTTATGGAGAGGATGTTTTCTTATCGTGGGAGAGGGGGCCATTGTCTGACGTCCCAAGGAGGCCAACGCGGATTATCGGCAGGTTTGTTGTGGGGGATGCTTGTGTTGTTGGTCGCTATAGCCCTGTGCCTTGCCGGAGCCGCCCACGCCGCAACCGTGAGCCTGCCGCAGACCGGCCAGACGACGAGCTACGCCGCGGGTGACGACGGCGCTCTCCAGAAGGGTGTGGCCTGGCCCAATCCGCGCTTCACGGTCAACAGCGACCAGACGGTCAACGACAACCTCACTGGCCTGGTCTGGACGAAAGACGCTGGCACGCCAACGGTAGGCAGTTGCGCAGGCGGCAAGATGACCTGGCAGGCGGCGCTGGATTATGTGTCCTGCCTGAATACTGCCAATTACCTTGGATATAACGACTGGCGGATGCCCAACGTCAACGAGTTGGAAAGCCTTGTCAACGCAG
>JADFXD010000014.1 GCA_015233725.1 Nitrospirota bacterium | reverse complement strand
CACCCCATCTGGAGATTGGCATAAAATAAGAGGTAACCGGAGATGAAATAAATCTCTGTGTAGGTGTAAAAGACTATAAACGTATCATCTGCGTTGATGTTGTCATACATGATAACGTGCAGGTCTTTGTCTCCGTTGTTCTCGTTTTTGAAGTGGCCATCAGCGTGGGCGCCGTGAATAGTCTTTCCGTCATAGCTCATTGTTAGCCTTGGCAGTGTTATACCTGGAAATGACGACGTTGTTACCACAGCGACAAAGTCTACGAGGTAGTTTGGCCAATCTCCACACCAGGCCCTCTCTGAGGTGATACCGACCATCCAGGGTTCGATGTCAATGCTCTGGTATTTCTGTGTGGATTCCTGGTATTCAAGTTCCTCTATGGTGATGTTTCCCATCTTCAGGGTTTCGTAATAGTATGTCAGGCCAAACTCACAGGGCCAGGCGAAGTTCCCCTGGCGAGTTTCGCTGGAGCAGCGGTGGAGGACATCGATCTTGACCTTGATCGCGACCTGTCTGACGCCAAATATGCTGTAGACCTGTTCCTTCCTGACCGTCCTAAAGAGCGCCAGGGTTGGGCTCAGGACGGCGACAGGGAGGTAGAACATCCACGTGTAGCCATCGGCAAAGGGGTCAGGGTCCTCGTGGTCCTCGCCAATGAGGCTGCCTGTTTGCCACTGTCCATCGGGGGTGTCTTTGTACTGGATTTCCCACCTGGCCTTGCCCCGCCCATTGCCCCCGTTATAGGGCATCAGCCCCACGTAGAACAGTCCAAATCCCATGTGTGTAAACTTCAGGCAGAAGTCCATGCTCAACACGCTCCCAGCGACTGTAAGGAGCGAGCCCGACCCAGCGACTGTAAGGAGCGAGCCCGACCCAGCGACTGTAAGGAGCGAGCCCGAATTATTCTGGGGGTTGAGGATGTAGTTGCATCTGGCGTTGTAGGAGTATCCGAGGGTCTTGGACTGTGGCATCATGGCCCTTAGCGAGCCGATCACCCTGTTCTGTCCAAAGAGGTTATCCTGCGCCCCCCAGGTTCTGTCCATCCCATCGGTGTTATCGATCAAGGGGTTATACGTGAAGATGCTTGGCAGTGTTGCCAGTACATCTCTGGGGCTGGACTGGATGACGAGGCTTTGTCCGGCATCCTCGATTGTCAACTGTTTGAGTTTTAGGTCAACGGGGGTTAGTTTTATGACAGAGCCTTGTTCAATGACGATCCTGTAGGTCAGCACCCTGTAGTCATCCTGTGTGAGTGCGGCGAGGGGGTCATTGGTTGTGGCGATATGAATGAGTATCAGAGAGGTGGCTTTTTTGAGGCCTCGAATACGAATCAGGTCCATTGCGCCGCTGGTTTTATAGGTGGCAGGAGTTGCCCCGCCGGAGCCGGAGCCAATGGGGCTGATGTCGCCAATAGATACGCTGCCGCCGGCACCAATGGGCAGAAATCCGTAGGTGTCGATGTTGATCCCCCCGCCGGAGCCGATGAATATACCACCGCCAGCGGCGCTACCCGTGTGGCTGCCAGCGGTAGTGGTTGAGCCGGCGTTGCTGTAAGAGCTTGACTGTACGAAGATGGTGGCATCTTCAAGGGTAAAGAACCGATGATCATTGAGGATGCGGCGTCTCTTCATGGACGCCTTTAGCTCCCTGAGCTTTTTCTTGGCAAGGGGCAGGTACTGTTGGCCGCCTTGTATGTCTAATCTGAGAGGGTTCATCGTTTGCCTTTCTGCTGTTTCTTATAGCCCGTGCGGCTCGCACATCAGCGTAGTGAGGCTATCACTGGGGTTATGCTCAGGACGTTTATAAGTGCGCCGTTGACGTTTTCAACGACGATGCCCCAGTACCTGCCAACAACGCCCCTTGAGAGCCTTACGCGGGCCATGTAGAAGCCATCTCCCCCCTGCCCGCTCAATCCAGTGTTGCCCCGATAGACCGGCGCTGTGGCGTCGTAGGTACGTACAAGGCCGCCTTCGGTTATCGTCTTTACGCGTATTGGGGCGGGGGTATCCACCTGCTGCCGGCCTGTGGACGAGCTGAGGGTGACGTATATGTCGGGGATGTTCTTGAGGGCCGGCGTTGAGTAATCGCTGGTGGGCGTCTCAAAGGAGCATTCAATGGGGGCGCCGTTATCGGTCAGGCCGCCAAGGACGAATATACCATCCTTGGAGGCCCCAAGGGTCATGCCATTTAGTGTGGCGAGGCTGTTGAAGTCGTAGCCCTGGTACTGGCTTAGTGCCCTGTTTTTCAGGTTTAGTATCCATGCTGTCATAGTGTTGGTCTCCTATGTGTATCTTATTGGTAGAAGTCCCTGCATCCGGTGCCTTCGCTCAGGAGCCTTGGGGTTGTCATGGTGCTATCTGCCAGGGGGTTGCTGAAGGAGGTTGACAGGAGTCTGGGGGCAACCACGTTGGTGTTGCAGGTGCTTATGTTTCCCGTTGCGAGGGTGGTGTACAGGCGTGGCCAGGGGAGGCTTATCCAGGGGTTTTGCCCCTGCGTTGTCCAGTTGCCTCCTGTTGCCAGGGCGCCCTCTGTTGCGGGTTTTAGCAGCCTCAGCAACGACGTTATGAGATGACTGGTGGTGATGGCGCTATTGAGATTCAGAGGTTGCATCTTGACCCATGTAGTGGCGACAGAGCCGGTTAAGCACAACGCCTCCAGGCGGATGGCAACCAGGGGGATGTCCGTGTGAGGGCAGGTGGTGGTGGCCTCAACGCTGAAGAACCCCTGCCTCAGCGATAGAGACAGGGTCGATACGCCCCCGGCAAGCTCTGTGCCATTGGCCTGCGGCAACATGAGCGTAAACTGTCCTGCTACGTTGTTGCTGCCCGTTGCAAACGTATCAAGAGTTGGCAGCGGCAGGGCGACGTTGACGTTGGCATCGGCTGGTGTGCTGGCCGAGAGCGTTGGCGTTTTAAGGGTGACACCCACAAAGCTGCCACTCTGGTCGCAGGAGCTGCTTATTGTGGCTAGGGGCAGGGTCAATGAGCCGCCTGCACTGGGTGGCGTACCAGCGGAGAGTGTTGGCGCTGGAAGCGTTACAGCGACTGTCCCTGTTGTGTTGTTATCGCCTCCGCTGTTGCTTCCCTGGAAGTAGTCAAACCTGACTTGGGCAGAACCGGACAACCTTTTGTAATACATCCCCGCTTGGATAGTGTTTCCCCATCCACTTGCTGCGTAAATTTTCCTTTGAGTCCAACCATCTCCTGAATTTGCTTTGGAGTAAGATGTAAATGTGCTGCCTACTCGTGTAATCCTGAAATACTGCTGCGAAACTCCAAGATTACCGCTTGTGACAACATCATTGATTACTTCTCCCCACCAGTCAACTGCGTTGCCATCGTATACAATACAGACCCAATCTTCACCTGCTGATTTATTAGGTTCACGGCACATCAAACCGGAAACTATACCCGTTGCTGGAGTCATTTGGATATCTATGTCAAAGTCCCCTGTTATGTTCTGGTAAACAAAGGGATGTGTCATAGGGTCGTAATCGTTAGTCGACGTACTTCCTGAAATGCTGAGGTTGCCAGCGTTTGTGATGTTGACATCCATTAAGCTGGCGTTGGCGGAGTTCAGGACGTTCCAGCCGTAGGCCTTAACGCCGTCCCCGCCGGATTTGAGGTCTTGTTGTGTGCTTAATCCAAATTGATCAGCCATTGTTTCTCATCCCTTTTTTGCGGGGGAGTGAAAGTATTCCCCCGCACATTGTTTTGGTTCACGCACCCTCTTTCTCTATCTACTCCGCCGGCATGGTGATTGAGAAGGTTGATATGGTCTGTACCGCGCCTGAGACGATGGATGTCGAGGACATGTTCAACTGAGCGCCCGATGTTGCCACGGAGCCGTCGAGTCGTTCATCGGTCTGGGATGAGGAGCCACCATCGGAGGGGGCGACGAGCCTGAACCATCCTGCTGTTCCCGTGGCCACGGCCGTTCCCGACCACGTCTCGGCAACCGTCTTGGCCATGACCCCGGCGGAGGCATCCCCGAAGCTCAACCCCGCCGACGTGCCATCGGAGTAGACCGTGCACAGGAGCGTCCCCGTGGGGGCATTGTCGGCCGTGGTTGGTTGAGACCCCGTGTATATCTTGATAAACCCCTTGTAGAAGACCTCCTGGAGGCTTGCGGCTGCGTGTGAGAGGGTGACCTCGTCAAAGTAGCATACGTCTGAGGCCCCGGTTGTGGCGGTCTCAAAGGAGACGTATATGGACGTGGTGGAGGCCGCTGTCCTGAAGACATGTTCCTTTTTGACCCAACTACCCACGGTGTCGTCATGTGCGACCTCGAGGAGTTCGTTGCCCCCGGAGGTGGTTCCCACCAGGCACTTGCCGCTTACGCCGCCTGAGGCGGGTTTATAGTAGTAGTAGGTGAGTCTGTAGAGTTGGTTGGACTTGACGGTGATGGCCCCGGCGGTTGTGAACTTCCCCACTGCCGAGCCAGACCCCGTGCACGAGGCAAACCCTGCCGTGCCGTCGGCGCCCGTGCCTGAATTGCGTACTGTCGTGCCGGAGAGCTGGCTCCAGCCTGTGAAATCGCTTGCGAAGCTGGCGTTAGTGAGCATGTTTGTGTTGATGCCAAGCATCTTGTTCCTTAGTCCTGGTGATAATCTTAGTGCCATGTTTTTCTCCTTTCAATCGTAATTTTGTTCACAGTTTTATATACCAGGCCCTGACTCCAGCTCAGGCATTGGCATTGCCAGGCTGTAGCTGCCGCTATCCTCGTCCCTGGTCGTGATAAGGGGGCTGTGGTAATTAACAGGTGGCAGCGGGGAGCCTTGCATGATGCTGAGGTAGAGCTGCATACCATCGCGCTGCCAAAAGACCCCTGTGCCTATCTCGCCTGCCTCATAGTAGTATCTGTCGGCGTTGAGCAACTGGAGCCTGCCGCCGCTTGACCCTGCACACTTGCCCATCCTCGACTCCCAGAACACGGTCTCTGACCCCGTATCCGAGTTGTTGTTGCCAGGGAGAGTCCCCATAGTCTGTGTGCCAAGGACGGCGCCACAGTTGGATAGTCGCATCATCTGGAACCTCTCAGGCTCTGTCCCCTTGACAAAGACGACCTCCTCCGAGGTGCCCACAAAGATCCCGTCCTCAACGGCGGCCAGGAGTGTGATGGGCTCATCAAAGACGAGCCATCCCTGGGCGGGGTCAAATAGCTCATAGGCGTAGGGCTGACTGTACCACAGGGTGTTGAGGCTTGCCACGTAGATACGTCCGCGATAGTAGCAGAGCAATTGTCCAGGTGGGGGCGGTCTCAGTCCCCACGTCAACAGCGGGGAACCTGTGACGGTCTCACCCCGGTAGTGGTATGGCTGGGTGAATCCCAGCCTTGGCGTTGTCGAGCCTGGGGTGTTATCCACCGAGGCAAGCAGATATGGCACCTCGCCGTTGGGGGCGCTTACGTAGATGTTGATCCTTCTGACATCGGGGTCAGCCGACAGGGGGCAGAGGATATCGATACCGCCTTTGGACGATCCTGCTGTGAGGGCGATGCTGGCTACCGTGGATGCGCCGCTCTCCTGGCCATCGCTGCGGGTGTAGGTCAGGGCGACCTGGTAGTTGCCCTGTGAGAGTACGCCAGCAGATTCAGGCGACAGCACGGGGGCATCTGGGGGGAGCATCCCCCACGACCTCGCAACGGGTATCGACCCTGCCGTCAGGTCCACAACCCCCGTGATGGCCGTATCGCTGTAGTAGACCCTGCCGGCGACGTACTGGTAACTCATCCTCAGTTGGCCGTTTATGCCGGTGGCGAGGGTTTGCACGGCATAGGGCGCAACCGCCTCCGGGGATGAGGGGACGCCACTGACGCAGGTGGTTGCACCACCCTGGTACAGTTGCATGAGCCTGTCGGCCTGCCTGAAGAGACAGACCTCTTTACCGCTGCAGGACGCTCCTGCCTTGCCGTTGCTGTAGAGGGAATGAACCTTGCCCGCGTAGACCCTCAGGAAACCAGGCCGCGTGATAACGCCACCTGAGTTGTCGATATCGACGTTTATGGCCGAGCGTAGATCAGACAGCCCATCTGAGGACACCTCGGAGACAGACAACGGATCGACGTTGACCAGCCCCCTGAAACCCTTATACGTTAGCGTCGTCGTCGCAGGTGGTCGCACCACCGTCGTTGTAGCTGCAGGACGTCCCTGATTTAATGTATTCATGGCCGCCCTAAAAATCAACCCTGTAAGAGGTATCAACGTAGTCGGTGACGAGGTTGTCTTTCTTGACCTCCTCGATGAACCTGTGCCAGATGTCGGAGTATTTTTGTCCGCCGGTGGGGTTGAAGGTTTCGGTGTCGGTCTTTTCGTAGGCCCTGCAGAGGATACCGGCGATGAGCCTGGGGTGGTATCTGTAGTTGATCTCTGGTTCGATGTCCTGGGCTGTTGGTGTCAGCTCGTTTAGGGGCAGTCTGTAGACGGTCAGGGTCAGGGTGTCTGAGCTATCGGGTATGGGGTAGAGGGTGATGTGTCCGCTTGTGGCATCCAGCAGGTAGGTACGGGGGACTCCCGTGGCCTGGTCCCAGATGATGTTTGAGGCATCCATGTATTGTTGCGTGACCCTGCTCAGTGGTATGCCCGTGCCCTGGAGCAAGACGCGTTTGAGGGCGATCACCCGTCTGTCCAGGGCATAGACTGCAACATCAGCGTTGACATCTATGCGGCAGATATCGGGTGTAGTGGAGTCGATCAACAGCCGCGTCTGTATCAACAGCTCGTTAGCCGCATCGTTGAGGTAATCGACCAGCTCTGTATCAGACCACAGGTATGGTGGGATGTTGTCTGTAAGCAACTGTCTGGTTCGCTGTAATATATCTTTAACGGTCATCTTTCTCTGTCGTGGAGTTTTTTCCCACGTTGCCTCCTTAGAGTGTAATATTTGTAGGGGTCAGCGCCCCTGGCGATGTACAACCAGGGGCGCTCAACCCCCCTCTTGTTTGCTCCAGGACACTCCTGGTTAATTCAGGTCTTCACATGTGACATAGACGTCAATGACAGCGTTGCCGAGGTTGTTGGCCGGCGTGAGGTTAATGCTTGTCTCGGTTGTGTAAATCTTGCCATCGGCGTAGGTATCGCTTACCGTGCTTTGGGTGATCGTACCTGCTGCTGCGTTGAGATTTACGCTGGCGTCAAAGCCGGCGGCGCTTGTGCTGTCCCCGATGGTGCATGTAGCCGTGGCGCCTTCCGGGGTGATGACCTTTGTGTATACCTTCTTGACGTGAGTGTTGGCCTTGACCGTCAGTACGTTTAGCGTATCTGAGGCCGCCACGTGTGTTACGCCAAGGTTGAGCCTGTTTCTGATCTGGTATTCTCTGTTTATACCGTTGTATGGTATGGCCGATGTGCCACCTGTAAGGTCTACTGTTGCCATTGTCTATCCTCCTGAAGTTGTATGTTTGCTTCTTTATCGCTGCAGGACGCTCCTGCTATCTCATGGCGTACAGGACGCCGAGGGCCTCGGGCTTGATCACCTTAAAGCCGTAGACGTGTAGTCCCCTGACGAGGTCGCCAAAGGTGCTCTCTGCCCTCAGTGTCTCCACCCTGATGATCTGGGAGGCAAAGGTCAGCGCCGCCCTGTGGCCAAAGAGGATGTTGTTTACCGTATTGCTGGAGTCCGTGACGCTGCCGACGTGGTTGCTGCTATAGACGGTAAAGCGGTCTATGGAGCCGATGCGGCCATTTCTCAGTATGGAGACGGGGTCGGCGGTCAGGGCGGCATCTCTGAGGTCGGACTTCTTGATCATGCCGCTTAACTATGCGGGGATGATCAGCCACCTGTCGGTCTCGGGGATGTTTTGTTCATCGAGGACCGAGGCACAGTCTACGATGTAGTCCAGGACGTTGCTCTTTGTGATCTGTATGGGCGCCCCGGTCTTGCCGAGGTCGATGGCCCCCGATATCCTTCCTGCATGATCTCCCTTGTTGCTTGCGTGTGCCTGTGAGGGGATGGTGCTGAGTACCTCGGCGTCTATGACTACCTTGAGCTGCTCGGCGGCGTCGCTGCTCCAGAGGTCCAGGAGGGCCAGGTCAGACTGCCACTTATCAACGTCGTCGCATGTGAAGGCAAAATACTTGCCCTTGTCGATCAACAGGTCAACGGCCGGGGGGGCGTCTGGGTTGTCGTACTCGAGCTTCTGCCCCTTGACATAGTCCCTGATGGTGATATCCGGTACGGCGCGGATGTAGACCAGGTCGCCCTGTTCCTTGATATCTCCCTCGTAGGTGGTGTTGGATATGTCAGTTACCACGCTGGTGGCGTAGTACTTGGCCAGGAGCTTGCCTGACCATATCGCCTTGATGAACCTACCCTGTGAACCACTGCCGTAGTCGGGATAACCCGATGCCTTTGCTAATGCCATTGTTTTAATATCCTCCTTTGTATTGTTTGTTTTATGCGATTATCGTTTCGCAACCGTTTTATGCCGGGGGTCTGGTCTTACCCCTTTGTTAGTTAGTTACCCTGCCCTCGTTGATGGCGCGAGCGATCCTGAGTTCTATGTCGCGGGCATCGTTTTCCCTGCCCCTGTAGCGACCGGAGGCCAATGCCCTGTAGAACTGCTCTATCTGTTGATTCGTAAATGACTCCGGGGTGGTGTTTGCGTTGGAGGTGGAACGCGGCGGGGCTATAAACCTCTCGATACCTCCACGACCCATCTCTGCGGCAGGCGTTGTCTGAGTTGATGTGGCTACCTGCGTCTGTGGTGATGTAGCTGCCTGCGTTGGTACGACCGCCTGCGTCTGGGTTGGTGTGAGCACCTGTGCCTGAGACGGCGCTACTGCCTGTGGTTGTACAGGGATATCCTCTTGAGGTTCATCCACTTCAGAGCGATCCAGGATGACGGTTAGCATTCTCTTGATCACGTCATACAGCAGGGGGTTGTCCCTGCGGAACGCGTCGATCTGTGGGTCATTGGCGAACTCGTTATCAAGCTCGTCGTCAAGCTCATTGGCAAGCTCGTCGTTACTGGTTGCACTACCTTCGTTGTCAACCTGATCAGCGCCGCTCTGTTCTGAGTTATCCCCCTCGGGCATGTCCTGAGAGTCAATGCTGATACTGGGGATAACATCCCCCAGGTCGCTTAACACTACCGTGGAAACTTCACTTAAGGCTTCCATAAATCAAAATCCTCCTATTTTTTTTGTGTGTGTAATACTCACTGTTTAATCCTTTTCAATCGTTTATGTGTACGTAGAGTAGCCTCGCCAACTTCTTGAGCACAGTTGCCTGCTTGTTATCGGAAAAGGCCTTGTCTATGGCATCCTCAAAGGCCTGCAGGTCTGGCATATTGTCGGTCTTGGCCTGCTTCTTTGTCGCCATCGCTGCCTGTTGGTCTACCGTTGTCAGTCGTTTTGGCTCCGCATCTGCCCTGTTATTTAGAAAAGGGACCAACAACAATGACAGAAACAGCATTATGCTTACCACTGAGAGATATAACGTCTTATTAGTCATACATCCTCCTTTTCGAGATATTATTGATTGTTTTATTTCCATAACACACTCACTCCATGCAGGTTTATGTTTTTGTTGTTAGCCGTTGCAACCTTCCATAGCATAGTTGACCCACTTGTGCTGGTTAGAGTCCCACTAGAGGCAACAATCCTCCTACCCGTGACATAACTACCATCGGAGGTCAAGCCTGTTATTTGTGTCCATGTTGATCCGTTGTCCATGCTGACATACGCCATGTAGTCCGTATCTGGCGTACAACTGTCTATCTCTTCTACGTATAAGACAATCCTCGCTGAAGTCGGTGCGCTAACCGCCGTATATGAATTAGAGATAAGCGTCATATTTGGGACATACGACGCTGGCGTCGTAGGTAGAGAACCGGAAAAATCAGTTGTCCATAAAGCGGCTCCTTTGGTTATCCTTATGTTGTCAATGTACCCATTAAACGTAGCTGGGACGGCCGCGTTATAAGACCCAATCACCAGGGGTAATGTTGATGCGTTTATCGTGCCTGTAACTGTTTGCGTACTTTTTGACACGCCATCTACGTATAAAGTAAAGACATTCCCATTTCTAACAACAGCGACATGATGCCAACCTGAACTCAATGGAGTTTGAGATGATAGCGTATAGGAATAAACGCCAATGGCAAAGGTAAAATTAACCCCTTGCGGTTCCCCTGAGAAACCGCCACTTTGGCTCCCCCTATTCGCAGTTAAATTCCAGGCTGTGTTTGTCCCCGTGGTGTCGTATCTTGTCACCTGACCAAATATGGCCCCGTTACTATACGGTACGAAGTACACATATCGGCCATCAAACACTGCACCGTTAAATCCCTTGCTGTTGGAGTTTACCGCTGTAGTGTCATATACGCTCCACGAACCAGCCGTCGTAAAGTTACCCGTGGTGTCGTATCTTGTCACCTGACCAAACGCTGTCCCGTTATAATTCGGCACGAAGTACACATATCGGCCATCAAACACTGCACCGTTAAATCCCTTGCTGTTGGAGTTTACCGCTGTAGTGTCATATACGCTCCACGAACCAGCCGTCGTAAAGTTACCCGTGGTGTCGTATCTTGTCACCTGACCAAATATGGCCCCGTTATTATACGGGACAAAGTACAGATACCGACCATCAAACACTGCACCTATAAATCCCTTGCTCGCAGGACTGGTAAATTGTGCTGCGGTATCATATACGCTCCACGAACCAGCCGTAGTAAAGTTACCCGTGGTATCGTATCTCGTTATCTGTCCAAATGCTGCCCCGTTATAATTCGGCACGAAGTACACATACCGACCATCAAACACTGCACCAGCAAATCCTTTGCTCGCAGGACTGGTAAATTGTGCTGCGGTGTCGTATACGCTCCACGAACCAGCCGTCGTAAAGTTTCCCGTGGTATCGTATCTCGTTATCTGACCAAATATGGCCCCGTTACTATACGGTACGAAGTACACATATCGGCCATCAAACACTGCACCGTTAAATCCCTTGCTGTTGGAGTTTACCGCTGTAGTGTCATATACGCTCCACGAACCAGCCGTCGTAAAGTTTCCCGTGGTATCGTATCTTGTCACCTGTCCAAATGCTGCCCCGTTACTATACGGCACGAAGTACACATACCGACCATCAAACACTGCACCTATAAATCCCTTGCTGTTGGAGTTTACCGCTGTAGTGTCATATACGCTCCACGAACCAGCCGTCGTAAAGTTTCCCGTGGTATCGTATCTTGTCACCTGTCCAAATGCTGCCCCGTTATTGTTCGGCACGAAGTACACATACCGGCCATCAAACACTGCACCTATAAATCCCTTGCTCGCAGGACTGGTAAATTGTGCTGCGGTATCATATACAGACCATTGGCTATTCGTATTGCTGTTAAACGTAGTTCCTGTTTCCCATTGTGATGCGATCCTATTTGCGTATGCATTAGCCCCCTGCGTAAAAGCGCCACCAGTGGTAGTGGCCATATAGACCCAGGCATCTATCGTGAAATTACCTGAGCCAAAATCCCAATCACTATTATTGGCAAGGCTTAAATATGTAGAGCTGGTTCCATCCAGGTATATGCTCTTGCTTCCGAGTTTGTACTGTGTAGCTGATTGTGTCGCATTACCTGTGGCTGTGATGGTTTTTTGCCTCGCTGTGTCTACGAAAGCCGTTGCACTGCCTTCTCCCTGTATTAGCAAGGTTGATGAAACTGACTTGAAGTCATAATTAGAGCTATCATATGCACCATATGTCGATCCCCCTGTATTGACACCGATAGTATCTCTGAAATCATCTGTAACGCCATCTGCCATCAGATACGGCGTAGTCAGGGAACCGATTGTTGCAATGCGGAATGAGTTAAGTAGTATGTTGTCTACGATCAACGGCGACACTGAGAGTTTACTGCCTGAGAGTAATACAGTTAAGCCGTCTACGTTTCCAGAACTCAGCGACGTTGTACCAGCACTGCCATTGATCCACCTGGATGTTGAACTCTGGTATTTCAAGACATCTCCGTCTGAAGGTGAACTGATATTGGTGTCCGCTATGCTTGCAACAGTTGATCCGGTCTTGCTAATGTTCGCCCACGGGATTGTCCCAGTCGATATTGTCCCGAGTGTTGTGATGTTGCCGGTTCCTGCCCACGTGCTCAACGCCGTGTTCTCGACTGAGCCGAGGCCTACCTGCGATTTCGTCAATCCCGTCAACGACGAACCGTTGCCACTGGGCGCCAAGTAATCTGTACCCGCCGTTAAGGCGTTTTGCTTGGCGTTCCACGTAGCAGCCGATGAGATGTAGCTATCGCCGATGGCGCTGCCGTGCCACGTCCCCGTGCCTATCGTGCCAAGTGTTGTGATGTTGCCACTACCCGCCCACGTACTCAACGCTGTGTTCTCAACTGAGCCAAGGCCGACATCTGATTTTGTCACGTTGTGCGGGTTGCCCGTGGTTAATCCACTATGCGTGTAGGCCGTGTTCCAGTTTGTTGACTGCGTCGTTGTCGGGATGAGATAGCCGCTGCTGAGGCTCGTTGCTCCCGTTGAGCTGTTGTACGTCAGCCCTGTTGCTGTGCAACTCAACGCTGCGCGGGCGTTGACGTCAGAATAGCTGCCACTTACACTACTGATTGTGACATTGACCCACTTGCCACTGGATGACTGATATATCAACGTCTGATTGTCCGATGGCGTGACAATGGCCATGTCCGTCAACGTACCGAGTGTCGTTGGAGCTGTCCCCTGGCCCTGAGACAAGTTCTGCCAGGCCAATACAGGCGGCATCGTAAAGACCAGAAGGCCGGCAACTATAACCCCAATTGTAAGCAAACCACTACCCCAGCCACTGTAAGGAGCCAGGAGCGTCCTGGAGCGGTAAAGAACAAATCCGGTAAATATGCGTCTCATCACTTCACCCCCGTGCATCTCACCGTTACGGCGGGAGAGCTTCCGCCCGTCAGGGTTAACAGGTTTGCCCTGATGGTGTTAATTGGCATATCCGTGATGGAAAATGAACCGATCCCCGCTGCCAACTCAGCGCCACTAAGCGTATACTCGGCCATACCAGTGGGGGAGAAGAGACCGCCTCCCTGATTGCCCTCAACACGCACCTTAATGGCCGTTGTTGTGTTGTCAGAGACCAGGACGTCACAGCTCCACGTGCGAAACTCACCGTAAGAGACGTTGACCACCTTACCAACCCCCGTTGTGGTAGCGCCCTTTAAGAGATCAAAGGTATCCCCTGAGGCGCTTAACAAACAAACACCCGTTGATGCAAACGTCGCTATCAACATCAAAACCACCTTTATTGCCAGTGCGGCCCGCACCTTTCTCATGTCAAAATCCTCCTTCTTTTTCGCTCCAGGACGCTCCTGGTTTTTCGCGGCGGGAGGGGTCGGCGACCCCCAGCTCAAAAGGCGCTCCCGCTTCATGTGTTTCAGTTTGCCTGGGTAATGAACGCTCATCAGCACTCCAGTTGAAGACCCTTATCAGCTCCTTAAGCATAAGGGCACGCCCTTGACCCATCCTCAGAAGCACCTCATCGCGTTGAGAGTTGTTCTGCAGCGAGTGCTCCACCAGTTGAGTCTCAAGCCATCTCATCACACTGCGCCAATCCGGATTGTCCTTCAGGGTAACTACGGCCTTTGATACCTCTTGCGTAGTCCTTAGCACGGTATTAATTCTCCTGATCAGGCTGTTTTATGGCAGCGCTGTTAAATAGGTTAAAGTCCCCATAGGGTTCTCCGGCCGGGTTTAGTGACCTGCCCGATGTTGCTTTGTCGCCGTCAACGGCATCGGCGACGGCGAGTGTTGCCTTCAGCGTTGGTGTTGAAGTCGTATCGGGGATAATCTTTTCCACGTCCATCTCCAGCGCCCTGGCGACCTCCCTGAGCAGATGCCTCCTGCCCTCCTGCCCGATGATGGCCATATCCACGGGGTTGTTTGTTGTGCGCAGGAACTCGCTCCTCCTGATGGCCTGCTGCTCCTTGGCGATGAGCGAGGAGCTGCCCTTTGCAACGACCTTCACATCCGGCACCATTGAGTCGTCTTGCCCGTACTGGAGGTTGAAGTAGTACTGACGCTCCACGCACGGGGCAATGATGTGCGAGTCGATGTTCTTTACCACGCTCTTGATCCCGCGTGCCGCCTGCGTCATTGACATCGACAGAGCCGAGGCGTTGGAGTTGGCCGCGGCATCCCTGTTGTTGATGTTGACATAGCTTGGGATACCGGAATGCTCCTCGGCGCGTCGCATAAAGAAATCATACACCTGGATGAGCTTGTCAACGACCATTGGCGGCTGATAAAACCTGATTGCCGGTGTGGCCGTCATCTGTGAATCCGTCACGTCCCAGACCTTCCACGGCCACATCTCCTTGCTCTCCCCCGGTATCACCCGCTCGACGTTGCGCTCCACCTGCGGACCGGAGGCAAACCCCGCGTTGTTGACAATGGCCCTGCCAACGGCATTACAGGCGCTCTGTACCCCTTGCAGCACCTCCGCCAGCCCAATCCCCCAAAACTGACCGGGGACCTCCTCAAAGGACACCTTCGAGTACGGCTTCAACCCCATTGGGTCCGGGTTACCCATGACCTTCAGGACGTGCTCACCAACGACCCACACACACACCGGATACACCCCGGCCTCATCCACCTCCATATAGTCACTGAGCATCCAGCCCTCCACATCCCCCCAGAACTCCAGCAGCGTCAGCTTGGCCTCCGGCGCGCGATAGAACCCCATTGCGTCTGTCCTGCTGAAGGGGTCGAGGCGCCCCTGCCAAAAAGAATCTGAATAAGCATCGTCATAGCCCTTGACTGAGCCATCCTTAAGCCCTGCCAGCACCTGCCTGATAGCACCCTCGTCAAACCCCGGCACCCCGATGAGGTCTATAAGGTGCGCGGGACGCAGCCTTATGACGTCAATGAGATAGCCATCGTCAATCCCCGTGCTATCAGGGCTTGGATAGATATCAAAGGGGGAGCGTCTCTCAAACTCGGCCAATATCCGCTCCCCGATGAGCGTCTCCCAGTTTTTTTGGCCGGGCCAGGAGCGTCCTGGAGCGTCAAGATTGCGGGTCGCCCCTGCGGCAGCGCTGACGACCCTCTTTCTGAAGCGTTCCTTTCTGAGGATTGGCCCCTTTATAAAGCCCGCCTTAAAGGTGACCACGTCATAGAGAAACTCCTCAAAGGCCCTGTACCAGCCGCCCTCGATAAACTGGTCGTTGATACCGTCTCGCATCCTGTCAACGGCATCAAGGATTGTCTCGGCATCCTGGGCATTATATTCGACATTGGTGGGGGTGAGGTCCCAGGGTCTGAGGCCGGGTTGTATGAGTATGTCCTTGAGCCAGGCCTCGGCGTCGCGACACTTGCTCTTTGTCACGAGCATGTACATCTCTGACCCGCCCATCTTCCTTATGGACTGCAGCTTGCCTGGTGTGTAGAGGCCGTTACGCTGTCTGAACCCACCTTGCATATGCTCCGTGATGGGTGTCTTTGCCCGTTTCGCTGCCTCCCAGCAGTCTCTTATGTAAGCAGTGAGGGTACTCATTAAAAAAATCCTCCTTCTTGTTTCATGCAGTTTACGTTGCTGTGCTATATATAGTTGAATTTTGCACAGGTAATACATAAACCCTTTATTGGTGATGTTTTGCGTGTCGCACGTAAACGCTCAGGAAACGAGAAAAACAACGGGGGGTACCTGATTGATCTTTTGTAACGATAGCATATAAAATATATCCAGGCATGACGAACATAGGCATAACAATGGAGGTACTATAAAAAACATTATGACAACAGAGACACTTGATTTTAAGACAGAGGTAAATCAGCTCCTTGACCTCGTTATACATTCGCTGTATTCGCACAAGGAGGTGTTTTTGAGGGAACTGATATCTAACGCCTCGGATGCCATCGACAAAAGGCGCTACGAATCGCTCCTCAACCCCGACCTCAATAAGGATGCCGGCGATTGGAAGATACGGATAACCGCCGACAAGGACAAGGGCACGCTGACGATAAGCGACAACGGTATAGGCATGACACGCCAGGATGCTATACGAGAACTCGGCACCATCGCCCGCTCTGGGACAATGGAGTTTCTCAAGTCGCTAAAGGACAGGGACGTCAAGGACAACCCCGAGCTTATCGGGCAATTTGGCGTGGGATTTTATTCCGCCTTCATGGTGGCCGACAGCGTGACCGTTATCTCAAGGAGCGCCATAGCAGGGGACAACCAGGCCATTAAATGGCAATCCGAGGCAAAGGGCGCCTTTGTCATCGAAGACGCGGAGAAGGCAACCGCAGGCACTGACATCATCCTCAACATCAAAAAGGAAGAGGAAAAATACCTCGACCAATGGGAGCTCAAGTCCCTGGTCAAGAGATACTCCGACTATATCGCGCACCCTATAGTAATGGAGGTCGAAACGGAGAAGGATAGCTCGATAGACACATCAAAAAAGGTCAAGCTCAGGCAAGACGAGGTCATCAACTCCATGAAGGCCATCTGGCTCAAGGACAAGGCCGATATAACCGACTCGGAGTACAACGAGTTTTACAAGCACATATCCCACGACTTTACAGACCCCCTAAGGGTGGTCCATTACAAGGCGGAGGGGACGTCGGAGTTCACTGCCCTGTTGTACATACCATCGCAGATTCCCTTTGACATCTACTTTGACAAGTTTAAGGCCGGAACGTCGCTATACATTAAGCGGGTAAAGATCATGGACCACTGTGAGGAGCTATTGCCCAAGTACCTGCGGTTTATAAGGGGTGTGGTTGATTCCTCCGACCTGCCCTTAAACGTATCCAGGGAGATGCTCCAAAACAACCGCCAGGTGGATATCATAAATAAGAATGTGACCAAAAAGGTGCTTGACTCCCTTACCGATATGATGCAGAAGGAGCCGGAGAGATACGAGGAGTTCTACAAGATATTTGGCAAGATACTAAAGGAGGGCGTCCACTTTGATCTCAGCCGCAGGGAGACCATCGGCGACCTGTTGCTTCTTAAGTCCATCAATACGGGCAAGGACAGGTTTATCACCCTCAAGGACTACATCGCCAACATCAAGGAGGGCCAGGAGGAGGTCTACTACATCACGGCATCCTCGTTTGAGGCGGCCATGAGTTCTCCATACATTGAGACCTTCAGGGACAAGGGCTACGACGTCATTGTCATGCTTGATGAGTTTGACGACATAATCTTTAACCTCTATGAGTACAAGGGGAAGAAGTTCAAGTCCGTGATCAAGGGCGACATAAAGCTGGACAATAAAGAAGAGGCGGAGGAGAAACAACAGACTGCCAAGAGGTTTAAAAAGCTCATCGACATGATACACAACCGCCTGGCGGATGAGGTCAAGGACGTGCGTCTATCGGGCAGGTTAAAGGACTCACCCTGTTGCCTGGTAACAGAAGAGCACGAAATGGACCCTGCAATGGAGCGTCTGCTTGCATCCATGGGCAAGGAAGTGCCCCAAGGCAAGCGGATTCTCGAGATCAACCCCGCTCACCCGTTGATCGAGGCAATGGAGAGAACCTTCAACGACAACGCCACCAGCGAAAAACTAAACGAGGCCATCAGGCTCCTCTACGACCAGGCCGTGTTGTTAGAAGGCGGCAAGCTGAAAGACCCCGCCGCATTTACAAAGACCGTCGCAAAACTCATGGCCGCAAGCATGGGATAAGGCTCAAGGGGGTTAAGCTAAAGCCTACGCAGGGAAGCAGGAGCGTCCCTTGTTCATGCCAAGGGCAGGCTCTGCAGCGGCAAAGAAGGGAGGGGGAGGCGTGGGGTTCCCCTCTCTATTTTCCAAAGAACCTAAACAAAGCAGCCATAGCGGCTAACTGGCCTATCCAAAACAGAAACGTCCACTTGAGAATGTCTATCTTTGCCTCAGCTATCTTAACCTCTATCTTGGCTTCAATGTCTGTCTTTGCTTTTTCAATCTCCAACCGCAACTTTTCTACATCGGCTTTTGTGGCTAAAGAGGAATCGGTAAAGTCCTTTAAGACCTCGGCAATCTCTTTGGCTGCCTTGTCGCTAAGGTCAGAGTTCTTAAGCCGCTCGTATATCTTTAACGTGTCCATTTCTCAATTTAAGTCGCCGGCAAAAAATCAATCCGGTCGATTTCGTTCATGACTTTGTCAGTTTCGGTCAGTGCGATGATGATGCGTTGCCAATGCAGGAGGTCGTCGCTGGTTAGTTTGCGGGTTTTGCGGTCTTTCAGCCATTTTTGGGCGGGTTGATAGCCGCCGATATAGAATTCCCATGCCGTGAGCGGCACGTTGTCGAAATACTGGGTCGGGTTGATCCAGACGCGACCAATGCCGGATTTATTTTTTGCTTCTTCCCAGCGCAGCGCGACAACTTCATGGTCGCCGCCGATTGGATAGGTCGTGATGAGCGTATCCAGTGCGACGCTCTCCATCAGGTGCAGTTGTCGCAATGTCTCGCCCTTGGCGGCTAAGGCGTGGAAGGTTTGTTTGTCCTTCGGATAGGGAATGCGCGGAAAGTCGGATTTCAGGAGTTCGGCATAACGCTGGCGATAGGTGCGGCTGTGCAGCACGGCATAGATATAATCGAACAGGCCTTGCGGTTGAACGTCAGGGACGATTTTCTCAATGGCTCTGTAGATTTTGGGGTCGAGGTTGGGGCGTTTGGATTCGACGCCGCCCAGCATATCATATGTCCAAAGAGGATAACTACGGCATACACCCTTATTGCTAATAAAGGTGCGGTTATCAATTAGACTGCGACTCACAAAACTGTAACAATAGTCTGGCACCTGAAATGAGTAATGTCGCATACTTATCAGGCCAACATTCTCGCCAGCCAGAAAATGCTGCATGGTTGTTTCACGTGTGCGAAAAACAAGATTGGTCTGATAATAAATCAAACGGTCGTCAAATGGGCGATATGTAATGCGCTGAATGTTTTCTTCGTTAAAAGGCGGGACAAGCCTTCTCTGTTGGGCACATTTCCATTGATAATTCTCGGCCAATCTATACTTTGATTGAAATGAAACGTCGTCAAGCGAATGATCGCAAAAATCATGTATGCGTTTTCTCAATGGTTCTTTATCAAAATCAATTACAAAATCATCCCTTGAGGTTACTATTCCGGTTACATTCACAGAAAAAAGTTTATCAAGCACAAATCCATCATTGTACTCAGCCGTTGATTGATGATTTTGTGGGATAAAGAAGTAAAACGGCTTACAAATCTCCAAAACCTTGAACGGCATCGTTGTAAGTCTGCCAGCATCCAGCGCATCATATTTGATTTCACGGCTTCCCCACAGTTCAGCGTGATGCACCTTTGCCAGCGGCTTGTTCTTGCCTTTGTGCTGCCGCTTGATCGCAACGATGATTGCAACGCCTATCTTAATACCATGAAAAACATTCTTATCGGTGGAGCCATCCGGCGCAACTTTCTTATTTCTGGCGATGCCGTGCAGATCGAGAATATAAATATCGTCGAATGTGCTTAAAAGATGCCAACGCATCCCGCTAAATGTAGGATTGTCCAGATACCCGTGATTTGTAATGTAAGCGAGAATACCCTCGCCGTTCTTTTCAATGTAATGCTCGCCCAAACGGATGAACTGGACGTAATCGTCATTCAGAGAGTATTTGCGCTCGTTGAAATCAACGCCATCAACAGATTTGTAATCTTTGATTTTATTTTTGGCGATCCAACTATTCATATTCTCCGAAATGGCTTTATACGGCGGATTGCCAAACGCCACCATAATCGGCATTTCGCGCTTGATGCGGCTGGCGGCGTTGGCTTCTTGCGACAACCAGTTGGCGAAGGCCAGGGACGGGACATTGTGGTGCTCTTCAAGGCTGTTGGTCAGATAGACGCTCAGACGCAGCGGGTTGGCTGGGTTGACGGGGCGATAGCCGGTTTCGGTCAGAAGCAAATCCAACTTCATGTGGCACATCGCGTATGGGGCCATGAGCAATTCAAATCCATGCAAGCGCGGCAACAGGTTCTGTTCGACATAGCCGCTCCACATTCCCTCCTGTCCCTTGAACCGGGCGTAAATCTGTTTGACGACCTCGGCTAAAAACGTGCCTGTTCCTGTAGCAACATCAAGCAACTGAATCTTGTGAACTTCCTTATTGACCCTGATGGCTTTGCCATCTGCGTGACCGTCTATTTCTATGTTGACCTTGCTGGTATCGGCAAGGCCGTCTCTGATACCAAAATGGGTCTTCAGGACATCATCAATAGCGCGAACAATAAAACGCACCACGGGTTCCGGCGTGTACCAGACGCCACGCGACTTCCGCAGCTTGGGATCATATTGCGTCAGGAAGGTTTCATAGAAATGCAGTATGGGGTCGTTCTGTGCGGTTGTGACTCCAAAGTCTTTCAAAATCTCATGGAAATCTGCCGCGCGATACACATCACAAAGCGCATCGACGATCCAAGCCACGCGGTCGTCAAGATCGGGGCCGGCGACGTATTGGAATAACTGTCGCAAGAACGGGTTGGATTTTGGGATAAGGGTCAGGGCCTCGGCACGCGAAAAATCTTTAACCGAGTTGTCGTGCAACCGAGCCGTAAACAGGCCATAAGTAAGCGTTTGAGCGTACATGTCCGCGAACTGCGCCTCGTCCATATCTCGCACAAGCACTTCCTGGAAGGCCTTGAGTTGGTCTTTCAGGCTGTTTGCCTCCGTGCTTTCATCGGTCACGGCTTTGAAAAAAACATCGCGCATAAGGGTGGATTTGCGTGCTATCATCTCAGCCAGCTTCTTGGCCGACTTGATCGTCTGCCCTTGGAACGCGGCAAAATCCAGCAGAAGGTCTTGCAGGCGTGCGAAATTTCCAGGCCGAGGGACAATGCCGGATGAGGTCGCATCGGCAATGCGGACTTGTTCAACCCGCTGCCCGTTCATGAAAAGGCGGAACTCCAGATAATCGGTCAGGATGATGTTATCGAGAGATTCCGTATAACGCTTCCATTGGTCGTCGTCTTTGCCGCCGCGCTCTACACGATCCAGATCAGCGCCGATGTCTTTGGCTTCGATATAGCCAATGTCTATCTTGCGGCGAGTGAGAATATAATCCGGCGCACCGCATTTTTGGCGCTTGGGTTCGTTCGTAACATCCACATCTTTCAGCAGATGCTTCAGGAGGACTTGTAAAGCCGAACGATAACTATGTTCGGTCGCGTTTCCGGCACGGTAAAGAAGGCGGATTTCGTCAAGGTATTTATCAAACATTATGGACTACCCCCATAGTGGCCCCATCGTTTTTTTATGCTCAAATAACAACCCATGTGATGATTCTCTGTCTATCCAAACTCTTTAAAATACCATAACAACATCCTGTAATATAGTGTACTTCAAGCCCTTCAATAAAGACAACAGACTGAAAAAAAGCGGATCAAAAAACCAGCTGCGACAACTTAGTAAAGGGAAGCAGGTGCGGCTCCGTTGAGTCTGACCTTGGTATCCGATAAAAGTTTTTTGACCTCAAGGCCAGTTAGGTGTTTACGTTCCTTTATTGCTTAGATTATGTACTCCTTGTTGCAAATAATGACGTGGCGTCAAGGTAATGTCTACCTCTACATCATAGTCGAGCTTGCCCAGTTTGGAGACGGGGGCGCTACAATAAAGGCTGTCATTTATCCCAGGGGGCTTTCGTTTTGAGCAACCGGCGTAGCTTATCGGTCGGCGGCAACGGCTGGTCAAGCATAGCCTGAAACTTGGTGAAGGTTACAGCATTGACCGTAAACAGCGCCTGATCAAGCAGCACATCCTCCGCTTCACGGCAGGCAACCCCAAGCATAAAATCTGATCGGCTGCGGCCAAGCCTTTCGGCGGCTTGGTCAATGAGATCGCGTTGTTGCACTTTAGCGCGTATGTTGATGGATACGACTTCCTTCCTTTGTGACTGCATCATAGGATACCTCCTTATATACGTTTAGTATACACTCTTGTATAGAAAACTTCAACATAAATGTGGAGACTACAAGTTTCATATGGCAGAATGTGGTCTCCCCGTTAATTGCGTCTAATGTTTGAGGATGTGATCACGCCGGAAAGCCGCGTCAGTGCTGGGGGGTGGCTTCAGAGATCAGACAAAACGCCTCGGGAGAATCGAAAAGCATATGGGCTATGGCGATATTAGGTTGGCGGGATTATTAAGATTTTGTCAAGAGAAATTTTTTCACATCCCCTTGTGCATAAACTTCACCCACCCCCCAACTCAAACACCAGCCCCTTTTTTTTTCCCCCTCTTTTTTTTATTGACATCGCTGCTGGTATTGTCGTAAACTCTAATTGTTTTGCATTTATGTTAACGCAGAGAATATTAAGACTCAAGGGTGAGCTAAAGAAAAAAAGGAAGAAGGCCTTTTTTATCACCGATATCACCAACATAAGATACCTGACGGGTTTCACAGGTTCTTCTGCTTATTTATTGGTGTCGGATAAGGAGGATGTCCTGTTTACGGATTTCAGATACAAGGAGCAGTCCGCCAGGGAGGTCTCCGTCTGCAGAGTCGAGATAACAAACAAGGAGATTACGGGGGTTTTAGCTAACTACGCAAGGAGGCTTGGCATCAGGGCATTGTCCGTGCAAGACTCCATCGTCTACAGTCAGTATAAGGCGCTGTCGAGGCACTTTCAAGAGCTTACCACGCTGCCCGATACTGTGGAACACCTGCGGGCTATCAAGGACGCCTCCGAGTTGGAGCTGATCAAACAGGCCATCCAAAAGGCCGAGGATGCCTTACTCAAGATAAAGGGCTACATAAAGGCCGGCGTTACGGAGAGATCAATCTCCCTGCGCCTTGAGGATGCCTTAAGGCAAGGCGGCGTGGACAAGCTCCCCTTTTATCCGATAGTGGCCTCGGGGAGGAACTCAGCCCTGCCCCATGCCAAGCCCACACAGAAAAAGCTCGAAAAGGGCGACCTGGTCGTGATAGATTGGGGCGGGGAGAGCAGCGGGTACTTCTCGGATATGACCAGGACGTTTCTCGTTAAGGGGCCTGATGTTGAAAGAAAGAAGGAGATACACGACATCGTGCTCAGGGCTAACACCAGCGCCATTGAGGGCATAAGGGCGGGGTTGACCGCCGTAGAGAGCGACGCCATCGCCCGCAATGTCATAAAGGAGGCAGGGCTTGGTCAGTATTTTGGTCATGGGACAGGCCACGGCGTAGGGCTTGAGGTGCATGAGAGACCTCGCATATCGGCAAGGGCCCCCAGGGTGGTCGTTGCGGAGGGGATGGTGTTTACCGTGGAGCCTGGCATCTACTTACCAGAGATTGGCGGCGTGAGGATTGAGGATATGATTGTTGTCTCAAATGGCAGGGCGCAGAGGATAACAACACTTCCAGGAAATTTAGAAATAGTATAATATATATATAAACAGATATCTGTGAAAATGAAAATAATAGTTGGCAAATTTAGGAGGCCATGTGATAGCAACAAATGACTTTAGAAGAGGTACCAAGATAGAGTACAAGGGTGAGCCCTATGAGGTAATAGAGTTCCAGCACGTCAAGATGGGCAGGGGTGCTGCCTTTGTCAGGGCAAAGATGAAGGGTCTTAAGAGCGGTAAGGTCATAGAGGATACCTTTAACTCGGGCGAGAAATTTCCCAAGGCCAACCTCGAAGAAAAACAGATGCAATACCTCTATAATCAGGATAATCAATACTATTTTATGGATATGGAGACCTACGAGCAACTACCCCTGACAGAGGAGCAACTGGGCAGCGTCAGACTCCTGATCAAGGAAAACATGATCGTCACGATCCTCTATCACAAGGAAAACCCCCTTGCCGTGGAACCCCCCATCTTCGTAGAGCTTGCCGTGGCCAAGACCGACCCCGGCTTCAAGGGAGACACAGCCTCAGGCGGGAGCAAACCGGCCATCCTTGAAACAGGAGCCAACATAAAGGTCCCCTTCCACATCAACGAGGGCGATGTTATAAAGATCGATACAAGGACGCTAGAGTATATTGAAAGGGCAAAATGATGGACATCAACCTGATTAAAGAGCTCATCGAGACCCTCAAGGCAACCGACATCACGGAGCTGTTCTACGAACATGACGGCTTAAAGATAAAGCTACGGCGCCATAAGCCACCATCGGAGCGGGCAGTCGTAGCATCATCGCCCGCCGTGGCGGCTTCACCAGAGCCTGTGGCCCCCGCAACCGATACCAGGTGCAACCTCATCACCGTAAAGTCCCCTATCGTTGGCACCTTCTATCGCTCGTCGTCACCGGAGTCCAAGGTGTTTGTGGAGGTGGGCGACAGGATAAAAAAGGGACACGTCCTGTGCGTCATTGAGGCAATGAAGCTGATGAACGAAATAGAGAGCGAGGTCGATGGCACCATAACGGATATCCTGGTAGAAAACGCAACGGCCGTTGAGTACGCAGAACCCCTGTTCCTGATTGAACCGGTGTGAGGAGGGAATAAGTACATGTACAGAAATTTGTATATAAAATTGATCGGATCGCTCCTTACAATCGTTGGGGCCGGATTGAGCATTATGGGGTCAAGGGGTCTGGACCCCTTGCAGGGGGTTCTAAAGGGGGCCAGGTGCGACCTGGAGCGGAAAAGAAGCTCCGCCGCCCCTTTCTTTCTTCTCTTCTTTCCCTCTTCTTATATTGGCAGGTGCTTGTAGACAATGCCTCTTTTTAAAAAGATATTAATAGCCAATAGGGGGGAGATAGCGATCCGTGTCATCCGGGCATGCAAGGAGCTTGGTATAGGGACGGTTGCGGTGTACTCGGAGATAGATAGGGATTCCATGCACGTCAAGCTCGCCGACGAGGCCATTTGCGTGGGGCCTGCGCGGGCATCTGACAGCTATCTCAACATACCGGCGATCCTCAGCGCTACCGAGGTAACGGACGCTGAGGCGGTTCATCCCGGGTATGGGTTTTTGTCGGAGAACCCGCAGTTCGCGGAGGCCTGCAGGAAGTCTGGGATCGTCTTTATAGGGCCAACGCCTGAAAACATCCGCCTGGGGGGCAATAAGGCCAGGGCCAGGCATATAATGAAAAGGCATGGTATCCCCGTGGTACCCGGCAGCGATGGCGCCTTAGAGGACATGTCACTTGCCCTGAAGATTGCCAGAAAGATAGGTTTCCCCGTGATAATCAAGGCCTCAGCCGGCGGCGGTGGAAAGGGGATGCGCGTGGTGCATGAGGAGTCTCAACTGCCCCAGGCGCTGGCCGCGGCACAGAACGAGGCCCTGGCCGCCTTCGGAAACGGCGAGCTGTACATCGAAAAATACTTCTCTTACATCAGACACATAGAGGTGCAAATAGCCGTGGACAACAAGGGAGAGACCCTGCAGTTTGGCGAACGCGACTGCTCTGTCCAGAGGCGTCATCAAAAGCTGATCGAGGAATCCCCCTCGCCGATCATAAACGACAGGCTCAGGGAAAAACTCGGCAAATACGCCATAAAGGCCGCCGAGGCGTTAAAGTATAGAAACGTGGGCACCGTAGAGTTCATCTTTGACAAGGAAGAGAACTTCTACTTCATGGAGATAAACACGCGAGTCCAGGTCGAACACCCCGTGACAGAGATGGTAACCGGCATAGATGTCATCAAGGAGCAGATACGTCTGGCCTGCGGCCTGCCCCTGAGCGTTAAGCAAAAGAACGTCATACTCAGGGGGCATAGCATCGAATGTCGGATCAACGCCGAGGACCCCTTTACGTTTATCCCCTCACCTGGAAAGATAACCTTCTACTACCAGCCCGGTGGACCGGGAGTGAGGGTCGATACCCACATCTACAGCGGATGCACCATACCCTCACAGTACGACTCGCTGATAGCAAAGCTCATTACCTATGGAAGTAACCGTCAGGAGGCCATCGATCGGATGCGTAGGGCGCTGGGTGAGTTTAAGATAGAGGGGATAAAGACCACCATCCCATTTCATAAGACGCTCCTGTCTAATGCCGACTTCTTATCGGGCAAATTTGACACCGGCTACCTTGAACGGCCATATGGAAAGACCGCATAGTAACTTATATCTTGGTGGGCTGTGTCTGTTGCTAAACAGGGGGACGCGCTCCAGGCCGGCCTTTGACATGGTCATGGATGCCATTGGCGGCGGGATTAGGTGGCTCCAGCTCAGGGACAAGGAGGCCTCGCGTCTTCAGCTCTTTAAGACCGCCCGCTTATTGAGGTCGCTCACCAGGGCAAACGACATGACCCTGATCATCAACGACTATCCCGACATAGCGCTGGCAGTCGATGCCGATGGCGTACACCTGGGTCAGGATGACCTACCTATTGGGCAGGTGCGAAGGCTCATGGGCGACAAGATCCTCGGTGTCTCAACCCACAGCCTTGAAGAGGCCCTGGAGGCGCAGAGGGCCGGGGCAGATTACATAGGGTTTGGTCCCATATTTGAGACAACGACCAAGGACGCCGGTTCCCCCAAGGGCGTTGATGCCATCAGGGAAATACTACGACACATCACGATCCCCGTGGTGGCAATAGGTGGCATCAGAGAGGAAACCCTGGGCGATGTCTTGCAGACTGGGGTCTCTGCCGTGGCCGTGGCCTCCGGTATCCTCGAGCAGGAAGACCTGACAAAGGCTATTGAGGTATACGTAAACATCATAAGAGGGCAAGAAAAAGAAAAAAAAGGGGGCGGCTCCGCCCCCCCTCAGACCCCCCTGCAAGGGGACCAGTCCCCTTGACCCCATAAAAGTGCTATGTCTGTTGTGTTTAATCAAATCTAAATCTGTACCCATTTAGGAGTTTATGCTAAACGAATTTTTTGTTAGAAATTATAAGAATCTTTTAATGGATGAGAAAGAGCCTTTAATTCTTGGTGGTCTGAATATCTTTATTGGGGCAAATGGTTGTGGGAAATCGAACTTGTTTGAGGCCATTAAGTTTTTGCCTGACTGCATAGAATACGGTTTGCAGAAGACAGTCAGAACTTACCGGAAAGGGTTGGCCTCTCTTTTAAACAAGAATATTTTAACACCAAACAAAATTAGCTTTAAATGGCAATTTGATCCTATACCAAATATGCGTGATAAAATTCCAGTTGAATATGAGCTTGATTTATCAATTGACGATTACAATTATTTTTCTGTCGAACATGAGACTATGCAAGAGATAAGACCTAGAGTAACTACAGAGACAAATAAGTGGAAGTATCTTGGTTTTAACTTCGGTAAAGGTGTGGTAAATATATATGAAGGAAATCGTCCTAGAGGCTTTGAACATCCAGAGGATGAGGAGATTTCAGGGGATGAGATAGCTTTAAAAGTGCTTTCATCTCCTAAAAAATATCCTGCCATTGAACACATAAAGAAGCAAGTATCTCTATGGAGGTTTTATAACGCCAATCATATAAGTATTAGGAATATAAAAGATAGACCGTCTAAAATAGACCCCTCGGATTTATATCTGGATGAGACGGGAGAGAATCTTGCGATAGTTCTGTTTAACTTGATGCAAAAAGACCATTTGGAGTTTGACTTTGAAGCTGAATTTAATACCCTGTTAAAGGCCTTATTTGACGGCTTTGATGGACTGAAATTTCCTCCTTCTGATACACAACATCTTGAGATGAAATTGAAAGACAAAGCCATCAGGAAACCTTTAGCTCTGCACGAATTGTCTGACGGAACAATAAGAATGCTCTGCTGGGTAGCCATCTTATGTCATCCTGAGCCCTCGCCCCTTATATGTATCGATGAACCTGAGGTTGGTCTTCACCCTGCATGGATTAACATACTTGCGGATTTAATCAAGGTTGCTGTTCAGAGGGGAAAGACGCAGGTGTTGATTGCCACTCACTCGCCTGATCTCATTGATTGTTTTTCAGACTATCCAGAGAGTGTGATTGTTACGGGTACAGATGACGAAAAAAATGCTACGTTTGGAAGGCTAGACCCTGAAGAACTACAACCGTGGCTTGAAAGATACCGTCTTGGTGAAATGTATCGTAATCGAGAATTAGTTATTGGGGGATGGCCATATTGACTAAGAAAAACATATTTTTTCTTGTCGAAGGAAAAACAGAAGCTCTATCTACGCCTTGGGCTAAGAAGGGATTATGGAGTATATTAAAACCAGAGATAGAGTGGATGCGTGGAAAAAAAATATTCTTTGATACATATAGATTCAATGGCAAGTATGCCATGCAAGATAACTTGAGTTTTCGTGTAAGCCAGCTTTTTAATCCACCTAAGAAAACTGTAGATAAAGCTAAAGCAAATGGTAAACCTTTAGTTGATTATGTATTTATCCTTAGAGATTTAGATTGTGAGGATAAGGAAAAAATTAAAAAGGAAAGAGATAATGATCTTTCTGATTACAAGGGGCGTTATAGCATACATTTTGCCGTACAGGAAATTGAAGCCTGGATGATAGCTGACTTAAATTGCTTTAACATTATTTATAAAAGTAAGAATAAATATACTGAAATTGTTAGTGCAATCAAAAAAATATCGTACAGCTCAATGCCAGAAGAAATAGGCTGTGAACCAAAAAAAATATCAGGACTCTTAGAAGACATCGCTCATAAGTATAAATCACGTTATAGAAAAACTATAGAGGGTCCTCAATTGCTTGAAGTCATAAATCCTGATGTAGTTGCCAGTAAATGTCCATCGTTTGCAGACTTCAGAAATGATTTAAGGTCGCATATTGGTTTTCCGCCGATTATTCCCCAACCTATGAGTACACATAGCACGAGCTAAGGGGGTGGTAAACGCCCGGCCATAAATGATAACGTAAGAATCACTATTTATGCCGCATCAAGTGGATGCAGTGCCCATCCCTTCTTTAGACAAAGCCCCCTGAAAGATTTTGCACCCACCCTGCCGGATGTCTTGACATTAACTCCATCAATAATTTATAGTATGGTATGAAATGGAAAACCATATCTTCGTGGAGATTAAAATGAGAGGAAGAGAATTGTATGCACCTCTGGACTGGTTGGCTGAGTATAGGAGTCAGATAACAAACATTATCTTTTTTCTCTGGCTAGCTGTTGTGGTGTATTGGTTTTACTGCTTTCATACCATTACTGTGGCGCCCCTGAGGTCAGCGGGTCTGGTTGTCAAGAACTTCCAGGACAACGAGGACGGGGGTATAAATGGACGTGCAGCGCTTGCATTTATATTCTGGGCGGCCACTTCCGGGGTATTTGTTGTTGGCTTTGTCATATACGCCATTAAATTCATCTACAATATAGCAATGGGTTTGATATATGGCGTAGTACCCATAAAGGTGCATAAGCTCGTCACGCCCATTGTATTTTTAATCGCGATGTGGCCGTGTTTCACGTATCAAAAGGAGATCAAGACGGCATATGTGGCCTTATACAGAGAGGGTAGCGACATTCTCAAACTGGCCAGCGGGTTTGATATAAAAATAGATATCAAAAGCCATCTCTCTGCAACCAAAGATGAGAGATCGACATCCAAAACGGAACTATTCAAGACGCAACCATCCAGGACGGAAGATGAAGACTCGTCATCCCATTAAACAAAGTACCCAAAGAACTACAAAGAAAGGCTATTAATGGGTAAGTTTATACTTATTCTAATCTGCTCTGTTGCCCTGTCCTATTACATCTTCAGCGCCTCCCTCGGTGCCCAGTGGTATATCATAGACGACCACGAGATCATGAACTTCCTGGGACCAGATAAACACGTCGCGTTACTGGATATCCCGTCTCTGGTAGAAAAAACGGAGATCATAAACCTGGACATCCACCCGCGTTATCGACCTGCTCACTGGTTGATCGTGATCCTTGAGAGCTGGCTGTGGGGCGATCACCCCTTTGGCTGGTATCTGTTTAAGATGATGGTGTTTGCCCTCTTTACCGGCGTATTGTGGTGGATCAGCCAGTATTACATAGGAGGGATTGTGCATGGTGGAGTCTTTGCATTTTACGTGTTGTCGCAGGGCTTTTGGCTTGATATCTGGACAAAGCTCGGAGCGCCAGAGATAAACGCCGCATTGGGACTGGCCTTGTACGCAGCGGGGGTCTTTGCTGTCCTGAAAAATAGCGCCAATAATGACGATGACCTCAGACTTCCCGGCGTTTTCTACTGGCTGATTATGACAGTAGGCGCGTTGATTGCTATGGGCAGTAAGGAAAACTTCCTCATAATCCTATTACCTCAAACCTGTATGCTTGTTTATCTGCTTATCAGAGGCAGATTAGATTCTCATGCCAGGTTTTTTGGCAGCCTCATTATAGTTTTTGGGTTGGCAATGGCTGCCGTGATCGCTTATGTCATCAAGAATCATGGGGGGAGCGATTTTTACTCCAAGAGCGCGGGGCTCAAGGATCGCCTTGGGGTATTTTTAGCCTACGTTGATTCGATCCTTACAAGGCTGCATCTGTGGGGGGTGAGTAACACCGTCTTGATCGTTACGGCCTCTGTTATTGTGGCCGTCGTCTTTATTATAGGCGGCGTTATCTTTAAGCAAAAGGGTACGACGGGAGCGGGAATGTATTTTTCTGCCATTTCAAAGACGATCGCCCTATTGATGTTGCTAACAGTTATTGTGGCATCGCAGATCGTCTTCTATAATGGTTATTGGCCGGTTGGCAACAGATTTGATTTTCCAGGTAAGCTGGCCTTCCATGTTGCCTGTCTCTCCATAATCCTGGCTTTTATGAATGTCCTTGCCATCCTTGACGTAAAACCAAAGACCATAAACGCCCTAAAACTCACCCTGGCCATTGTCTTTTTTGTCTTGGCTATCGTAATCTACAGAGGGGTTGTCCCACTTAGAGAGGCAACGAAACAACACGCCATAATAACCAGAGAGTTCACCGGCAAGATAAAACACCTCAGCGCCATGCTCAATGAGCAGCCACAGACACCCCTGGTCTTTGAGTCTCACAACGTGTGGGACTATGAACCCATCTTCTCTGTTGAGAGGTTTCTGAGCGTCAACAAGGTCAAAAACCCCTTGTACTTACGCATACATGGCTATGGAAATCCAGGCGCTAACCCCGCTAAAACCAACACCCTGCTCCCCGAGTTTGAGATAAAACTGGCCAAACAACTACACGACGTCTCCGTCAAGGGCAGCCTGCCACTGAGAGACACCGGACAGTTTACCAGGTTTGTCAGAAATCAGTTCTTGCCCATCAAAGACTTAAAAGACCCACAACAGTGCTTCAGCATCGGCTTCTCCGGTGATTCAGGCGGCAGTTGCAAGTATCTGATGCGCATGTTTTAGTTTGGATCGCTCCTTACAGCCGCTGGGGTCGGATTGAGAATTATGGGGTCAAGGGCACTGGTGCCCTTGCAGGGGGTTCTAAAGGGGGGCCAGGAGCGTCCTGGAGCGCCGAAGAAGCGGAGCCGCCCCTTTTTTCTTTTCTTAGGGGTGTATCACTAGGCGAGCAGGCTGATGCGATACCTTAGCAGTTGAAAGAGGGATTTTATTGCCCCTGCCACTATCTTTTTGGTGGCGGTTGTGCCCTGTCTTCTCTCTTTGCACGCCACTGGTATTTCTAGTATCCTGAGTCTTTTCAGGCAGGCCGTTGCCGATATGGCCACGTTGGGTGCAAAGATATCCTCTGGCAGCCTATAAAAGCAGTCTGCAAAGGCGCTGCTTCTCATCAGGCGGTACGGGGAGTTGACGTCAACGATCCCTGAGCCAAAGAGACCCCTCGCAATCCCCCTTGAGGCAAGGGTAATGGCGTTTCGCGTGGGGTGGACATTGCGACCTTCTCTACTGCCGATGAGTATATCGTAGTCCTGCCTCTGCTGCCACAGTCTGTGGAAATGGGCGGGACTCATCTCGCCGTCTGAGTCTGTCTGAAACAGCCACTGCGCATTGCAATTGTCGCGATACCCCTTCAGGATGGTCGCCCCATGTCCCGTATTGGCCTTGTGGTGAGCCACTATCCTGCCATCCGCTTGCGACAGCCTGTCTATGACCTCTGCCGTGTCATCCCTCGATCCATCATTATAGACGTGGAACTGAAACCCAATCCCAAGGGCATCCAACGCCTCAACCCAACCCTCCACCACCCCGCCTATAAGGGCACCCTCGTTATAAACCGGCATAATAACCGATAATTCCATAATACCTCCCTAATCCATAATCTACAGAAAAAAAAAGAAGCAGGGGGGTTCCACCCACGCCCCAACCCAAGCTACCAGGCACCGCAAGAAGGGGTCAAGGGGGCCGTGACCCCTTGCAGGGGGGCCAGGTGCGGTGCGACCTGGAGCGGAAAAGAAGCTCCGCCGCCCTCCTTCTCGAGCTCATCGGCGAGCCGCTGCCCTGTAGCTTGTCTGACAACCAGGGCTATCGGGCGACCTCTGTCTGGCCACTGAGCAGGCTGTGTCGCAGGTTGGTCTAAGACCAGGCAGCTTCGGCCTTTGCGGTGCAGTCGGCTGCCTTTTGCGTGTCGCCCGTGTTGCGATATACATTGGCAAGGTTTTTATACAAAATCGACACGTTTGGATGCCTTTCTCCATAGAACTCCAAGAGTATCGCAAGGGCTTTTTCGTAAGACACAATCGCCTGTTTTGAGTCGCCTAAAGTCCTCCATGTTTCTCCAATGTTGTTATAAGAGATAGCCACAGACGGATGCCTTTCTCCATAGATTTTCAACAGTATCGCAAGGGCTTTTTCGTGAAACGCAATCGCCTGTTTTGAGTCGCCTAAGTCGTTCCACACAGTTCCAAGGTTGCTATAAGCAGTAGCTACATCTGGATGCTTTTCTCCATGTACTTCCAAGAATATCGCAAGGGATTTTTCAAAAAGCGCAATAGCCTGCATTGCATCGCCTAACGTATAAAACACACTACCAATGTTGTTATACGAATATGCCACAGCCGGATGCTTTTTTCCATAGACTTCCAGCCTGATAGCAAGGGATTTTTCGTGAAACGCAATCGCCTGTTTTGCATCGCCTAACGAATTCCACGCCAATCCAATGTTGTTATAAGACTGCGCTACATCTGGATGGTTTTCTCCATAGACTGCTAACCGTATCGCAAGGGATTTTTCGTAAAACGCAATCGCCTGCTTTGCTTCACCTAAAGCCCTCCATGCTTCTCCAATGTTGTTATAAGAACCAGCTACATCTGGATGCCTTTCTCCATAGACTTCCAGCCATATAGCAAGGGATTTTTCGTAAGACGCAATTGCCTGCTTTGCTTCACCTAACTTCCATAACAACAAAGCATACTCATTAAGAAAATTGCCGACCTCTCCATCCTTCTCTGCCTTGGCCTCATCGATCACCGCATCTGAGACCTTGACGGCGACCTTCTCCATAATCGCTCGCCCCTGCCGATATAAGACCATCCTGTAAAAGTATTTCCCCAACACATGCGCATACTTACACGCATCACGGACATTGCCCACCGCAAGGGCGTGACAGACGGCCTCCTCCATGTACCTGTAATTCGGTACCGGTGAGGCTGAAAGCCAATCAATATACCATCGATACGCCCGCCCGTGAGCCTCAAGCCTTTCCGCATCCGTCAACTTACCCAGCATGGAATCGGCAATCACCGGCGTCACCCAGTACACAAACTCGCCCCTGGCCACATCCTCACGCTCAATCAATGTCAGATCAACGCCTGTTTTCAAGAACTCTAAAGACTTACCGTCGCCAAATCCCTTAAAGGCGTCCGCTCCAACAGGCTCCCCGTATACGGCGGCACGCTGGATGAAACTGTGGAAATCATCCCCAACAGTCTTTGCGATCACATCCGCAAGATACTCACGGATGAACTCAGCCTGCTTGCCCTGCAACTGTGCCTCAATGCCGGTAAGGTCGTACTTGGCCTCGTCCTTGGCGATCACGTCCAACAACTCCAACAGTCGAGGATTGCCACCGCCGTACTTGTGATACAGCTCAATGTGTGGGCTATTTGCGATAGATGGCAGGTCTCTCGTCTTCTTGTCTAAATCCGAGCCATCAAATGACCTGATCGTGAGGTCATAGAGCCTTGTCGCAGGCAGGTTTTCACCATAATGTTCAAACACAAAATGATACCGACTCGATATGATAACATTGCTGTTGCCTAAACTCCATTCAACGGCCTCCAGAAATGGACGGATGATATCCTTAATCTCATCTTTCACATAATACTGATTGCCATGACGATCAAGGTTTTGTTCAAAGTCATCAAAATATATTATCACAGAGAGTGGCGTCTTAAAGACATTGTGGAAGAGGTCTCTTATCTTGTCTTCATAGTCATAGATTGAGTTGATAATTGCCAAACCATCTTTCTGTCTATTTTCGTCAAACAACCTCCTCAGTTTCAAGCTCACATCTCCCTTATTGAGTACGCCGTGAAAGACGACCAGCTTCTTTTCCTTAAACCGCTCAACGAGCTTCCCGACAAGACAGCTCTTGCCGATTCCGGCTGGGCCGCGCACCAAAAGCCCAAACCTCTCAGCCGCCCCCTTGAGCACGCTAACACCCCTTTGAACGTACCGCCTCCTTCCAACAAACCCCTCCTCAAGCACCATCACGTCGCTGTCTTTCAATTTCGTGTATCTCAGCTTGACAGGATTGACATGCCTGATTGGCAAACCCTCAACAACCAGGGGCACTATCGGCGCCCTGTCGCCAAAGAGCCTCAAGAGCGGCCAGGGGTGGTATTTGTCTTTGTCTTTATTTTTGTCTTCATTTGTAACCAGCCTCCGCGCACTTTGCACGGCATAGTCGAGCCCCTTGCCAATTGACAGACACCTGTATATCTCAACAGCCATAAGCATCGCCCCATCATCAGAGACAGGCAATCCCCAACCAAGCACCCATCTTACGCCATTTTTAGCCATCTTGTACGCAAAGGACTCTGTGTTTGCCTTTTCATTGGCACTTCCCGTTAAGCAACCCGACAGAAAAAGCAGCTTTGGCGGGTTATCCTTAATTGCATCCCACAAATCTTCCGGTGATACCTTCTTGAGCCTGCCAATATCGTCCTCCATGTAAAACACCGACCCCATATCCTTATCCAAATCGGCATGACCTATTATGTGGATGATGTCAAACCTGCCAACGATATTGGCTTCTTTAAGGCCTTCGAGACTACCCGTGTCCTCAATGGTCATGTCGATGTTATTTTTGACGGTGCTGTTAAGGATGTGCTCCTCCTCCTTCTCAAAGTTGAGAACTTCTTTAGGATGCAAATCCATTGGCGAACAGGCCATAAAGAGCATCTTGAGCGGTGTTTTCTTTAGTTCTATCTGAGCTCGTTCGCCCCGATCCTCAACCAGCCGGATGATGTGTATGTTGCGGTTGAGCAGGACAAATCCCCCGTTGTTGAGCAACTCAAACGGCAACTGCGTCAACTCGTATGGCGTCTGCAAATAAAGGCTTTTATCCTCGCCATAACCCCTGGCAGCGTCGATGATCCCTTGAAGCGTCCCGGCGCCACAATTGAGCATGTCGTACAACTTCTTGCCAAGTTCGGCACCTTTGACCGGATCAGTGTGCCACAGGTTCTCTTGTGTCTCCGCCAAGAGTGCGGCAACATCGTCCTTGCCGACGTGATGGGACAATTCGTCGTCGATATATACCGCATGCTTACCATCGGTAGCATCCGATATCTTTATGGTAATGCTCATATTATTACCCCCCGTTATATAATAAATCCATCAATAGTGACATTCTAAACATACACTGTCTTCATTTAAAGTATCGTAATCAAGGTGATCATAAAAAAACAAGAGAAGTTTACTTCACAGAACTAAAACCCACAATAGCAAAGTCTGTAACCCTACTGCCTCCACCCACGCCCCAACTCAACCTACAAGCCACCGCAAGAAGGGGTCAAGGGGTCCATGACCCCTTGCAGGGGAGGTCAAGGAGGGGGCGGAGCCACCCTCCTTGTTTTCTTTTCTTTCTTCACATAGCGAAAAAGACCTCACGCTCTTGCATATCTACGCTGCTGATCCGCACGGGGATTTCGTCGCCTATGAAGAACCTCTTCTTTGTGCGGGCACCCTTTATCGACAGATCGTCTTCGTCATAGACGTAATTGTCGCCGACCATCGCCGAGATATCCAGGAAGCCATCGACGAAGTAATCCTTCAGCCGCACCTTCAACCCACCGGCGTTGATGCCAACGACCCTGCCCTCAAGCACCTTGCCAACCATGTCCTTCATCAACCACGCACGGAGGGCCTTGAGGGTCTCACGCTCGACATCATCGGCGATCCGCTCCCTGGCCGAGCAGTGAAAGGCAATGTCGCCAAGCCTGCCCTCAAAGGCCTTCAGCTTCTTGTCAGAGAGACGCTTGTTGCCTAAGACATCCCTCAAGACCCTGTGCACCACAAGGTCAGGGTAACGCCTGATGGGCGACGTAAAATGCGTGTAACAGACCGACGCCAACCCAAAGTGCCCCACGTTTGTGAGCGAATACCTCGCCTGCTTGAGACTCCGCAGCACCAGATAATTGATGATCTCCTCATAGGTCCCACCGCGCGCCTTGTCGATTATCCTGGACATATCGCGCGGCCTTAACTTCTGCTTGCCCACATTGATGAGGTGCCGGGAAATCTTGATGATATCAATCATCTTTCTCTCATCAGGCTCCTCGTGTATCCTGTAGAGGGAGGGGACGGCAACTGAGGCTATCCGCTGGGCAACGGCCTCGTTAGCCGCTATCATGAACTCCTCAATGAGCATGTGGGCGGGATTGCGTTTGACGCTCACGATCCCCTCAAGGTTGCCCTGCAGGTCGATGATGACCTCCGGCTCGGGAAGGTCAAAGTCCAGACTCCCTCGCTGCAACCTGCGCTGCCTCAGCGCCCCACACAGGCCCTGCATGAGCTCAAGGTCCCCAAGGAGATAGTTATAACGACGCCTCAGCCCCTTGTCCTCTTCGATGAGTATGCGCGCAACGTCCGTGTAGGTCATCCGTTCGTTGCTGTTGATGATGGAGGTGTAGCAAGAGACGCCTGAGCGTTGACCATCGGAGGTAAAGTCCATCTCAACCGTAAAGGTCAACCGGTCCCTGTTTGGTCTCAGACTGCACAGCTCCTCCGAGAGCCGCTTGGGGAGCATCGGGATCACCCTGTCGGGAAGATACACACTCGTGCCCCTCTGGGCGGCCTCCACGTCTATGTTTGACTCCCAGGGGACGAAGTGGCCGACGTCGGCAATGTGGACGTAGAGCTTATAGCCATCAGGTGTTTTTGTGATTGATATGGCGTCGTCAAAGTCCTTTGCCTTTTCGCCATCGATGGTCACGGTGCGTAGGGTGCGCAGGTCGCGCCTGGCTGCAATGACGTCCTGCGTAATGCGCTGAGGCAGTTGCCTGGCCTCCTCTGACACCGCCGCAGAGAACCTCCTGGGCAGGCCAAACTCCTCCACAATGGAGTCTATCTCAGAGACAGGGGCATCGGCTATCCCAAGCACCTTCAATATCTTACCGACGGCGGGGGCATCGTCGGAGTCGTACTGCTTGATTTCGACAATGACCGTATCCCCCTCCTTGACCTTGTCCTTTTTGAGCTTCGGGATGTCTATGGTAAAGGGTATAGAGCGCTTCTTGGGCTGTACGTAATACTTACCGTCCTTGCAGAGCAGCCTTCCAACGACGTTTGCATGAGCGCGCTGCAATATCTTGACGATACGGCCATCCCTCCTGCGTGGATTTTCGATCACGGCAATGACCCTGTCGGCATCCATCGCCCCCATTGTCTTGCGCTGGGGGATGAAGATATCACGCTCGCCCGGGGTCTCCAGGACGACAAAGCCGTAGCCCTCCCTGTTGGCCTCAAAGTAGCCCGTGGCAATGGCGCTCTGTTGCTTCTTGTCGTACAGACCGCCGGCAGTGACAACAGCATCGCCATCCCTGACCATCTGCCGGAGCATCTTCTTGAGCGTATTGGACTCCTTCTTGGTTTTACAGAACTCCTTCGATATTGCCCTGAAGGAGACAGCCTTTTTCCTGGAGTTGAGATATCCGCTGAGGTCCTCCCTGTTAATCATATGATACGTACCTGCCTATATTTAAGAAAGGGATTGGGGACTCCGTCCCCTGGCCCCCTGTAAGGAGGGCGGCTCCGCCCCCTCCTTAACCTCCCCTGCAAGGGGACCAGTCCCCTTGACCCCATAATGCTTGACCGTGATGTCATAAATATACCCATACTTATCAGTAGGCCACCTTCCTAAAGTTCGATTCAAAACGCTCGTTAAACTCCTCCCTTGTGAAGCGGAAGTTCTGCGTCCCGTATGTCTCTACGGAGAAGGAGGCCGCGGCAGAGCCCATCATGGCGGCATGTTCGAGGTTGCCCCCTGGCATGAGCAACCCCTTGATCAATCCGCCCCTGTAGGCATCTCCGGCCCCTGTTGGGTCACAGACGGTCTTGACCCCCACGGGGGGGATATCCGTCTTGTCCAGCTCTCCGTTGTTGTCTCTTATTATGGTGGAGCCAAACTCGCCCTTGGTCGTGATGACAGCCTCAGCCATCCGGGCGATCTCCTCCAGGGATGCAAATGTCGTCTCAATTGTAAGTTGTAGCTCGTAGTCGTTGCTGATAAATATCTTAGCGCCGGTTATCATCTCCGTGAGCCTTGCTTTATTCCACTGGGGTAGCGACTGACCCGGGTCAAAGATGTAGGGTATGCCCCTTTGCTTGTAGACCTTGATAAACTCGAACATGTCCTCGAGGTTGCCAGGGGCGACGATCGCGATGTCCCTGGCCGGATCGACGAACTCGAAGTCAAACCTCGTGGGGTGCTTCATGGCCCCGGGATTGAAGGCCGTTATCTGGTTATCGGACATGTCGGTTGTGATGTATGCCCCTGCGGTCAGCTCTTCCTCTATGATGGTGACGTTGTGAGAGGGTATGTCGCATTGCCTGAGCCATTGCCGGTAATGCTCAAAGTCTCGCCCGGCGGTGGCGATGACGTTTGGGGTCTCCCCCAGGAGTGAGAGGGTGTAGGCGATGTTGCCAGCCGTACCGCCAAAATTCTCCTTCAGTCCGTTGATCATAAAACACACGTTTAGTATGTGTATCTTATCCGGTAAGATATGGTCGGCAAACCGGCCAGGAAAGTCCATTATCCTGTCGTAAGCCAAAGAACCCGAAACAAGTATATTCATGCAATATGTCTCCTTCTAATGTAATTTATGTATCTTCAACACTGATTTCGCCAAGGTTGGCATCTGTCAAGATAGCGCCTGTGAGGTCGGCCCCAATGAGGTTGGCTCCAATGAGGTTGGCTCTACTGAGATTGGCACGTCTGAGACTGGCTCCACTTAGGTCGGCTACCATGAGGTTGGCATCTGTAAGGTTGGCTCCACTTAGGTAGGTTCCGTTGAATTTGGCTCTGTTGAGGTTGGTTCCACTGAGGTTGGCTCTAGTTAAATCGGCATAGTTGAAATCGGCAAATTGTAGGTTAGCTCTACTGAGGTCGGCATCTGTAAAGTCGGAATCTGAGAGGTCAGAATCTGAGAGGTCGGCTCTGCTTAGGTTGGCATAGCTAAAATCGGTTAGCCCTAAATTAACACCTTTTAGGTTCAAAAAAGATAGACACATTGCTGCCAAAATGTTTTCAAACCAAATTGGCTGCCCTTGAATTCGCTTAAACCATGTCCCAAATGCCTCAGGTGTGGGATGTTCAATAGCGCTAAAGTCCTCGGTCTTGCGAGCGCAGGCATTTAGAGCTGCAAGTAGCGCCTCTTCTGCATTCCTCGATTGAAAGAGCATCTTGGGGAATGTGTCAACCTTTCTGTATTCGGTACTAACTGCCTCCATTGGCATCCCATGCCTTAACACATAGTTAAACAACTTGGTAAAACACCCTTGCCACTGCTGAACTTCTTCCTTTGAGCGTAACTGTACCTCATTGAGTAGGAATTCATGGATGTTTCGTGAAATGTCGCTTGGGCCACATATTTCTGCCCAATGCACGAGCGCCTTACGCTCAGTCCAAACATCCTCTGGGTCAAGGTCTCGAACCTGCATATTACGGTTTATCCTCTCCATGGCCCGAACTATCCGGCAAGCGGCCAGATACTCGCCAAAGCTCTTGTGCGTAAAGACAAAGGTCTTGTCTCCACCTACATCCTCAGACCTGCGAAAGAAGAACGCTGCAAGCAATCGTGTCACACCGGCCTTTGCTGTCTCCATAAAAGCCTCAAGCTGGCTATTAAGTTTGCTCTCCTTACATAGAACTTCTATCTCCTGCACCGTTGTCTTTCGCCCATCACCACTCTGCCACGCCGCAAGGCCAATCTCTTCAAGCACACGCCTAAAGTCTTTGAGTTCCATGCAAAAGCTACGGTTTTCACATTCGCGCTTATGAACTTTGACTATCAGGTCATTATAAATATTATTCCGGGTAACTTCCTTTGAAAAGTCTATCCCTCCACCCATGTAACTTAGGGCCAACAGATAGTTCAACAGGGGTTGGGCGGTGATTTCGTCGAGGTCGTCACGTTTGAGGTCTCCTGGCATGTCCTCATATCCCGTACCCTTTAAGGAACCATATCGCCTCCACCAACGATCACGCAGGTCTTGCTGCAAAATCCCTTCCGGGTCGTCGTAATCTCCCTTTTCCTCATAGGGCGTAAAATAGGGTAGAAGCGTAAGAATTTGACCCTTGCGCCTGAACTCTTTCTCGCTCTCCTGCACAACGATTTCACGCCCGCTTATAAGCACCCGGAGGCAAAACTTCTGAAGGTTATATTTGTTGACGGTTCTTTCAACCTCAACGACAAAGGCCTTGGCCGTCTCAGCCGCCGCCTTGCCCTGGATCGACAACTCGTCCAGGCCATCAAGGATCACCAACAGGTTAGGTTCAGGAGAATCCAGGTCAAGAGGATTCTGTGCAAGTGTTTTTTCAGCTTTAACAAGCTCGCCTATCTCTTCTACTAAGTCCTTGGTTGCATTAATCATATGCAATGGGACATATATGACCTTTACCGACCCTTCCTGAGCCAACTTGGCCGCAAACATCTTGGCGAAGGTCGATTTCCCGCTGCCTGGCCCGCCGCTGATGACGCGGATGGCGTCTTTCTTATCGGTCTCCTGCAACCATCGCGTGATCTCGTCCTCAAGGGCGGCCACGACGCGACTCTTCTTTTCCTCGGAGTCCCCCTCAACATAATATGCGTTAAGCGGGATGTACAACTGATCCAGTCCAAAAGGCTCGTCAAAGACCTTTTCCTCCGTATTACGCCTAAGCAGACCAGCATACCTGACCCATCCCAGATCGCGTTCAAAGGCCTTCCTGAATGGCCCCTCCAGCGCCTCGATAATAGGTCTGTATGTAGCCTCATTCTCGCGCCACTCCTGATCAAGCGCCTTGACAAACTCTATAGGCAGACGGTTAACATCCACCTTGTCATCCAGACCGCATCCAACAAGCCACTGTTTGATGACACCCTGGAGGTCTTTTAAGACGGGCAATTCGGCAGGGCGATCCATAAATCTCTTGTCGATACAGACGGCATCCCCACTGGCAATGACGCCATCGATCTGGTCGATCACATGATCAGACTTACTCCGATCGGTAGCGAGCTGCTCACCGACACTTTCACCAAGCAAGGCTATCGCAGCCCTTGCGATTGATCGGCTGATCAACTGAAATGCCAGTTGCCCTGGCTCGGTCTTAAACCCAACGGCGGTAATTGCGTCAATAACATCAGGGCCTACACCCCACCATTTTTTAGTTACTGCAACTTTACCAATACCGTTGGACAATGCCTTCAAAACGTCTTTAGATTTAATCTCAACAGGTCTATCCCATATTGAGTCAGGTTTTTTTGCTACAATTCCCGAACCTCCATTAGCCATAGTCCACTCCTTTACTATATTATGCTATAGTTATAGTTTACCCTCCTCACAGGGAAAAAATCCAGTGAACCTTTTACATCACATACCTTAGTGCATATCCAGCAGAACTTTTACCTTGACAACTAACTGTAATAACGTTATCATAATTTATGAGGGTAAGTATTACACCTGATATTGTGAATGAATATATAATGCAGGCAATGTCTGCTGCCGTATATGACAGACTGGAGGACAATACCTTTGTTGGCCGGATACCAATTATGTAAAGGTGTCATAGCCTTTGGGGGCAGACTGAATGAATGTGAGAATGAGCTTAGTTCCACATTGGAAGGCTGGATACTACTCGGACTTAAGATGGGTCATCCCTTGCCGGTAATCTCAAATATTGATCTGAACAAGCAGTTTATTCGTGACACAGTGGTTACCTTGTAAACGTAGGGCCTTTATTTGTAAATTGCGTCAAATCGGTTTAAGGGGCCTTTCTCTGGAAATCGCCACCAGTATATGGTCTATAACCGAAACCGTCTGTCAATACCTTCTAATAATGAGTACTCAATATCTCAGTTGAAAATGATGATTCAGGAGGTCGAGGATATTATTGGCAACAAGATATCGGTTGATGAGTGGGTTGGTTTATAGCAGGTTTTGATTTGATTAAATACAAGATATACTAAACTAAATAGAGTTTGCAAGAAAAATAGCAGATTAACCAGTATGGATTATTAACTCTAATTTGCAAACCTGTTTTTTCTGGTATACATAACACTTTTATGGGGTCAAGGGGTCCGTGACCCCTTGCAGGGGGTTCTAAAGGGGGGCGGAGCCGCCCCTTTTTGTCTTTTTTCTTTTCTTGTTGCATTTTTGGCGTTGATATGGCATTATATAGGCTATGAGACGAATAAAATAAAAAGCGGGGTGATAGAGATTAAAAATAGGTTGATATTTAGGTATGTGTTGTTGTGTTTCGCTGTATTATTTAGCTGCAAAGTGGCGGTGGCGGGGACAGGGCCAGTGGTTCTTGACCGTGTTGTGGCGGTAATAGACAAGGACGTCATTACGTGGGGTGAGCTGTACAAGGCGATGGAGTTTGAGATGAGGGATGAGCTCAGAAAGCTCAAGGGACCGGAGAAGGCGGCCTTTATGAGCAAGTACGAGCGGGAGTTTCTTGATACGCTGATCGATATCAAGGTGCAGCTTCTGTATGCCGAGGGGCGCAACATTGCTGTCTCCAAGGGTGAAGTGGATGCTGCGGTTGAGGACATACGGCGTAAGTATTCCTTGTCGGAGCAGGAGTTTTTTGATGCGCTCAGGAAAGAAGGGTTTAGCATAGAGGATTATAAGAAGAGACTTAACGAGCAGATACTATTAAGCAAGCTCGGTAATTTGGAGGTCTCCAATAAAGTAGTTGTCACGGAGGAGGAGATAAACGATAGGCTCAAGGGCAAAAAGCCCGTTGCGGTCTCCAGTCAATACAGGATACGGTTGATCGTCATATCCAAGGTGACTGATGCCGATAAAGTCAAGGTGGCTGACGCCGGTAAAGACAAGGTTGTCGCTGAAGAATTGACGCTGAAGAAGAAGGCCGAGGGCATCTACGACAGGCTGCTTAAGGGCGAGGACTTTGGCAAGCTGGCAGCTCAGTTCTCCGATGGCCCCAATGCCCCAGACGGAGGCGACCTAGGCTTTATCAACAAGGAGGAGATGGACAAGGACTTCCTGGGCATCGTAGAGCAGTTGAAGGAGGGGGAGTTCAGCAAGATATTCGTAGCCGGCAAGGGGATGAACATAGTACAACTGGTTGAAAAAAAGGCCACTGAGACCAAGACCCAGGTGAGGGATGAGGTGCGCAGGGAGCTGTTTGCTGAAAAGTCAAAAAAGACCTTCAAGGATTGGATAAAATCCTTAAAAGAAAAGAGGTTTATAAAGATAATGCTATAAAGCGCTTTAAAAAAGTCTTGACAAACCCTTAAATTATTGATATAATCAGGGGGATAGGGTATGACAAAGGCCGATATAGTGAATGCGTTGTTTGAAAACGTTGGTCTCCCAAAGAAAGAGGCTGAGGAGATCATAGAGGTTATACTTGAGACCATGAAACAGACGTTTGCTGATGGCGAGTCTATAAAGATCTCTGGGTTTGGTTCATTCAACGTCCGTAAAAAGAGGTCGCGACGTGGGAGAAATCCAAAGACCGGAGAGGATATAGAGATAACGTCAAGAACCGTGATCACCTTTAAGCCGAGTAATTTTTTGAAGGCCACAGTAGAGTAGCTTATGTGGCAAAAGGGCAAAGGGTCGTTAGGGAGTATTGGGCAGGTAGTATTGAGGCAGGGATATGCTTAAGTCACCGTCAACTACTCAGGATGAACGGGAGGAGCTGCCACAGAAACTGTTTTACAAGATCGGGGAAGTCAGCAGCATAACAAAGCTGGAGCCTTATGTCCTGAGGTATTGGGAGACGGAGTTTAACTTCCTGAGACCTCGTAAGGGCAAGTCCAGGCAGCGGATGTACCAGAAAAAAGACATCGAGATGCTGCTGGAGATAAAACGGCTACTGTACGAGGAGCGTTTCACAATAGAGGGGGTTCGCAAGAAGCTGGGCTCCAAGTACATGGACATGGTAAAGGAAGATAGTGAAGAGGCCGTCGATGTGGAGCTGAGAGAGACCATTGACATGATCCGTGGACGGTTGAGAGAGATATTGCATCGGTTACGGAAAAACGGGGCGTAGCGCAGCCTGGATAGCGCACTCGCTTGGGGTGCGAGTGGTCGCCCGTTCAAATCGGGTCGCCCCGACCAAAACCCCAACCCAAAAAGGTAAACCCCAAGAGATAAGCTCTTGGGTCTGGCACAATGCTGTCAAATTATTTAAGCGATATATCAAGCACCTTCAATCTTGGAGACGCAAGGGAGGAATCCTATTATTCGGCACTCGAAAGATTGCTCGACAAGTACCTGTCCCTGACCAACCGAAAAGACATCGTTGTAAGAACGCTCCCCAAGCAGACCGACGGGGGTAATCCCGACT
>JADFXD010000013.1 GCA_015233725.1 Nitrospirota bacterium | reverse complement strand
TAATGTCAGAGATGAGCAAGAGGGACGAGAGAGGTTTTACCTTGATCGAGTTATTGATAGTTATAGCGATTATAGGCATATTGACCGCTATAGCAGTGCCAGCGTTTTTAGGACAGAGGGAGAAGGCAAAGGTCAGGTCGGTTGAGGCAGGGGCAAAGGGAGCTATGTCAGACCTACAGGGATATATGGATTCCTATGTGGCAGGAGACCCATACATAATAGTAACCGATACGGCAGGCGGGCAGGGTTGTATACAGGCATCTAACGGCACAGCAACCGGTAAGACCTGTCAGGCTATCTATAATCAGGCCAGCACAAGCACCTACACAGCGTTCCCAGGTGGTATTGTCGGAGTGCTTAACGACTTTGTTAATCACCACACTTTCAAGGGAGACAAGAGCTCATTTACCGGCTTGGCGCTATTTACTACAAACCATAACACAGAGGGTGAGATATTTGTAACTCCTAACGGTAGCCGTGCGGTTAATGTCACTGCATACGCAACCGATACTACATCCCCGATCTTCAGTCAGATTGTCACAACCAGGTAGTGTATACCACAAGGATGCCTTAGATTCCAAAGAAAGCAGAAGGGGGCTCGCCCTCCTCTGCTTTTATTTTTGAGAAACCTCATCGCAACATAATGGTCTTGAGTATGGATATGCGACTCAACCTGTCTATTGCCACTATTGTGGTACACATGGCGTAAAGTGTCAGTCCCAGCATAAACAGCTTGATGTATGCAGACTATTTCAAAGACGGTTTGTCTGGCATGGTTGTTGCAATAGAATAAGTATAATGTCCTGCAAATGACATTATATGGTAAAGGAGGTTTTTAACCGTCTTTAAAAAGAAGCCCCGCGTAATGGAGGATTGACATGTTTAAGGTAATGTCAGAGATGAGCAAGAGGGATGAGAGAGGTTTTACCTTGATCGAGCTATTGATCGTTATAGCGATCATAGGCATATTGACTGCTATAGCAGTGCCAGCGTTCCTAGGGCAGAGGGAGAAGGCAAAGGTCAGGGCGGTTGAGGCAGGGGCAAAGGGAGCGGTACCAGACCTTCAAGGCTATCTGGATGCCTATGTGGCAGGAGACCCAATCATACTAATAACCGACACGACAGGAAGCCAGGGTTGTGCAGAGGCATCTAACGCAACCGCAACAGGCAAGACCTGTCAGGCGATCTATAATCAGGCCAAAATAGGTAACTACCAGGCGTTCCCAAATGGTATCATTGGCATAGTTGGAGCCGTTGTTCTTCACCACACCTACAAGGGAGATAAGAGCCCGTTTACCGGTGCACCCCTATTTACGACAAACCATACCACAGAGGGTGAGATATTCGTAACCCCTAACGGCAGCCGTGCAGTCAACATCACCGCATACGCAACCGATACAACATCCCCAATCTTCAGTCAGATCGTCACAACAAGGTAAAGGGTATATATCAGAACAATCGCATATTAGCGTCCACCTATTATGGGGTCAAGGGGACTTCTTCGTGGCCGGGGTGCCTCACCCCTCCCCTTGCAGGGGGTTCTAAAGGGGGGCAGCGCCGCCCCTTTCTTTCTTCCCCTTGCTTTTTTTGAGAGACAACAAAAACCTGTGAAGACTTTTCCCCCCACCGCTCGTATCATATAGTAAGGAGCAGATGGCTCCAGGATTAAACACATTGGAGGATCAAGTCATGAGACACAAGATTTTTTTAGTGATGCTGACGGTTGCATGTATCGTCGTTACCGCGGCATCGGGGATGTGCGGGCAATATGGTGGAGGCGTTATGAAGGCAGCGGCTTCTGATGCCTGTAGTGGCAAAAGCGCCGGTGACAGTTGTACGTTTACGGGTATGGGTGGACAATCTGTTACGGGCACATGCAAGAGCTTCAACTCACAAACCTTTTGTGTGCCAGCCGGTGGTTTCTTTAAAGGGCGCCATGCAGGCATGTTTGCAAACAAGCCAGTTGTCGATGCTAACGGCACAGTGTACGTAACGAAGATGGATTCGCAGAAGAACACGGTAGTTGAGGCGATAACCCCTAGCAGTGGCACAACCGTAACCTATGCCTCAAATGCTCACATCTATTCCCTGATGCTCTCAGGCGATGCAAGCGCTCTTGTGGCAGTGGGTGGTAATGGCAAGGGTAGCAGTACGTCGACGACGACAAGCGTTACATCAACAATAAGCGTTATCCCGCTGCCATTGACGGCAAACCCGGCCGTTGTAAACGTATCCCTGACGGGAAGAGTGGTCTCCGCCCCTACGGTCAAAGGCAACCTGATCTACGTCATCACGGCCACAAAAGCTAACTCGGTAGTATCAAAGACCCTTACGGTGATAGACCTAAGCGGTAAAACCGTATATAGCGGCGCAATATAGTAAAGGAGGAAAAAACATAATGTCTATACAACCAGTTTCAGGTTCAGGCTCAGGCCCCAATCCACTTTGGCAGACGTTGAAGGGCGATTTTAAGACCCTTGAACAGACCCTTACTGCCGATCAAAAGGCACGACAATCAGGGACTGATGTCCAGATATCGCAAGATGCGCTTCAAAAGGCCATAACTGCCTTCCAAAATGACGCTGCCGCCTTGCACAATCAGGCCAGCGGTGGAGTTGGCTCCGGCGGCGTCTCCAGTGCGTCATCACCCGCTGCGACTCTCAACAGTGACATCCAATCCCTTCAGAGCGCCCTACAGTCGGGTGATCAGAACCAGATTGCGAGCGCGGAGACTGCCCTGCAGAAAGACCTTTCTTCTCATAAGGGGCACCATCATCACCGCCACGGCGCTGGAAACCTTTCAGCCGCAAGCTCCACACCTAATAATTCAGGCTCAACAACCCCACCGCCTAACACGATTGATTAGATATAGGCCTGCACTATGAACAAGACATAATGGGGTCAAGGGGGCCGCAACCCCTTGCAGGGGGGTTCAAAAGGGGGGGGGCGGCTCCGCCCCTTTTTCTTTTTTTTCTTTTTTTTGCGAAGACTTTTCCCCCACCGTGCGTATTATAATAATAAGGGGTAGATGACTCAAGGATTAGAAACAGAGGTCGATGATAGACAGGGATTTTCCAAACAAGACGCAGAAGGGTCTGAAGATGTGCAGGACGCTCGCGCGGCGGAAGATGAGGCCATTCTTGCCCGCATCGTTGATGGTGAAGAGGGTGCCTTTGCGGAGCTTGTCAGGCGGCATAGCCAGAGGTTTTACCGCATTGCCTATCGCTTTAGCGCAAGCCGCGAGGATGCCCAGGATATCGTCCAGGAGGCCTTCTTGAGACTGTGGCAGAGACCCCACCTCTTTAAGGCAAACCGCAAGACGAGGTTCACGACATGGTTTTACCGTGTCGTCATCAATCTCTGCATCGACTATAACAGGCGACCAAAGACCAGTGCGCTCACAGATGACATGGATATACCAGGTACGGGCATCGCTCAGGACGCCGCTATCGACAATAGAGAGAGGCAGGCTTACCTGGAGCGCGCCATATCGGAACTGCCGCTGAGGCAGCGTATGGCGCTAAACCTGTGTTTTTACGAGGGGGTAAGTAACAAGGATGCGGCTGCAATAATCGGAGTCTCGCTCAAGGCGTTGCAGTCGCTGCTTATGAGGGCCAAGTTGGCATTGAAGGAGAAAATGGCGTCACACTATGGAGGTGTAAAATGAAGCTGGCAAGATTCAGGGAAGACCTGCTCATCTACGGAACCGATCTCAGGGCATGGCCCGAGGATGAGCGTCAAGAGGGTGAGGCATTGCTCAGAGGCTCCACCGAGGCCGCAAGGGTATACGATGAAGAGGTTGGATTTGAGTCCATGCTCTCCCAAAGACGCTGTGTCTTGCCGGCGGATGACCTGGCCGGGCGCATCATAGCCGCTATCGATGTGCCATGCAGCAGCGACAATGGCGGTCTCTTTAGAGAGCTACTGGTTTATCTGGGTTTTTCTCGAGTATCGTTTGGCGTTGTGGCTGCCGCTGCGGTTATTATCATGTTAGCTGGGGTCATTGTCGGTTACACAGACCCGCTAAATGGCCAATCTACAGACGTTGCGAACCTGCTACTTGACTATACGGGAGAGATACTGTGAGCAAAAAGATAAAGGCTGCTATAGCCGTTTCGATCCTTTTAAACGTGCTGCTGACCGGAATGATCCTGGGACATGTCGCCGGCAGATTGACCCACAGACATCCGCCGTGGAGGGATGCAGACCACCCTATGCTTGATCAGTTGTCAACGGAAAAACGCACGATGCTCCTTGATACGATGCAACGCCTCTCAAAGGAAAACCGCGAGAGCTGGAAACTCATAAGAGAGGGTAGGGAGAGGGCCTTGGTAATCCTATCGGCGAAGGATTTCAACGAGCGTGATTATATGGCGGAGGTCGCAAGGCTCGATGAGCTTAAGGCAAAGCTCAGTCACAACACAACCGCCGCGACCGTTGCGCTGGCGTCAGGTTTTTCCCAGGAAGAACGCAAGACCCTGGCCGGATTTATCCGCCACCTGCCCCCACGACCACCTGAAGAAAGAAGGGGAGGGGCGAGGCGCCCCGGGCACGAAGAAGTCCCCTTGACCCCGTAATGGGTGGGTACTTACCCCGATCAATATTCATAATGCGATTCAACCCTGATGTTATAAATATTTATTCCTTTTTTATGTTAAAATAGCATTTAAAAAAGCATGAGGTAATTAAGGTTAAAATATGGGGATATTAATCAGCAGCGTGTATGAGGACAAGGACAGTTGTTATTTATGTCCTGTCTGTAATGTAGAGGTCAGGGATGTTTGCTACGAATATACAGAGGGGGAGAAGCCCGGTGACTGTAAGGAGCGCCTCAGAATATACCGTTGTGGGCAATGCGGATTCCTATTTGCGAGGCCGACTGTAGAGAACTCGCAAATGGACTCGATAGATGACGCTGAGTTATTCAATAGTCCCTTATTAAAAAAACTCTATGAAAAACTAATAGTAGGTAGGGAGATATTTCATGCCAGGAAAATCCTTGGGAAAAAGCCATCCTCTCTCCTTGACGTGGGTTGTGGGACGGGGTGGATTGCAAAGATATGGAAGGAGCATGGATTTGACGTCGTAGGATTAGAGCCGTCAAGCAGCCGTGGCGACGTGGCAAGGCAACGATATGGTATCAAGATAATCCCTGACCGTATAGAAAATCTCGGTATAGAGAAAAAGTATGATGTTATTGTTATGAGACATGTAATTGAGCACTTCAGGGAGCCGTATGAGGTCCTTGTCAAATTGCGCTCTCTCCTGCGGGAAGGCGGGATCATAATTATCACCGTGCCAAACATTGATTGTGTTGGCCGCATCTTGTTTGGGGCCAGGTGGTCGTGGATATTGCCTTATCATTGCAACTTCTTTAACCCACAGACCTTATCTCAGATACTCGATAGGGCCGGATTTAGTATACTTAAGAGTTATCAGGTCCCATCACCGCTTTGGTATCCTGAGAGCCTTGGCAGATTGATTCCAGATATAAACGTCATAGAGTCTAAAATCTTCCGTAACAACCCAGCTGCCTTGATGCTACCCTTTATGCCTGTTGTACTTTTGGGATACGTGACCCATTATAGCGATAATATCACGGTTGTAGGAAAGTCAAAGGAGTCTTGACCTCATCATCATCATTCTTAATCCTAACAGACTGCCATATTGTGTCACAGGTGACATAATATGGCAGTCTCAATACAAATTCTCTGGTGTAAGTGGCTATTTTAAAGGAGATTCATCTGGCATGATTGCTGCAATACTATAAGCGTAATGAGTTTCAAATGATGTTAATGTAAAGATGGTTTTTAACCGTCTAAAAAAACAGTACCACGTAACGGAGGATTGACATGTTTAAGGTAATGTCAGAGATGAGCAAGAGGGACGAGAGAGGTTTTACCTTGATCGAGTTATTGATCGTTATAGCGATTATAGGAATATTGACCGCTATAGCAGTGCCAGCGTTCTTAGGACAGAGAGAAAAGGCAAAGGTTAGGTCAGTTGAGGCAGGGGCAAAGGGAGCAGTATCAGACCTGCAGGGATATATGGATTCCTACGTGGCAGGAGACCCATACATAATAGTAACCGACACGGCTGGTGGCCAGGGTTGTATACAGGCATCTAACGCAACGGCAACAGGTAAGACCTGTCAGGCTATCTATAATCAGGCCAGCACAAGCACCTACACTGCATTCCCAGGTGGTATCACCGGCGTACTTAATGACTTCGTTAATCACCACACCTTCAAGGGAGACAAGAGCTCATTTACCGGCTTGGCGCTATTTACTACAAACCACGCCACAGAGGGTGAGATATTCGTAACTCCTAACGGTAGCCGTGCGGTCAACATCACTGCATACGCAACAGATACAACCTCCCCGATCTTCAGCCAGGTTGTCACAACCAGATAAGCATCTATACCCTGAAGGGACAATGTCCGAGGGTTCAGGAAAGCAGATGGGCGGGGCATAAGCACCCTCATCTGCTTTTTTTTTACTAACTCATGTTACTCAGAGAAACAATATTTTGCCGTAAAAGGGATAGCAGTTAAAATAATTGTGTATGGAACACACACTAGGCACAAGGTATGATGGGGTCAAGGGGACTTCTTCGTGGCCGGGGCGCCTCGCCCCTCCCCTTGCAGGGGGGTCTGAGGGGGGACGGAGCCGCCCCCTTCGTAATTATGGGCAGGTACTTAATAAAATGGAAGGGTTTTGATTGTGTATACAGTGAGCTATATGAAAAGGGATTATTTGCTCTTGTCTATATCAGGGGCTATGGTGTTTATCTGCGCCTTTTTGATCTATCTGCCCACATTATATCACGACACTGTATGGGATGATCTGTATGTGATCAATAATTACGTCCTGATTCATACAGATACCCCCTACGACTTCCTGCTTAACGCTGGCATGTATTATCGCCCGCTTGTCAACCTCTCCATGTCCGTAGACCACAGCATATGGGCGGCAAATCCGCTTGGCTATCACCTGAGCAATTGCCTGATACATAGCACAAATGCCCTGCTACTCTTTGTGGCGCTTCTGTATTTCTTAAGGGGCGCACACTGGGCATCAATGGATGGGGATATGCCAAGACCACTGCCAAGCGCAGGGAATATCGTCAATAAAGCAATACCGCTCCTACCACTGTTAGCGTCACTGCTCTTTGCGTCTCATCCAATCAATACGGAGGCGGTGGCATGGATATCGGGCAGGACAGACCTGCTCGCCACAACGTTCTTCCTCCTGGCCTTGCTGTCATTTATGGCCTACGAAAGAGACAGACAGACAAAGGCCCTGGCTATCAGCGCTATATTCTTTTTCTTTTCGCTGCTGTCAAAGGAAAACGGTATTGCCTTTATCATCGTGGCCTTTATTTACGCGTTGACTACAAAGATGAACCGAAGGGACATATTGATCAGCATCGGTGTGTTGTCAACCGTCATCTTGTTATACTTTCTACTGAGAAAGGGCACCGGCCTTAAGGATGTCCTGTTAAGACCAGGCTCAAAGGGGGCCTTTCTATCTTCAAAGATATCGCCAGGTGGTCTTATACACACGTTTGTCTATGGCTGCGCGTTTTATTTCGAGAAACTGCTCCTGCCCATCAAGCTGACGGTTATGCCAAAGATTCCAACCAGTCCCGTCTACATAATAGTCTTCTTGTTGCCAATTCTATATGGCGTGACGTTGCTTCTAAGGGGACTCAAGGCAGAGCTATTCTATCTGCTATGGATAGGGGCTACCCTGATGCCCTCCCTGACTATAATGTTTTCCCAGGTGGCAAACCCCCTGGGTGAACGATACCTGTACCTGCCTTCAGTTGGCTTTGCCTCTCTGGTTGGGATTGCCTCATCTAAACTCCTCGGCAACAAGGTGTTTATAACCACCGCAATTATACTGCTATTGACGTCCTCATACCTGACCCACGACAGACTCAAGGTCTGGAAGAACGACCTGGCACTATGGCAAGACACCGTGGCAAAGACCCCGGACTCCGTAGTCGCCCACACAAACTACGCCATAGCGCTCCTACAGGAAAAAGACCTCAGGGCAGCAGAGGACGAACTCAACATAGCCATGAAACACCCCTCCAGGAGCCTGGAGCAAACCTCCATTATCCAAAACACCCTCGCTACGCTCTACCTCAAGAGAAATGACTACGCTGGGGCCGAGGCGCTCCTGAACTCATCCATCGAGGCAGACCCCAATAATCTCAGCGCGCTTAACAACCTCGGCTACCTATACATGCTCCTGTCCAATATCAAGACGGATGACAGAGGGTCCCTCCTGACAAAGGCTATCACCCTCTTTGAAAGGGCGTTAAGCGTCTCACCCGCCCTCACCCACACGAGCCTGAACCTGGGCCTGTGTTACCTCGAACTGGACAAACTCGATCAGGCCGAGGCCGCCTTCTCCACCGTCATAGAGGTTGACCCCGGGGGTGCCCTCTCGGCAAAGGCCGTCAAGTTTCTGCTGCTTACACGGATGCGCAAAGGTGAACAGCCCAAAAGACAATGAATTGTTAAGGTAATACGCCTTATGTTACAATAAACTATAGATTAAAAAGGAGGAAGTTCATGGAGAAAGAGATATTCAGACGGTCTGACACACGCGGAAACAAAGGTTTTACCTTAGTGGAGGTACTGATAACCTTACTGATAGTAGGTATACTTGCCGCCATATCCGTACCAATCTACGTAGGACAAAGGACTAAGGCGCAGAGGGCTGAGGCAAAGGAGAATCTTGAGGCGTTGAGGTTGTTGATGGAACAGTATTTTAACGAAAACGGCTGTTACTACAAGACGGGGACAACCCCCGTATGCACGGATGCAACGGTGTCTGGCGTGACAAGCCTGCAAAGCGTGTTTCCAGGCTTTAAGCCAGGTACTAACCTGAGATTTAACTACGTCATCACCACAGCCAACACGGCCACTACCTATGTTATCGGCGCCGTTGATACCTCTATCGTGAGCTCTGGCTCTGTCTCAGCAACCACTTCAGGCATTGTCTCAGCAACATCATGCGCCAATAGTGAGCTAAAGGTGGATAACAACAACAACAGATGCGGCTTTTAATGTGTAAGATACCGTGACAATTAAAACCGAACAAGAAGAGGACGGGCGCTGGATTGCAGAAGCGCCCGATATTGCCGGTGCACTTGTCTATGCAGATACTCGCACGGATCAATATTTCAAATGCGATTGCTGGGGAGTCTGATACTCATTTACAAATGTTATTCTATTTATGTATGCTATAAGCGTTTATGTTCAGGTGGCAGGATGGATGAAAATCATTAAACAGTTTATAAATACTCTGATCATTGTTATTTTCTTGATGGGTGTAAGCAGCGCTGAGTCACCCGGCGAGCCTGATAAGGATGATGCAAACAGGTATGAGGCGGAGCTTAAGTGGCTCCAGGCGGAGGCGGTCGTTATCTATACGGATATTGCTACAAAGACCCTTATAGACGTTGACCTTGCCCCTGGGGTGGTTACGGTGCTGTTGGCCGATGACCTCAAGAGGCGCGGCATACGCAATGTTATCGAGGCCTTGAATCTGGTACCCGGGGTTATGGCCAACGACAGGGCAATAACCAAAGACGCCGTTTCCCGAGGGATTAGCGGTGGTGGTACATATCTGGGCAGCAACTTTATGTACATGGTCGATTCAATCCCTCTTAACATGAATTTAGGAAACCTGTTTGAGTTCCTGTTTCCCATAGAGATGGTAGAGCGGATCGAGGTTATCCAGGGGTCGGGGTCGGTAGTTTATGGCAGGTGGGCGTTTGCGGGTGTTGTAAACATCGTTACCCGTAAGGATGAGGTAAGCGCCTATGGCGGGTATGGCAGTTTTTCGTCATACGACGGTGGTGGGAACTTCTTCTACGAGGACAAGGCAAATGCCCTCAAGATTAGTCTCAACGCTGCAGGCATGGGCAATAACCGTTCGGGTGTCCGCTCTGGTACCGATATGCTCTCTGCAACGCCCTATTCCCATGCCCCTGGACCTATAAATGACAGGTCACAGTTACTGTCATCTGTACTCAATGTCAACTATAACGACCTATATCTCAAGGGGATTGGATATTACGACAGCTCTGGCGCAGGCTATGGTACATCAGGCATCCTGCCCCCGCTGGATAACAGGCTTGTCAACAGATATACCTCATACACAGCCGAAACAGGATGGCAGAAGGAGGTCGCAGATAATATCAAACCCAGGGTGTACATCGGGGTTAAAAAAATTATGAATATAATAGATAATGAATGGCTTTTACCCCCTATCCCTGGCTACGATCCCAATGGGATGCAGATGACGAGCCATTACGCCGAGCAAGCTATCTATAGCGGGATAGAGGTCAATGCCGGAGAGCTATGGAGGGGTAACACGCTCCTGGCCGGACTTGAAGGTGAAAACATCAGGACGATGGATACATGGCTGGAGTCGAACTTTGACCCAGAGACCTTCGCTGCATTAGATGGTTTTCAACCATTTTCAGGGGATAAGAATTTCCTCAGAGACCACATTATACGCAACAGATACAGTGCATTTATCCATGACCAATACGACATTACCGATATGCTGACATTAACCAGCGGGGTCAGGCTGGATAGCTACAGTGACGTGGGTAAAGGCGTTTCACCAATGGTGTCGCTGCTGTACAAGCCACACAAACAACACATCCTGGAGCTGCAACTGACAAAGGGGTTCAGACCTCCAACCTTTATTGAGATGTACTCAAATAGCCCCTTGCTACAGGGAAATCGCAATCTCCACTCAGAGACGGTAAAGACCCTTGAGTTTCAATATATCTACAAGATAGAGTCGTTTAGAGCAGGGGCAACGGCATTTTACTCCCTCATCGACAACCTTATCTTTATCGACTCAGACTCAACCCCACGCCCATCCTTATCCTATCTTGACTATAACTTCTTCGCCAATAAAAAGAAGGAGGCAAGCTCAAAAGGCGTCGAGCTGGAACTTAAGTTCAGCCCCATAACCCGACTCATTCTCGATGGCAACATCTCCTATGCCTACACCCACGATAATGATACGGGCGGAGAACTGGCCGAGTCAACCAGATGGCTCGCTAATGTTGGCGTCACATATCAGTTTATTCACGACATGTACCTCAATCTTCAAAACCGCTATGTCGGTTCAACCATAAAAGACTCAACCTCAACAACAGCCATCGATTACCTTAGCGCCTATGACACCACTAACATAACCTTCAGCGCCGAAAACCTCATCGGCAAAGGCTTTACAGTAAGGGCAGGCGTAAAAAATATCTTCGACGCAGACGTAAAAACCGCATCTAACCTCTTTAATGATGGCTATCAACAACCAGGCAGACAGGTGTGGATATCGCTCTATAAGAGATTTAAGTAGTTCAGGGTACAATATGAGTTTGACAAGAATGAGCTGTAAACATGACATAATGGGGTCAAGGGGACTTCTTCGTGGCCGGGGTGGGTGCGACCCGCTGCGACAACATCGTGCCTCACCCCTCCCCTTGCAGGGGGGGGCTGAGGGGAGCCAGGAGCGTCCTGGAGCGGCAAAGAAGGTAGCGCCGCCCCCCTTCTTATGTCTTTTGTCTTTAGTTCTATTGCTGCTATTTGCGGTTCCTCCTGTTGTAGATGGCGCTGTTATATATTTTTATAGCCCGGAGCTTAACGTCGAGAGCTTTAGCTCCTTAAAGACCGCCTTTGACAACTATCTTTCCCGTTTTGGGGACTATCAGTTTCAGCCCTTCAAGGACAAGGAGACCTTTGAGAGGCATGTCAGTATGCAAGTCGTGGGGGTCGTGGGGCACGACGGCCAAAAAGAACACGACGGCCAAAAAGGTGCGGCTACACCAGCGTTAAAAGAGAAGGATGGTATCTTGCTGGTCTCCAGTTGGTACTACCTGACGATCAAGGGCAGCATTAAGATGCACCCTGTCATGGTGGGGCTGTCCAAGGGCAGATCGGTGCAGAAGCGGGTCCTGGTGGCAAGCAAAAAGGTCGGCTCGATTGATAAACTCAGGGGTGGCAAGTTAGCGGCCTCCGGGACGCAAGAGTACAACCGCGAGCTCCTGCGGCAGATACTTGGCGATAAGAAGGATATATCAGACTCTGTAAGGATACTCACAGTGCCAAAGGATATAGACGCCCTGATGTCGCTAGGATTTGGCCTGGCCGACTATGCCATCACCACCGATAACAGCCTCGAGAAGCTGCCAGCCATAAACCAGGAGGTTTACAACACAACCATCAAATTACTACAAAGCGATGACATAATGCTCCCCGTGATACTCATATCAAGCCCAGCGACTGTAAGGGGCGATTCCAATAACTTTGACAGTAGTGCGTTGCTCACGATCATCGAAAAGATGGGCAACGATCCAGAGGGGGCAAAGATCATGAAGATGCTAGGCCTTGATAAACTCAAGAGACTCAGTCAATCAGAGATAAAGGCGCTTGAATAAACATATCTCCACAGGCATATGCCTCTTGCTCCTGTCTCTGCTTGCTGCCAGCGCGCAAGGGCAGGGGATGAAGGGCAAGACGATTGTTATAAACTCAGGCAATTCCGTTGAACGCTACAGTGTCGCACAAAGGGAGTTCTCAGCGAACTACTCATTTGAGAAGGCCTATATCGACATGGATGACAAATCCGTCGATGAAAAAAAGATAAAGGATACAATAAAGAACGAAGCCCCCGATATCATTTACTGCATTGGCACTCCAGCCTATCTATTGGCCTATAAATACACAGACAACAGGCCGTTGATATTTTCGTCATTGATAAACTGGCAGAGACTGCCCATGGGCAATAACACCTATGGGACAGACAATGCCGTACCCGTGAAGTTGCAGATATCAATGTTTCGATACTTCTTCCCCGAGATCAAAAAGCTCGGCGTCTTATATGATGAGAGATACAACAAGGAATGGGTAGACAAGGCCGTAAAAGAAGCCAGTGTCCTGGGAATCCACATAGAGGCGAAGTCCATAACCGACACACATGCCCTGCAAGCCTCCCTAAAGAAGCTGCTTGAGAGCGTTGATGCCCTCTGGCTTATCCCAGATCCAGGCGTTATAAGCGACAAACAATCGCTCGGTATATTATTAAAGCAGAGCGCAACCTCTAAAAAACCCGTGTTCGCCTACGACGCCGTCTTTGAAAACGATGCCGCGTTCGTTATCTATGCCGACGCCCCAACGATAGGCAGACAATCGGCAGCCCTTGCCAAAGACATCATCCAGCAAAACCAAATAACCGATAAGGTACAAAACCCCGCCGGCTCATACATCATAATCAACCTCAAAAAAATAAAAGACTACGGACTAAAACTAAACACCGATGCCCTCGACTCAGTTACAAAAATTATAGGAGAAGAAGAGAAAAAATAAGAAAAAGAAGAAAGGGGCGGCTCCCGCTTCTTTTGCGCTCCAGGACGCTCCTGGCCCCCCTCAGACCCCCCTGCAAGGGGAGGGGTGGGGCACGATGTTGTCGCAGCGGGTCGCACCCGCCCCGGCCACGAAGAAGTCCCCTTGACCCCATTATTACAGCATGTCCCTATCAGACATTTATGCACCTATGAAAAATTTGTCTTGACTTTCTTATCGTATGAGGTGTATCATAAATCACCTATTGTATTAGGAGGTTTTTAGCATGAGGGCAAGGCTTGTATATGTAACGCTGGTTATTATTTTACTCTGGAGCATAAGCGTGTTTGCCTCAGATGAGTCTAATCCTGATGAGCAATCATCAATAAAGTTCACTGGCCTGGTTGGCGTAACGGCCCTGAACAAGTACATATTCCGAGGGCAAGAGATCGGCAACAAGAGTGTGATATTACAACCCTATGTATCGATCTCGGCTGCGGGCTTTACGATTGTCTCGTGGGACAGCTTCGATTCCGATCAACACAAGACACAGTCCTTCTATCCAAAGGAGCCTGGCTCCAAGAGTCTGAATGAAACAGACGTCTTTATCAGCTACAAGAAGAACTTCGATAATCTGGTTCTCTCTTGCGGGTACAACTTCTATGGTCTGCACTATGCCAAGGATTCTCAGGAGGTGCTAGCCTCCATTGGATACGCTGGCTTTGTAAACCCCACCCTGACGGTTTACAGGGAGATAGCGGCCTGGCCAAACGTCTACGTCAACCTGTCGCTGTCGCGATCCTTGCCCGTGTACAAGGACATAACGCTCGACCTCGGTGCATCGTTTGGACACCTCACCGGCATCACCGACCACTGGAAGACCTACGACGAAAAAACCAACGCCTATACCGACAGCAGATACAACGCCTTTCAGGATGGCCAACTCCAGGCAGGCTTTACCGTGCCAATAACAAAAAATTTGATCATACAACCCATGACACAATTCTGGTACCCCTTGTCAGAAGACGCAAAGAAAATAACTAACGGCAAATCATACAGCCCGCACGGCAAAGTCGATAACACGTTTGTCTACGGACTAAACGTAATGTACACTTTCTAATTGGGTATAAATTCAGCGATACAATTTAAGTATAGCATGTGCTGTAAACAAGGGTATAATGGGGTCAAGGGCACTGGTGCCCTTGCAGGGGGGTCTGAGGGGGGGCCAGGAGCGTCCTGGAGCGGCAAAGAAGGCAGCGCCGCCCCCTTCTTCTCTCTCTCTTCCCTAACGTAGATAAAAATAAGGAGGGAGCATGGGAAAGCATGATGGTTCGTTTGGCATCAAGAGGGTCGTTGGTTCCTGGAAGAGCAAGGGGGCTGAGGACCTGGGCAATGGGACATTCGGTACAAGGGAATTTGGCTTTACGGAGGATAGTTGGAAGTTAAGGTTTACGCTGTATGGGGATGCTGATCTGAAGTATCCCGTGTTTGCCTTTGGTGCTGAGGGGGAATTCCAGGTGGAGTCTCCATCGTCCGTTGTCAAGGGGGCGTATAATGCCCTGTTTGGCTTCTCCAAAAAGACCCTCACCCTGCTTACCTCCGACGAACAGATCATCAATAGCCTGGGATTTGGCGGGTGTGGTCTCCAGGTTGGCGTTGAGAAGGATATCTCTATCTCGGGGTGCTCTTTCATGAAGTCTGTAAAGGATTACGACAGAGAGTATGACCTGTTAGACCTCGATGAGGGTAGTAAGGTTCTCTGCTTAGGGGCACGACCAGCCGATGGCGACATGTCAACTGAGGCCAAACGCCCAACCGCGCTGGGTTATCCGTTGATCAGGGCATAGCGCTCACTGCCCAGCAACTGTAGGGAGCGAACCTAACAATGGACGATACCGTAACCATAATCGTTTCGTGGAAGATCAAGCCTGGCCGCGAGAAGGAGTTTGAGGCGGGGTTGGAGGAGGTCATCGAGGCGGCAAAGAGGTTTGAAGGCCACCAGGGTGTGCGCGTACAAAAGCCAGATATGACACAGTCGGAGTATGTCATCATCTTTAGATTTAACAACGTCCAAAACCTAAAGAGGTGGGAAGACTCCGACGTAAAGAGAGACTGGTTGAGACGCGCTGAGGCGTTTAAGGAGAAAGACCCAAGCATGCAGAAGTTCACTGGGCTTGAGTTTTGGTTTAAGGAGCCAGGCACTGTATCTCAGGGCCCACCGAGGTATAAGATGGTCATAGTCACCGTTGCGGCGCTCTCTCCACTGATAATGATATTGAACCTTGTTGTCGCTCCGGTGGTTAAGCCGTTGCCAGTATTCTTTCAGAATATTGTAATGAATACAATCATGGTCAGCTTGTTGACATATCTGGTAATGCCTGCTATGACTCGATTGCTGTCATTCTGGCTGTTTGATAATGCCCGCGCAAAGGCGGGAATCCAGAAAGCGTAAAAGCATATTTAATGAATGGAGGTGTAAGGGCATGTTGTTTTTTATTAAGTTCAAGGTTGAGCACAAGGCGCTTTCGTCAGAGCAACTATGGGATATGGTGGAATTGGAGTCCAAGGCAACACTTGGTGCCATAGCTGCCGGTAAGATTGTGGCAAGTTATAAAGTTGTTGGTCAGAGGCGCGTAGTGACCATAATTGAGGCGGAATCACACGACGAGCTGGACAGGATACTAATGGCGGGCCTACCTATGGCACACTATCTGGAAATCGAGGAGATATTGCCGCTAAGACCCTATGAGGGTTTTGCAAAAGATGTGGCACGTCGCTGGAAATAAAAGAAAAAAAGGAGGTGAGAAAGTTATGTTGTTACAAGGAAAGAAGATCGGCATACTCGTAGAAGGCGACTACTATGAGAAGGAGATATTCTACTATGAGTTCAGATTTCCCGAGGAGGGGGCAGAGGTGCATCTCATGTCGCGCCTGTGGGGGATGGATAAGATTACCTTTCAGGGACATGAGTGGAAGGTCCCGCTAGAGTGTAACAAGAGCTTTGAGGGTATGGATGACGCAGAGCTGGACAGCTATGCGGCCATAATCGTCCCTGCCGGGTACGTCTCGGACAGATTGCGCTATACCGATAACGTAACGAAGTTACCGCCGGCCAGTGAGTTCCTCAAGAGGGTCTTTGCCAGGAAAAACATCCTAAAGGGCGTCATCTGTCATGGGATGTGGCTGTTGGCTCCCACCCCCGAGCTTGTGCGCGGCAGAAGGGCTGTCGTTCACAACAACCTACTAGGGGATGCCAGAAATATGGGGATCGAGTACGTCAACGAGGACGTGGTCGTCGATGGCGACCTGGTAACCGGCCGCAGCGGTGGACACTGTCACCTGTTTGCCAGGAAGATAATACAAATATTGTCTGACAAGAAATGATATCGTGATGTGAGGAGGACAGTCTTTATTAGGCCTCCCCTGGTGTGAATACTTAGTAAATAATTTAATTGAATTCTATAGTAAGGAGGATTTTGTTCATGAGCGTATGCTTTACTTTTTCGGATACAATCGCAGGTTATGTAACAGGATTCAATAACTTAGAGAGATGGTATATGGTAAGGACGTCGGATAATCGTGACTTTAAGATATACCTCACGCCTACAACCTATGGCCGCTTCTCCTTCGACCTCGATGAGCCATACATGGATGCATCGGGTGTGTTTAATCAGCTCTTGTCGTTAAACCGGCAGTTTGTCTTTACATATGGGACATTCTATCCCATTGATGACAACAATCTGAGGTTTGAGGCCCAGTGGCTGGTGTTTGCCGGCAACGGCCCGGGCAACTACCGCCATGAAGAACCACAGTGGTGGATAAAACAGATCAACTCCATCGGTAAGAGCTACCTGAAATGGCAGTTCAATCACCCCGAGGAACCCATAGACTACAGCAAGTACCGCACGTTTCTGCACCTGGCAGGCGGCAAAAACCCAAAAGGCGAGCAACTCCAGGAGACCGACACCATCTCCCGCCTCGTCTACGGCTTTGCCTCGGCCTATATGCTCACCGGCGATGATGCCTTCCTGGAGGGCGCTGAAAAGGGCACCGAATACCTGCGCGAACACATGAGGTTCTATGACAAGGACGAGGGACTGATCTACTGGTACCACGGCCTGAAACTCGGTAAAGACAAGGAGACCAAGCTCCTTACCTCAGAGTTCGGCGACGACTACGACTCCCTGCCCATGTACGAGCAGATATACGCCCTGGCAGGCCCCACACAGACGTATCGCATAACCGGTGACAAACGCATTATGTGGGATATCGAAGAGACGGTAAAGCTCTTTGAGAAGTTCTACAAGGACAACGAAAAGGGCGGCTACTTCTCCCACATAGACCCCATCTCACTTGACCCCCGTGCTGCGTCCCTGGGCGCTAACCGCGCAAAGAAGAACTGGAACTCCGTCGGAGACCACGCCCCGGCATACCTCATAAACCTCTACCTCGCCACCGGCAAGAAGGAATACGCCGATTTCCTGGAATATACCTTTGATACCATAACCGACCGCTTCCAGGATTACGAACACAGCCCATTTGTCCAGGAGCGCTTCTTCGAGGACTGGAGCCACGATAAGACCTGGGGCTGGCAACAGGACCGCGCCGTGGTCGGCCACAACCTCAAGATAGCCTGGAACCTCATGAGGATGCAGTCCCTTAAACCCAAACAGAAGTATGTTGACTTCGCCCGCAAGATAGCTGAACTCATGCCAAAGGTCGGCTGCGACCTCCAACGTGGTGGCTGGTACGACGTCGTGGAGCGTGTGATGAAGCCCGATGGCAAACACCACCGCTTCGTATGGCATGACCGTAAGGCATGGTGGCAGCAGGAACAGGCAATCCTTGCCTACCTAATAATGCACGGCATTCTCAAGGACGAGGAGTATCTAAGGCTCTCCCGTGAGGCAGCCGCATTCTACAGCGCCTTCTTCCTCGACCACGACGACGGCGGCGTGTACTTCAACACCCTGGCCAATGGCCTGCCCTATCTCCTGGGCAACGAGCGCTTCAAGGGCAGCCACTCCATGAGCGGATATCATAGCACAGAGCTGTGCTATCTCTCGGCGGTGTATATAAATCTGTTGATCACCAAGCAGCCCCTGTATCTACACTTTAAGCCATATCCTGACTCATTTGAGGGCAACATACTGAGGGTATCCCCCGATATCCTGCCCAAGGGAAGCATCTATATCAGTGACTGCTACATAAACGACGAGCCATACAAGGACTTCGACGCCAACGCCTTGACAGTCAACCTGCCACGTACCGATGAGCAAGTCAGGGTAAAGGTAAAGATAACACCAAAGACATGGCTGGATTAATTAGAATAATATTCACCGTGAACAAGGGACACAGCATTGATCAGCCCGCTCCCTACGGTTACTATAAGGGGGTCAAGGGCACTGGTGCCCTTGTGGGTGGGTCTGAGGGAGGGCAAAGCCCTCCCTTCTCAATACACTGAAGGATATGAAAGGGAGGATGTCAATGGTGACTGTGAGCACGGTTAGTGGTGTTACGGTAATTGCTCTTGATGGCAGCATCGATAGCAACACTGTGCCCGATGTCCAGAAGCAGGTCTTTGAGGGCATAGATGGCAAGGACAAGGTGGTGATTGATATGAAGAAGGTGAGTTTTCTGTCAAGCGCCGGTCTAAGGATGCTGATGTTGATCTACAGGCAGATGAAGGCACGCAACGGTAAGGTTGTCCTGGTCAGCGTGATGGAGGAGATCGTAGAGGTGATGAAGATGACGGGGTTTATAAATTTCTTTGTCATTGCCGATAACCTCGATGCCGGTATAAAGGCGATAGGATAAAACTATGGATATGATAGACCAACGAATCGATTATTATCCAACCCACGAGCACGAGGGGCTAAAGTTCAGAAAGGGCAAACCCCTGCCCTTTGGGGCAACGATGGTGCCCAATGGGGTGAATTTCTCTGTCTATTCCAGCGCTGCGACATCGTGTACGTTAGTGCTGTTTGACAAGGGGGCACATGCTCCTTTTGCTGAGGTCCCGATCCCTGAGGAGTTCCGGATCGGTAACGTGTACTGTATCGTGGTCTTTGACCTGAACTACGAACTCCTGCAATACGGCTACAGGATGGATGGCCCCTACGACGAAAAGGCCGGCCATCGCTTTGACAAGTCCAAGATACTCTGCGACCCCTACGCAAAGTCCATCGGAGGACGCAACACCTGGCTTGCATCACCCAATTGGGACGATATCTATCCCTACCGGGCACTGCTCGCCTTTGAGGACTTCGATTGGGAATGCGACCGCCCCCTGGAGGTCCCCATAGAAGACCTCGTTATATACGAGATGCATGTAAGAAGTTTTACAGCCCATAAGTCGGCAAACACCAAGTACAACGGGACGTTTACAGCCATCAAGGAGAAACTCCCCTACCTCAAAGAGCTTGGCGTTAACTGTGTAGAGCTGATGCCAATTTACGAGTTCGACGAGTGGGAGGGCAGCCGCAAACACCCTCAAACCGGAGAGCAGCTCGTCAACTACTGGGGTTACAGCACCGTGGGGTTCTTTGCCCCAAAGGCCGGGTTTGCAGCCTCGGGCAAGTATGGTATGCAGGTGGATGAGCTAAAGACCCTCATCAAGGAGTTCCACAGAAACGGGATCGAAATCATCCTGGATGTGGTCTTTAACCACACCGCCGAGGGAGACCACCGCGGACACACGATCTCATTCCGCGGGATAGACAACAAGACCTACTATATGTTGACCCCCGATGGGTACTACTTTAACTTCTCCGGCACCGGCAACACGCTCAATTGTAACAACCCCATTGTGCGAAACATGGTGCTGGATTGTCTGAGGTACTGGGCCTCGGAGTATCACATCGACGGGTTCAGATTTGACCTGGCGTCGATCCTCGGTCGCGACCCCCTGGGATATCCGCTGTCCAATCCACCACTTCTGGAGTCGCTGGCATATGACCCGATACTGGCCAAGTGCAAGCTGATAGCCGAGGCCTGGGATGCCGGCGGGCTGTATCAGGTGGGGTCGTTTCCGGCCTACGGACGCTGGGCCGAGTGGAACGGTAAGTATCGCGACGGCGTCAGAAAATTCCTCAAGAGCGAGATGGGCCTCGTCGGGGATATGTCCCAACGTATCCAGGGCTCACCCGACCTCTATGCCTTTCGCGGACCAACGGCAAGCATCAACTTCATCACCTGTCATGACGGTTTCACCCTCAATGACATGTTCTCCTACGACTACAAACACAACGAGGACAACGGAGAAGACAACAACGACGGCGCCAACGACAACAACAGTTGGAACTGCGGCTGGGAAGGTCCCACAGACCAGGAGGCCATAAACGCCCTGCGTAGACAACAGATCAAAAACGCCTTGACCATCCTCATGGTCAGCGCCGGCGTGCCCATGCTCCTGATGGGCGACGAAATGGGCAGGACCCAAAACGGCAACAACAACACCTACTGCCATGACAGCGAACTCAACTGGCTCAACTGGGACATGTTAAAGAAAAACAACGAGCTATTTACATTCGCCAGGCGTATTATCAACTTCAGGCACGCCCATCCGGTGTTTCGCCTGCGTTACCACTTCCAGCACAGGGATTACGTTGGAAGCGGCTATCCCGATATCAGCTTCCACGGCACAAAGGCGTGGTACTGCGACTGGTCGGCAACAAGCCGAGTCCTTGCCTTTATGCTCTGCGGCAGACACGCCAAACAGGGAACCGTCAGGGACGACGACATCTATGTGGCAATGAACATGTTCTGGGAACACCTGGACTTTGAACTTCCACAACCGCCACAGACAATGAACCAGGAGCGTCCTGGAGCGGTAAAGAAGTGGCATGTATCGGTTAACACCGGGATGCCAGCGCCACAGGACATCAGCGAGACAGGCAAAGAGCCCGCACTTGGCGACCAACATCACTTCCTCGTCGGACCGCGCTCCGTGATTGTCCTGGTAGGCAGATAAAGTGTAAACTATAAACACTACATTAATTTACATAAAGGAGGATATGACAATGAGTCTTACGGTAACATCAGAGGTTTCAGAGGGCATAGCCAAGATCACCCTCGTTGGAGAGGTGGATTCTGGCTCTGTTAGCAAATTCAAGGAAGAGGTGGATAAGTTAGCACAGGTCTCCCCAAAGGAGATCGTCCTGTTTATGAAGGACCTGACATTTATGTCTTCTGCCGGGTTGCGCGTGATCGTGTTTGCCAAGCAGAAACTAGGTGTAAACGTCCCCATATACGTCGTTAAACCACAGGAAATGATTGTGGATACCCTTACAAAAACAGGGCTGTTGCACAGTGTGACCATCGTCGATGAGTATAAGAAGTAATTTGGCGTTTGAATAGCTAATCTATTATAAGCAAACTCGTAATAGATAATAGTAAGCCATAATGGGGTCAAGGGGACTGGTCCCCTTGCAGGGGGGTCTGAGGGGGGGCGGAGCCGCCCCCTTCTTTCCCCTTCTTACACACAAACATTAAAAGGAGGAAGCGGTAATGTCGAAGAAGATTTTAACAGTGTTATCGGAGTATGGGTTTTGGGGCGAGGAGCTTTTGGGCCCTATGGAGAGGCTTGAGGCTGCAGGTTACGAGCTCGTCTTTGTCACGCCAAAGGGTAAGAGGGCGCCGGCCTTACCACCAAGCATGGATGGGACATACGTTGACCCACCCCTGGGCACATGCGTTACCTCGGAGGCAACGGCGGCAAAGGTACGCCTCCTCGATAAAGACAAGAAACTCGACAACCCGATAAATCTGTCTGCCTGGTTTCCCGAGAGGCCATACTATAGCGCCCCAAACTTCCTGCGTGACCTGGAGAAGTACCACAAGACCGTAAAGGAAAAACAACAGGAGCTTCAACAGTACGATGCCCTGCTCGTCGTTGGCGGCAGCGGGCCTATCGTTGATATGGTAAACAACCAGAGGCTTCATGACGTCATCCTGGGGTTCTACAAGGCGGACAAGCCCATAGCTGCCGTCTGCTACGGTGTGGCATGTCTGGTGTTTGCCCGCGACCTAGTTGAGCGTAAGTGCATTATCCGCGGTAAACACGTCACCGGCCACTGCATCGAGTACGATTATCATGATGGCACGGGCTTTATGGGTACGGACTTTGTCATCGGACCGCCCCCCTACGCCCTGGAATACGTCCTCACCGACGCCGTGGGCTGCAATGGGCAATATCATGGCAACTTTGGCAAGGAGACCTCGGTCATCGTTGACTATCCATTTATCACGGCACGCTCCAACCAGTGCTCATACGAGTGCGGCGATAAGTTCGTGGAGGTGCTCCAACACGGGTTGAGACGCTATGGCTGGTAAGACTGGCAGATATAAGATCATCGAACAACTCTTAGCCGATGGCATGACCTACATGTTTGGCAATCCCGGCACCGTCGAACAGGGATTCCTCGACGCGATGAGGGACTATCCGGCCATGCAGTACATCCTTACGCTTCAGGAAAGCATCGCGGTGATGACAGCCGACGGTTATGCCCGCGCTACCCAGAAGCCCACCCTCGTGCAACTGCACAGCTCACCTGGGATCGGCAACGCGGTGGGGGCGCTGTATCAGGCCAGGCGTGGACACTCCCCATTGGTGGTGATAGCCGGAGATGCCGGACTGAGCTACCTAAACATGGACGCTCAGATGGCCGGCGACCTGGTGGCCTTTATGGCGCCGGTAACCAAGTACGCCACGATGGTCATGGACAGTCGCTCGTTGTTGCGCACCCTCAGACGCGCCATCAAGATAGCCGCCACACCCCCCATGGGGCCAGTATATGTGTGCCTGCCGATGGATGTCCTCGATGAGATAAACAACGAGGAGGTCTTCCCCACGTTGATCCCCAGCACGCGCGTGCTGCCTGAGGCAAGAACCATAGAGTCCGCCGCAGAGGCGCTCCTGAAGGGACAGACCCCCGTGATCTTTGTCGGGGATGGTGTTGCCTACTCCAACGCCAACGATGAGCTGACCCGCGTTGCCGAACTCCTCGGCGCCGAGGTCTATGCCGCCGATATCGGCGATGTCGTCATGGACACGACCCACCCGCTCTACAAGGGGACAACCGGACACATGACCGGCTCCTACTCCCTGCCAATCACAAAGAAGGCCGACTCCGTCCTCATCGTGGGGACGTATATGCTGCCGGAGGTGTTCCCCGAACTTGGCGACATATTCGCACCTGGGGCCAAGGTCGTACACTTCGACCTCAACGCCTACGAAATCGCCAAGAACCACAGGGTTGACATCGCTGCGGTGAGCGACCCCAAGTTGTCTCTTGCGGCGCTTGCCAATGAGCTGCAACACCGCATATCGCCCCAGTACAGGGCAGAGGCCTACAAGAGAACAGATATCAGCAGGCAGGCCAAGACCAATAACCACAACACCGAGGTAGAGGCCGACCAAAAGGCCAAGAATAACACCTCCATACATATGTCAGACCTCGCCAGCAGATTGGCAGACATACTGCCCAAGGACGCAATACTCTTTGATGAGGCGCTGACTTCCTCACCCGCGGTGACGCGCTATCTGCAGCCAAGGATGCCAGGAAGCTATTTCGTAACCCGCGGAGGCTCCCTGGGGGTTGGCATCCCTGGGGCCATTGGGGCAAAGCTGGCCAATCCCAACAAGACAGTGATCGGCTTTACAGGCGATGGCGGCTCCATGTACACGATCCAGGCGCTATACACCGCCGCCCGTTACAACATAGGGGCCAAGTTCGTGATCTGTAACAATGGCGTCTACCAGCTCTTAAACCTAAACATCAACCAGTACTGGAAGGAAAGAGACATTGCAGCCCATCCCTTCCCCGATTGTTTCAACCTTTCAGGGCCGGATATCCGTTTCGACCGCCTGGCTGAGGCAATGGCTGTAAATTCAATGCGCATAGACAACCCCGCGCATATTGACCAGGCTGTAAAGGCAATGTTCGCCGATGACAGACCATATCTCCTGGATGTGGTACTGCGCTAAGGCTATAGAAAACCCTAATCAAGACAACAAGGAGGTTAGCAACTATGAGTAAGACAGCGTTGACACCAGAGGCCATCGATAAACTCGCACGGGTGTGGTACGACAAGCTCGACGTACACGCCCCGATGGTAGATATCCTGCCCATGTTGGCGGAGGAGGGACTGTTTATGGTCTTTCCGGAGGCCACCCTGGAAGGACTGCCGGCATTTGAGCTATGGTATCAGGGCGTGATCCGTATCTTCTTTGACGAGGTGCACGTGGTGAAGTCCGTAGAGTCAACCATAAAGGGCGACCAGGCAGATGTGAAGGTCGTCGTGCAGTGGGAGGCCAGTTGTTGGACCCCACCAGCCAGGTATAGCAAGCGTATCAAACTCGACGCCTACCAGACATGGACGGTAAAGGTCTCAGGCAAGACCGGCCTGCCAGTCATTACAAAGTACACGGTGGATGAGCTGAAGTATCACGAGGGCTCCGCGAAACTTTAACCCTAACGCCTAACAAAAAACCTTAAGGAGACAACGATGGGAAACGCACCAGATACACAGTTAGGAAGGTTGTACAAGGAACACATAGACCTGATCCTGAAAAAGGACATCGAGGCAATCCTGGATCAGTATACCGATGACGCCGTGCTGATCAGCAGCTTTGAAAAGGTTCCCAAGGTCTTTCGTGGACGCGACCAGTTGCGGGAGCACTTTAAGGGCATCCTGGGAATCCAGGGCATCAAGGTCGATATAGCGTTCTGGGGTGAGGTTGACAACAGGCTTCTGATGATCGTGGAGGCCATCGAGATGAAGGTAGAGGGCGGCAACCCCAAGATGCGCTTTGCCGATAGTTGGGTGTTGAGGGATGGCAAGATCGAGGTACACTTTGCCGGCATGGTACAGTATCCCGACGGATCGGTCGCCTAAAGTAAGCACCCATCCATTGTGGGGTCAAGGGCACTGGTGCTCTTGCAGGGGAGTCAAGAGGGCCAGGAGCGTCCTGGAGCGTCAAAGAAGGCGGCCAGGCGTTCCTCTTGCAGGGGTCAAGGGGGCGGAGTCCCCCTCTCTCTTCTGCCTTTTCTTAAGTATGGAAAGATAAAGATTGCAAAGATTCAAAGATAAAGGATGGTTTAGAATGATGAAGAAAACGTTTTTGTTAGTGATGGCATTGATGTTAGTGATGCTTTCAGTTGTGTGTACATCTCAGTACGCTGGTGCGGCTGATGAGGGGCGTACACCTTTTTATGTAGGCGCAGGCACTGGCATTAGCTGGCGAGGCCCCGCTGATGACAACTCAGCAAAGACCTCCTTTGATACCGGAGTTGAACTCACTGGAGCCTTTGGTGTTCGCTTAGAGGGGTTGGAGAATAAGATACTGCAAAACTTAAGGATCGAACTGGAGTACGCCAGACAGTTTGACGGCAACAAGTCAGTTGAGATTCACGCCATGAAAAACAAGATCGAGGATGCCTCTGGACGCATAGACTTCGAGACTTACACGGCGGTTATATACTATGACCTTCCCTTCAGAAAGCTTGCCCCCTCTACTACGGGGTTTGCCTCTCATCTGTCACCATATGTAGGACTTGGATTTGGTTTTGGCAGGTCTATATTGAAAGACCTATCATCTACATCGCTTGATTATTGGGCAAACATGCCAACAAGTCAAGGTGGACTAAGTAAAAACGGAGCAGGCTACCATCTCAATACAAGCACGGACTTCGTCTACGTCATATCACCGAGGTTTGGCGTTACCTACGAGATATCCAAACACCTCGATGTCTATATGGGGGCTAAGTATTCAAAAGCCAATAAGGTCCTAGTGGATGCCTACGGTAGCAGTTCGCCAAATGGCGCATGGAACAGATGCAACGTCAACATATGGGATGCCCAGGTTGGCCTTCGGTATAACTTCTAAGGAAAAAGGATGGTTTGAGATTATGAAGAGATTGTTTTTGGTATTGATGCTGGTGATGCTCTGCGTTGTGGGGGCATTTCAGTACTCTGGGGCGGATGATACGGGGCGATCGCCTTTTTATGTGGGCGCTGGTACTGGCATAGTCTGGCGAGCACAGTCCGATGACTGGAAGGGCAGGGTCGAATATGGCGCCGGTCCTGAGTTTACTGCGACCGTGGGGGCCCGCCTGGAGGGCGTGAATAACAAATTCCTGCAAAACTTCAGGGTCGAACTGGAGTACTCCACAGAGCGTAACGATTTCAAGTGGGTTGAGTTACACCAATTCGCAAACAAACGAGAGAACACCGTTGGACACGCAACTGTCGACTCCTTCATGACGGTCATATACTATGATTTTCCTATCAGGAAGTTAGCTCCCTCCACTACGGGGTTTTTCTCTCACCTGTCACCATATGTAGGGCTTGGACTTGGCTTTGACAGGCTTAGCGCCGTGGGTCTGTCATCCCCAACACTTGATTTCTTTGCAAACTTACCAGTAAGTCAAGGTGGGCTAGGCAAAAACGGAGCGGGTTTCCACCTGCACTCAACCACGGATTTTGTCTTTGCCATCTCACCGAGGTTTGGCATCACCTACGAGCTATCCAAACACTTCGATGTGTATCTGGCGGCTAAGTTCATAAAATCCAATAACTTCCTCGCGGATGACTACGCTAGCAGTTCGCCAAATGGATTCTATACCCAACTGGGCTACACCGGCTGGGATGGCCAGTTCGGCGTTCGGTATAACTTCTAAGGACAAATCAACTTTCAGGAGGTAACGATGGCAGCAATGAAGTACAGGCTCTTGGGACGCAGCGGACTACGTGTGTCGGAACTCGGCCTCGGATGTGCAACCTTTGGCACAAACTGGGGCAGTATCGGCTCAGACAAGGAAGAAAGCCGCAAGATACTTAACGCCTTCACAGAGGCCGGCGGCAACCTCGTCGATACCTCAAACCGCTACCAGGAGAGTCAGTCTGAACAGATACTGGGTGAGATCATCCATCCAAACCGTGATCGCCTCGTCCTGGCGACGAAGTACTCCCTCGTTGACGGCTTCGCCGACCAGAACGACCCAAACGGCAACGGCAACCATCGCAAGAACATGGTCAGATCGGTAGAGGGAAGCCTCAAACGCCTCAAGACCGACTACATAGACCTGCTCTGGGCACACATCTACGACTTCACTACCCCCATCGACGAGATGCTGCGCGCAATGGACGACCTCGTGCGTCAGGGCAAGGTCCTCTACATCGGGGCCTCCAACTACCCCGCATGGTGGATGGCACGGGCCAATACGATTGCCGACTTCCAGGGATGGACACCGTTTATCGCCACACAGCTTGAGTATAGCATAACAGAGCGCTCATGTGAACCGGAGTTTCTGCCAATGTGTGACGAACTCGACATCGCCTGGGTGTGCTGGTCGCCCTTGGGTGGCGGTATCGCAACGGGCAAGTATAACCGAGGTAAACTCAACCCCAACGAGCTATACAGACTGACCGACGAGGTCGATAACAACAAGCGCCACTACTGGCATGATATCACCACTCGCAACCTCAAGGTCATGGACGAGGTCGTCAAGATCGCCGATGAGATCGGCCGCCCAACAGTCCAGGTCTCCCTGCGCTGGATCATGCAACAGAGGGTAGTGGCCATACCAATATTCTCCGCCCGCACCCTCGAACAAACAAAGGAAAACCTCGGCTGCACAGACTTCACACTCACCGATGACCAGATGAAGAGACTCGACCAGGCAAGCCTCCCCGCCGTGGCGTCGATCATGCCAGAGGTAGGCCCATACCCCTACCCAATGCTTGAGTACGGAAGCCCTGCCCTGCCAGAGTTCTACTCCCGACTACTCCTGTATGGCAACACCGAGTACAAGATACACAACCACCGCAGACACTTCCAATTCCGTTACAGACGCTAAATAGCTAATGAAATGTTGAGTATAATCAATCCACTGTAAACAAGGTATAATGGGGTCAAGGGGACTGGTCCCCTTGCAGGGGGGGTCGAGGGGGGGACGGAGTCGCCCCCCTTTCTTCCCCTTCTCTTAGACCTTTGAACGATTACAAGAAAAGGAGCTTAGGAGAATGACTAAATATGACTATATCGTAATAGGCGGTGGCTCGACGGGGTGCGTGTTGGCCAACAGACTTAGCGCCAACCCCAGGAACTCCGTCCTCCTGCTTGAGGCCGGAGGACCAGACGACAAACCGGAGATGCACAATCCCGCCGATGTCGTTAAGCTGTGGGGGTCACCGTATGACTGGAACTACGAGAGCGAACCTGAACCATATCTCAATAACCGCAAGGTACATCTGACCAGGGGCAAGGTGATGGGCGGCTCAAGCGTCCTCTATGCCATGATCCACGTCCGCGGCAACCGGAGGGACTTCGACCTCTGGAACGCCCTGGGCAACGAGGGCTGGGGCTACAATGACGTCTTGCCCTACTTCATAAAATCTGAATGCTACTACAACACAACAGACCAGTATCACGGCTCAAACGGCCCCCTTGGGGTAATGGTCAATCCGGTCCCTTCCGATGCCGCAATCGCCTTCACCAATGCCGCCGCAGAGCTTGGCTTCAATGCCCCCAATGGCGACTACAACGGAGCCGAGTCCGTCAACACGGCCAGCCTGTATCAGCTCAATATCACCAGGGACGTCAAACGCTGTAGCGCAGCCGTGGCCTACATCAAGCCCATCTCAGAGCGCAAGAACCTCGTGATACACACCCATGCCCACGTCAGCCGCATCCTGATCGAAAATGGCAGGGCCGTCGGTGTCAGGTACAATCGCGATGGCGCCGATATAACTGCCAGTGCAGATGCCGAGGTGGTGTTGAGCGCCGGAGCCTATGACTCCCCCAAGCTGCTGATGCTATCAGGTATAGGTCCGGCGGATCACCTCAGGACACACGGGATCAGAGTCGAGGCAGACCTGCCCGGGGTGGGGCAGAATCTCCACGACCATGTCCTTATGGGGATACCGTACAAGTCCAAAAAGGAAGTCGCCCGGCCTATATTCCTGGGTGAGGCAGGGCTGTTCCTCCGCACCCGCGATGCACTAGATGCCGCCGCGCCAGACCTCCAGATAAACTTCAACGCCGGCATCCCGGAGTTCATCCCGGACTTTAAGGGTTACCATATCAACTTCGTAGTCGTCCTGGTGCAGCCCAAGAGCCGCGGCTTCGTAAAGCTGCGTTCGACCTCCGCCTCCGACGCACCGGTCATCCTCAACAACTACCTCAAGTGCGAACGAGACGTTGACGTCCTGGTATCGGCCATCGATATGACGAGGAAGTTGACCCAGACCAGGGCACTCAGTCAGTACGCCGATGGTGAGCTATACCCCACCGCCGGTAAGACGGTCGAGCAGTTGCGAGCAGAGATCAGGGGCAGGGCCTCCACCATCTGGCATCCGGTGGGGACATGCAAGATGGGCTACGACGACATGGCTGTGGTTGATCCAAGGCTCTTAGTGCATGGGGTCGCAAACCTCCGCGTCGCCGATGCCTCAGTCATGCCAAACATTGTAAGCGGCAATCCCAACGCCGCATGTGTGATGATCGGCGAAAAGGCCGCGGATATGATTATAAACGCAGGATAGTTAATTAAGGAGGATATAGATATGGGACAAATCAGCTTTGCACACGTTGGCTTGACGTGTAACGATCAGGCCGTGATGATTGAGTTTTACACAAGGCACCTGGGATTTAAGCAGAAGAGGGTCATTGCTTTTGGGGATAAAAAGATAATCATGCTCAGCAACAACGAGGGGGTCTATCTGGAGGTGTTTCAGGCCGATGATCCGAGGCCGATCCCACAGGCTGGCGCCGATGGCCCCCATTACGCCGGATTGCGTCACCTCTCCTTCAACGTTGATAGCGTTGACAACAAACTCAAGGAGATGGGCAGCGCCGCCGAAATAACGCTGGGGCCACTGAACTTCGATGACTTCATCAAGGGCTGGCGCTCCGTCTGGCTAAAAGACCCCGAAGGAAACATCGTGGAACTCAGCGAAGGATACAAAGACTAAAGGCCAAGAGAAGAAAAGAGAAAAAGGGGGCGGCTCCGCCCCCCCTTTGATCCCCCCTGCAAGGACACCAGTGCCCTTGACCCCTTCTTTGTCGCTGCAGGACGCTCCTGCTTCTTGCTAGGGCTGGTGGCTGGTTGATACTATCCTTAGTATCACAGACAAATGACATTTTACTTTTCTACAAAAAAATAGTTCTTTACAGAGCCTATAAGATTCTCTACCTGTGGAAACATTTCTTCTCTTCTTTCTTTTTTCTCTTTTCTGTAGGAAAAAAAATTTGACAATGCCCTCTGTCACTATGCTATTATATCGAGTATAGGGTTGCTAAAATACATAGAAGGAGGGTTGCAGTGAAAACTAAAGGGTTTCCAGCGGTGTTAGACTCTTTGAGTCCAATAAGGGAGTTTGTAATAGAAGAGGCCACGGGCGTTGGCCTGGATAAGAAAAAGACGTATAACCTGGCCCTTGCCATTGATGAGATAGTCGCAAATATAATCAGCTACGGCTATATGGAAAATGGCCTGGAGGGGGTTATCGATCTTGAGGTGCAGACCAGTGGCAACCAGCTTAGGGTCTCCATGTATGACGACACAAAGCCGTTTGACCCCTTTCAGCAAAGAGATGTCGAGGAGGAGACCTTACAAAAACCCCTTGAAGACAGACCCATCGGGGGATTAGGGATATTCCTGGCAATAAGCGGCGTTGATGAGATCAACTATACCCGTGTGGATAATAGAAACCGACATACCTTTGTCGTCACTATTAATTAGGGCAAGGGCTGCATGACAAAGGCTGCAATGGATAACACAGACAGAAGCGAGGAGATAATCTCTCGTCTGCTTAGTGATGACACATTTTCAATCGTCAACAGGCGGGATTTATCCTACATATTACCGTATGTTATAATACAGCAGTTTTCCAGCGGTCAGAGCATTTATAATGCCGGTGAAACGGCAAATCACCTCTATATCCTGACAAGCGGTGAGGTGAGGCTTACCTATAGCAATACAGCTATGATAGCCAGAGATTGCAACAAGCTCGGCATTGAGTCAATCGGCTTCGTTGAAAGACGGAAACCTAAAGGGACGTTAGCCAAAGGTGGCGACAAGTTCGGCATTGAGAGCGGTACGGATATCAGTGTGTATGTCTCAACAGCGGTTGCGCTCACTAATGTAACAACCTTAACGATTTCCAGAGAGAAATTATTAACACTACTGGCTAATAACAAAGATGTCAAGGAGGTATTTCTCTCTTCTTTGATAGACTCCATCAGATGTAATAATATAGAGGTGCAATGTGATAAGTCGGAAAGGTTAGGACAGCCAGAGAAGAAGGTAAAAAAACCCAAAGACGCACAGAAAGTGGATAGGGTAAAGACAGTAGGCTGGGCGTGCATATGCCTGTTTTCACCCCTGTCCGTGTTTTTGGGGCACAGGTATGGCCTTGAGGTAAACGCCTTTCTGTTTTTAGGGATATTGACGGCAACGATCGGCATGTGGGTATTCAAGCTGGTGGATGAGTTTGTGCCGGGTATCTTTGCTGCGCTGGCTACCTTGTGTCTGGGGATAGCACCCCCGGAGGTCGTTCTATCGGGGTTTGTGTCGGATGGGTTTTTCATGGCTATGAGTGTCCTTGGGCTTGGTGCGGTGCTCATTACGTCCGGGCTGAGTTACCGGATTATCTTACTGATGATGCTGGTGCTGCCAAAGACACAGTTTGGCCTCAACTTTGGCCTGATGTCACTGGGAAGCGTGCTTACCCCGATTATCCCAACGGCAAATGGAAGGATTGCCCTCGTAAGCCCTTTTTATAACGATATAGTAGAAACCACCCACATGAAACATAAAGATAAGGCCGCCACAAAACTCGCTGCCACAACATTTGCGGGGTCTACGTTGTTGTCAGCCATGTTTCTTACCAGTAAGTCCGTCAACTTTGTTGTCCTGGGAATGATGCCCCTGCAGATACAGGAGAACTTTCAATGGTTATCGTGGTTTTTGGCAGCCTCCGTCACTGGCGTCATAACCCTCATCCTCTATCTTATAGTCCTGCGCCTCATGTACAAAAACAATGAGACGGTAACGGTATCAAAGGCTCAGGTGAGAAAGCAGCTTGAGCTGCTTGGCAAGTTGTCCTTTCAGGAGTGGGCCACATTAATGGGATTGGCTGCCTTTGTGGTAGGCATCCTCACCTATTCACTCCATAAGATACAGCCTCCGTGGCTGGCTCTGTCCATCCTGTATGCGCTTTTGATCTTTGGCACGCTCTCAAAGAAAGATTTCAAGGAAAAAGTAGACTGGCCGTTTCTGATCTATATGGCCACTGTTGTTGGTATAATAAGCACTATGAAGAACGTTGGCCTTGACACCATGCTAGCCAATAAGCTAACAGGGCTGTTTTACTACATGCGGTATAACTTTAATCTCTTTATCCTGATCCTCAGCGCTATTATCTTTATCATGCGCCTTGCCATTCCCATAAACGCGGTGATTGTCCTTGTGGCGGCAGTATTTATGCCCCTGGCAGACTTGGCTGGGGTCAACGCATGGGTCATGGGGTTTATTATCCTGGTGCTTGGCGAGATGTGGGTATTTCCTTATCAATGCTCTTATTACATGCAATTTCAAGAGATGAGTCTAAGCAAAGGGTTATATGATGAAGGGTCTTTTTTGAAATTCAATATGATCGTCAATGCCATTAAGATCGTCTCCCTGTACGCAACTATCCCTTACTGGAAGATGGCGGGGCTGCTATGAAAAAGGCTAAATTAAGCATATTTGCCATTGTCTTTATCGTTGAGGTTGGATTGATGCTCATGTATTTCAATATCAGTAAACCGCGCCTGTTGATCCTGCACAGTTATCAAACGGATTACTCATGGGTTCGGGATGTGAATGCTGGGATAAATCGGGTGCTCAAAAACAAGTCCCACTACTTTGTCAGGTGGCACTATCTTGACACAAAGCGTCATCCCTGGCGTGAGTATAAGAAAAACGCGGGCCTAATCGCCAGAAAAATGATCGACAAGTGGCAGCCAGACGTAATAATAGCCGCCGATGACGATGCCCAGGAATATGTCACCAAATACTACATTAACAAACCAAACATCAAGATAGTCTTTACAGGCGTAAATAACGAGTTAAAGACCTACGGCTTCGATAAGGCCGAAAACGTCACCGGCGTACTGGAGCGTGTCCCCATAGCTGCAATCATTGATGGTCTCTTGACCTTCTCCCAGGAACATGCACAGGGACATGCCCAGGAATATGTAAATAGCGCCCCGCTGAGAGTCTTTTTCATGGGGGATACCTCTGAAAGCGTTAAGGGAGATGAGCGATGGGTCAAGAGCTTCAACTGGTCACCCATAACCCTTGTGGGGTCGAGGCTGGTGGGCTCGATGCATGATCTGCAGGAGACGCTTAAGGAGGCATCTGATTCAGCGGATTATATCGTCACAGCAAACTACAGAAAGATAGCCCGTACCCCAGGCAGTAGTGAACTTGTTCCACCTAAAGAGGTTGTTAAATATATCGTTAAGAATTCAAAGATACCAGTAATTGGCACAAATTCATTTTTCTCCGAGGATGGCGGCATGTTGGCCATAGCCACATCCCCCCTTGAACAGGGTGAGGTCGCCGCCAGGATGGCCGTTGACATCATTGAAAACAAGAAACGCCCCAGGGATATCCCCGTCGTCAATAGCTCAAAATGCGTGATTGCCATGAATACGGCTGTGCTCAAGGAAAAAAATTTCGACGTCCCCCCAGTCTATGAATCAAGCGCTATAGCAAACAACCTCTACTATACTAAATGAAGGTATGTTGCAAAAAAAAAAGGTAAAGAAAGAAGAAAAGAAAGAAGGGGGGCGGCGCTGCCCCCCCCTCAGCCCCCCCTGCAAGGGCACCAGTGCCCTTGACCCCATAAATTTGCTATTGGAGGGGGGTATTTTAATTTAATCTAACAGATTAGGAATAGGAATTGATGATGAAAAAAAAGATAGTGGTTGTATTGTTTATCTTTTGGTGTATGACAGGCGTCTGCTTTTCGGCGGATGAAGACAGAGATAAGGATGCGGGGAAAAAATATGTCCTGGTGCTGAATTCTTATTCAAAGGGGTATGATTGGACCGATAGTGAAGAGAGCGGTATTGAGGCTGTATTGACGCCAAAGAAGGGGGTTGTCCTCATGGTTGAGTATATGGATACGAAGAGGATTCATACGGAAGAGCATTTTCGCTTATTTAAGGAGATGCTGGCAAATAAGCTCAGAGAAACCAAGATAAAAATAGATATTGTTATCTGTACGGACGATGATGCCCTGAATTTTATGAAGAGATACAGGGATGAGATACTGCCCAATACCCCTGTAGTCTTTTGTGGTATCAATGACTTTGATAGGGCGAAAATGGAGGGTTTTAAGCTATATACGGGGGTGAATGAGAAAACTGATTTGCCTGCAAACGTAGATTTTATATTAAAAATCCACCCTAAGACTACTCAGATATATCTCATAAGTGACCTGGGTACTACGGGTAAATTACATAGGAAAGAATTTGACAAGATGGTGCTGCTGCCTCGCTTTAAGGACAGGGTAAAGTTTTTCTATTATGATGATATTGCGATGTCTGAGCTAAAGGATATACTGTCAAAATTAAGTAGTGAAAGTGTTGTTATTTATCTGTCTTTCTTTAAGGATAAGAGGGGCAAACTATTTACGCCATCGGAGGCGATCCCTGAGATCACAGAGGCCTCTACCGTGCCGGCGTATGGGGTGGTGGATTATATGCTGGGTTACGGGATAGTTGGCGGTTTCATGATAAGTGGTTTTGAACAGGGCGCAACGGCCGGCAGACTGGCCCTCGGTGTGCTCAACAGCAAGGACCCTTCCGTTATGCCAGATGTTGTAATGGAGAGCCCTCGTATCACGGCATTTGACTACAGGGTGCTTCAGAGGTTTAATATTGATGTGGCAAGTCTGCCTAAGGGCGCTGTAATCAAGTATGAACCTGAGACGTTCTACTATAAATATAAACGTATCGTGTGGAGTTTTATAGCCGTTGTGCTGATCATGACCATGTATATAATAGTCCTGATGGTCAACATCAAGAGACGCATACGGGCAGAGAAGGGGCTTCAAAACATCCTTAAGGCGTGTGCGTCGTTTTTTGAGTTCAAGTCCACAGATGACTTTGTGCTGAGGATCAAGGCGTTGTTAGGCTCTTTGGTAAATATAAGCGGAAGGGTACTGTTTTTTAAAAATACCCATGACGACTCCGGCGATGTGTTCAAGGACATGGTCTTTATTGAGTCAGATGCCAACATGAAGGTCAGGCCAATGGCAGAGGTTAAAGACTCCATAGATATGAAGGTCACCGATATGCTTAAAGACACAATAGCGCAAAAAAAGAATACCTACATCAAGGACGCCGGCATACTCTATTTCGCCAACAAGAACATTCCGGCAAATACGATATTCATCGAGGGTAAGAAGCGATTTGACAACCTGGATAAAAGCATCCTGGAGATGTTTACCTCCAATCTGGGGCTGACCTTTGATAACTTTGAAAAGCAAAAGTTAGAGGAGTCCCTAAACTTCGCCGGTCAGATACAGATGAACATGCTCTCTAAAGACAGCGAGGGATTTGCAAAGACCTACGGCATAGACCTCCATGCCTTCCTTGCCCCTGCCAAGGTCGTAGGCGGTGACTTCTATGACTACTTCAGTATAGACGATACCCACATCTGCCTTGTGATGGCGGACGTCGCCGACAAAGGTATGCCGGCAGCACTGTTTATGGCAGTTGCCAAGACACTCATACGGGCAATCGGGGCAGGCAACCCCAACGTAACTGATATCCTGTACAAGGTCAACAACGAGCTCAATAAAGACAACGAGGATGCCATGTTTGTCACGCTGTTTATGGCCATCCTGAACTATAAAACCGGAGAGTTGTCTTTCTCCAACGCAGGACATAACCCCCCCTATCTCTTGTCAAACGGACAGATACGGCAGATAGGCGCCAAGGATGTGGGCATAGTCCTTGGCATCATGAAGGACGCCCTCTACAGTGTTGAGACCATACAACTGTCAAAAGGCGACGGGGTTTTTATGTATACCGATGGTATTGTCGAGGCCATGAATATTACCCACGAGCTGTTTGGTGAACACAGGCTTGAAAAGAGGTTGGCCTCCGGTGTTACCCTGCCGGCCAAGATGCTGGCTGATATGGTCCTCAACGATGTGATCAAGTTTGCGGAGGGAGCCCCACAGTCCGATGACATCACCGTGATGTCAATGTTTTATAAGACATAGAAGTGTGTCCATGACTACAGGCATCTGGCAACCCCCGCGGTTAAGGGCAGGGGCACACACGGGGGAAGAAGAGCGCCACGCAACGTGGTTTGAGCTGTTCTATGACCTCATATTTGTGGTGGTTGTCGCTCAGTTGGCAGACCTCTTAAAACACCAGTTATCCATAATCGGGTTTATTAAGTATATCTTTCTATTCATGCCGGTTTGGTGGTCATGGGTTGGGGCGACTTTTTACGCGACGCGCTTTGACACCGACGACATGGGACACCGGATGCTCACCATCTTACAGATGTTTGCCGTAATGGCGCTGGCCGTCAGTGTCTCTAACGCCTTTGGTAAATCCTCCGTGGCCTTTGCCCTGAGTTACGTGGCTGTCAGGGCAGTGCTCATGATACAGTACCTCCGTGCCATGTATTACGTCAGAGAGGCCAGCGTATTGATCAAGGGCTACATGCTGGGGTTTTCTATTGCGGCGGCCATATGGTTTGTCTCTGTTTTTCTACCTGTGCCATACAGTTTTATCCTCTGGGGCATTGCAATCATCGTTGACTACGCAACCCCTCTGATCATGGGCAATGTCCAGGTCGAATTCCCCCCCCACCTGATGCACCTGCCGGAACGATTTGGGCTGTTTATCATAATAGTCCTCGGCGAGTCGATCGCCGGGGTAGTGCGGGGTATATACGCCCTGAACTGGAGCCTGACGTCGTTGGCCACCGCTATCATGGGCTCCAGTATCGTCATTAGCCTGTGGCTTATGTACTTCGAAAACCCCGACAGCACAAATATGTGGGATACATTGGAAGAAAAACTCTTCCACGTCTATAACCTGTGGATATATTCACACCTGCCACTGGCAATATTCATCACCGCAAGCGCCGTAGGGGTCGAACTGATAATCTCCAGCTCCGTCAAGTCCAATCTGCCAGATAATATCCGCTGGATATTTTACGTCTCCGTTATCTGTTGCCTGTTAAGCCTGTGGATAGTCCGCCTTGCATCTACCATAATCGTCAGCAAAAGCGACCCCGACCTCCTGAGACTATCAACCGCTATCGCCATCCTGATACTAGCTATCACAGGCGCACACCTGTCACACCTCACCACCATCGCCATCGTCGCCGTCATGTGCGCCACCGTAGTGACCGCTGACTTATATAAACAAAAAACGTTATAATTAAGGTTGTGTAATTTGACATAAAGAAAGAATAACATGGGAATAAGCATTACGGGGTCAAGGGGACTTCTTCGCGGCCGGGGCGGGTGCGACCCGCTGCGACTAAATCGTGCCTCACCCCTCCTCTTGCGGGGGGGGCTGAGGGGGGGGTAAACCAGCCGCCCCCCTTCTTTCTTTTCCTCTTTCTCTTACAAAGCAGCCCTCTTGGAGGGTTATATCTTAGTTCCGCCATTGAGCGGAGAAAATAAAGGAGTATTGTATGAACAAGAAGATGTTTAGGCTGTATGCAGTTGTGTTTCTGTCGGTGTTGATGGTATTAACCGTTTCATCGTTGTCCTTTGCCACAAACGGGGATAACCTGATTGGGGTAGGCAGCGGCTCAAGGGAGATGGGTGGAACCGGTATCGCCGCTCCTCAGGATGCAGTTGGGGGAATCTACAGCAACCCCGCAGCAGTTGCTGGTGAAAAAATTAATATGGATTTTATGGGAACATTGTTTATACCCTCTGTGACTAATAAAGCTACGGTTGGCAACCTTTCTTACAGTGCGGACAGTGCTAGCAAGGTTTACACTATACCGTCTGTGGCCCTTACAATTCCGGTCTCTACCCAGGCAACCGTCGGTATCGCTGCCTATGGTGTTAGTGGCCTTGGTGTGGACTACAGAGGCACCAACGTGGACAATACGAGGTATTACGACTTCTCTGCCATGTATGGCCGTCCTGCTGGAAGTATCGTGTATCCCCTGGAATCGGGGACATATACCAACTTTAACGGTATGCAGTTTGCACCTTTCGTGAGGTACAAGGTTAACGATCAGTTTTCCGTCGGTGTTGCGGGCAGAGTGAATTATTCGATGCTTGATCTAGGCACCGGCACATCACAAAACTACGGTATAGGCGCAAAGGTCGGCATACTCTACAAGCCGATGGATACGGTATCTTTGGGTTTAACGTATTCATCTCCAATAGAGGTAAATTACAAGAGCGTCTCAGACTTTGACGGCAACGGCACAAAGGATAACCTAAAGCTTGAGCAACCCCAGGAGGTAGGTTTTGGTATTGCGTTTGAACCGATCAAGGATAAGTTCCTGATAGAGACCGATCTTAAATGGATAAACTGGGCAGATGCCACGGGTTATAAAGATTTTGATTGGAGTAACCAGTTGGTTGTCGGCGCTGGTTTACAGTTTAAGCCTGTACAGAACTTAGCGCTCAGGGCTGGTTACAACTATGGCAAAAACCCTGTCGATAGCCACAGCAACTTTACTGGCTCTAAAATGATGTCCATGCAGGGGTATGCCATGCCGACCTACTATTATGAGTCATTCAGGATCACCGGTTTTCCTGCCTTTGTCGAGCATCATCTGACCTTAGGCCTTCAGTACACTGTAGCCCCACAGGTTAGTATAAATGTCGGCTACATGCACGCATTTAATAAGTCCATGAAAGAGACCGGCACCAACATGGCAGGCGCCCCCACCTCCTTTGAGTCCTCATTGTCAGAGGATTCTATAGAACTAGGCGTTAAGATCAAACTGTAGCTACAAAGAAAAGAGAGAAGGGGGCGGCTCCGCCCCCCCCTCAGACCTAATGCTGTTGACTTAAGCGGTTCCTTCTTATTTCGCATGGGTAACTAAACTTAAGGGTAGCGACCAACGGGAGCGGTAGTGCAATCTAACGCCTTGCCCTTTATAGGCTGGTACCACTGCATTCAAACGTGGTCATATTGCTGCCGCATAGTAACAACGCCATATTATGAAGGTATAAAAGTGGCTTAAATCCTGGCAACCACGGTTGATTGTGGTGCTACCTGCTTATACACAATATTGAATATTACCTTTGAATTATGGCGAAGCGTTCTCTTTGGGCGTAGTCTTTTTTAATGATAACACTTTTAAAGTTTGTGGCTGAGGCTATATCTGTGATATCGGTGGCCTGATCGTCGCCTATTTCAAGCATGATGAGACCATCCGTGCTGAGATAGTCCCCTGCTGCTGCTAATATTCTCCGATAGAAGGTCAGGCCATCAGTGCCGCCATCGAGGGCCTCCGGGGGTTCGTACAGTCTGATCTCCGGTTGAAGGCCATCTATATCAGGGCTTTTAATGTAGGGGGGATTTGATATGATAAGCGAAAACCCCCCAGTGAATGTAAGGAGCGGCACCGTCAATCTATCTCTGATGGGCGCGAACAGGTCGCCTTGTAAAAACTCCACGTTGTGGATGTTGTTTATGGTGCTGTTGACCCTTGCGTAGTCCAGGGCTGCCTCGGAGGCGTCGATAGCGATGACGTGTGAGTGCGGATACGCCCTGGCAATTGACAGCGCAATGCAGCCGCTCCCGGTGCATAGGTCCAGGACTCTGAGGGTGGGTTGAGGTCGCGCAGAGAGAGCCCTGATTGCCTCAACCACGAGGAGTTCCGTCTCAGGACGTGGGATAAGCACACCAGTGCCAACCGTAATCCTCAGCCCATAGAACTCGACCTCCCCGACGATGTAGGCAAGGGGTTGACGTCGTTGCCTGCTACGGATAAGGGGGAGGATGACCTCATCCGCAATGTATGGGTCGTTGAGGTAAATGGCTGTCCTGTCCACCTTTAACAGCAACGACAATAGCGCCTCTGCCTCCTTCTGAGGCTCATCAATACCGGAGCTATTTAGTAGCGCGGCTACGTCTTTTAATTTCATTAGCAACAGTTGTATAATATATCTTAAGTCTCTTAGTTGAACTATTTTAACATTATTACGACAGGTAAGGATTGGACATTTTATACCATTAGGATCAAGTAATTACGAGGTCAAGGGCACTGGTGCCCTTGCAGGGGAGGTCGAGGAGGGGGGCGGCCAGGCGCCCCTTTCTTAAAGTTTTAGGGTTGAGTTATTTATTCGGGTTTTTATGAGAGATAGACCATACACGATACTGCTCGTAGAGGACGACGAGGATGATTACCTGCTCTTTTCGGAGGCTATAGCGGAGACCAGTATCACGCATCGTGTCATCTGGGTGCGGGATGGCGAGGCTGTGATGAAGCAGATATCAGAGCATCCCAGACCTGACCTCATCATCCTGGACCTGAACATGCCTGCTATGGATGGCCGTGATGTCTTGCGGCAGATCAAGTCCGATCCACTCTTGTTGAGCATACCGATCATTGTTATGACGACGTCAGGAGCGGATGAGGACATAGAATTTTGTTACAGCATGGGGGCAAACTCCTATATAAAGAAGCCGGACAGTTTTTCCAAGCTGCTCAACACCGTAAAACTCATAGGCGCTTACTGGCTCAACGTAGTAGAACTACCCAGGGAGAGATATGTTAACGAAGGCTTTTAAGATACTTATAGTGGACGACGACGAGGATGACAGACTCATCATCAAGGATTATATCTTAGAAGGGCTACCCGGTAGAACCTCTGCCATAGACTGCGTAGGGGAGTTTGAAGAGGCTATTAGGGCGTTAGATGCCCAGAGGTACGATGTCCTGCTAATAGACTACAGACTGGGGGTACACAGCGGATTGGAGTTGATTGATCACGTAAAGGCCTCCGGTGGTGCCAGCAGCATGATCCTGCTTACCGGTCTGGGGGATGAGGAGCTGGCCGTAACCGCCATGAAAAAGGGCGTACGCGATTATCTCAACAAGAACCGCTTATCGGCTGAACTCATTAGAAGGACAATCGTCAATGCCGTGACGTTGAGCGAGGCCTATTACCTACGCTCCCTGGCTGAGGATGCCCTCAAACGCTCCGAGGCCAATTACCGCGAGCTCGTAACGCTGTTGCCGGCAATCGTTGTTGAGTTGTCGGCAAGTGGGATACCAACACTCGTTAACAACTACATCACGACTATTATCGGGTACAACAAGGAGGACTTTATCCTGTCAAATGACTGGCAGAAGATATTACCCGTGTGCGCCGATGGTACCTTTGAGGACTTTAAGAACAGGCTTTTGACGGGAGATATAAAGAACGAACAACTGCGCGTAAAGGCCAAAGATGGCCAAACGAAGGTCCTCAGTCTCAACGCCAGGGGACGTCATAACGTAAGCTATACCCCTAATGGGGCACACCCCACCGAGGCAAAAGAGGAGGAGCTCTCCAGTATCATCTGTATCTACACCGATATCACGGAGAGCGTTGAGCTCAAGGAAAAACTCCACACGCAGTCCATAATGGATGAACTGACGGGCTTGTACAACAGACGCGGGTTTTATACCCTCGCCGCGCAGCAGATCAGGTTGGCCAACCGCTATCAGCGCTCCATGCTCCTCTTCTTCCTGGACATGGATGGGATGAAGATAATAAACGACACCCACGGACACAAGGCCGGCGACCGTGCCCTTGTGGAGACGGCACGCATACTGAGGGAGACCTTCAGGGACTCCGACATCATTGGCCGAACCGGCGGGGACGAGTTCATCGTGCTTGTCTCGGACATGGACATCGTTGACGAAAGTGTCATACGGGCACGACTACAGGACAATACAGACGCCTTTAACGCTAAAAATGACTCCCCCCTTGACCTCTCTATCAGCGTGGGGGTGATCAACTATTCATACGACAATCCAATGGAACTGGATGAACTCATTGCCAAGGCAGACCACCTCATGTACGCTGAGAAGTCAAAGAAGAGGGTGGCAAGGGGTGCATAAGAAAATCATATGGTGATTTAGGTAAGTACATGGTTTTATAACATCAAAATTGAGAGTTAATGGGTCAAGGGCACTGGTGCCCTTGTGGGTGGGTCTGAGGGAGGGCAAAGCCCTCCCTTCTTGTTTTGTAAGGTTATTTATCTGGCAGGTCTAGTGGTTCTTGTGGTTGTGGTTTGGTCTTTTTTGGTTTTTTGGTTTTAGGGGTTTCCGGCTTTGGTTCTTCTGGTGCAACGGGTGGCGGTGGTGGTGGTTCTATTGCTGCCGGGTTTGGTTCAAATTGCAGTGGGGGCAGTTCCTCTATCTGCGGTTGCTCCTCTGGTTTATCCTGTACGGGTGGTTCTGGTTGCTTTGTGGCAATATCTATCGTGTAGACGATATCGTCATCGACATCAGAGGGGCCAGTGACAATAAAGACGCGATTGAGACTGTAGTCGGCAACCCACAAATTCCCCTTCATCCATTGCAGGGCAGAAGGTCTGGTGATGGCATAAGGTAGTTTTATAGACTGTGTCACCTTGCCACTCTTTACATCGAGCTTAACCAACTTAGGACTCTGACATTCCTCTGTAACGTGCCTGCATGTGTCATAGCCTACCACCCATAGGCTCTCGCAATCCCAGGCCAACCCCGCTGGTCTCTTAACAGGAGAGTTAAACGCCGCAACAACGCTGCCATCCTCAGTGGATAACTGGTATATCTTGGATGCCCTGGCATCGGCTATCCATAGATACTGCCCATCGAAGGTCAGACCGTGCGGGGCCTCTATATTTAGATACTGCCCATTAAGGGTGAGACTTTTCAGAGCTTTCGGGGGCTCTTTCCCATCCATCTTGAAGGTGTTCATAAGTTGGTTGTCATTGAATCTCAGCTTCACTATTTCCTTGTTTTGCGAGTCAGCAATCCATAAGAAACCCTCCTCGCAACACTCACCCTCCCATGCCATGCCGCAGATAGTAAATAGCCTCGGTAATGGGACAGGAAACCTCGAGAGCATTGCCCTGCCATCGGAGGTAAACAAATCAGTTATCGTTGAGTATGGCCCAGTACTTATGCTGTTTAGAGAAAAGATGATATCCCTACCACCAATTAATAAGTCACGACCATTGTATGTCATGGCATTTGGTCCCCAACCCTTTGAATCAAAAGGCTGAAACATCGGTGTCTTAAACTGTTGAGCACAAGCGCTTAACGTAAACAGCACAAACATATAAAGTATTAAAACACCTCTGCTTGTACACACCCTAAATACCCCTCGCACTTTGATTATTCCATGAAATAGCATCATCGATCCCTCACTGTCTTGATTTTCGTAATAAAGCTCCTACAGCCATTTTCTGGATTAACCTCCTTTGTGTTCATCTATTTATTCTTTCCCTCTTTTGGCCCTCTTTTGGCCGCATTACCATTACGGTTGCATCTGCCGCGCAACATCCACCTGTCTACTTGCCCGTATTGACGGTATCTTTAAATGCCCTTCCCGCGACAAACTTAGGTACCCGTGCCTGCGGTATATTTATCACCTCGCCTGTTCTTGGGTTGCGGCCTTCGCGGGCCTTCCTCTCAGTCACCGAAAACGTACCAAAACCTACCAACGTTACCTTTTGACCATCCTTTACCGCATTGACAACAGCCTCAATGGTTGCATCAAATGCCCGTGTTACATCCGCCTTAGAAAGGCCAGAATCCTTTGCTATCTGGTCTATCAGCTCTGCCTTAGTCATTACTACTTCCTCCTTATTTTTTTTTATTTGTTGTTTATTAAGTGCCTGCCCATAATTAATATCCTACGAGGAAAGGGAAAGAAGGAGGGCGGCTCCGCCCCCTCCTCAGACCTCCCCTGCAAGGGCACCAGTGCCCTTGACCCCAGAATGCTCAATCCTGATGTTATAAATATATATCTCCATCTCATTCAGTCTCTTGTTCATATAGCCTGTAGCAACAGGGTCTTGTAATTTATAATCACTAAATATTAATATAAAATATGCTATAAAAGCAAACAAAAAAATAAAGTATACTAAATCAACATTAAAGTGCGAATACACAAGAGGGAGATGTATGGACAAGAAGCGGTTAGTGGTTGCCTTTGGCGATAGTCTGACAGTGGGATTTCAATCGCCCACGTATGAGAGTCCCTGGTATCAGGAGACACCGTACACGGATTTCTTAAACCAGATGCTATCAGAGAGGATCACCTTTGTCGCAAAGGGGATAAGTGGAGAACTTACCGAGGAGATGGTAAGGCGTTTTCCAGGGGATGTACTCGCTGCCAGGCCAGATTATGTGATCATACTTGGTGGGTCAAATGACCTCGGATGGGGTATGCAGCCCACCGTGGTTATGCAGAACCTCTACACCATGTACACGATGGCACAGGAGGCCGGTATTGTG
>JADFXD010000012.1 GCA_015233725.1 Nitrospirota bacterium | reverse complement strand
GCCCTTGACCCCATAATTCTTAATCCTGATGTCTCATTCTTAATCATATCATCAGTTGTGACTGCGACAATTCCGACAAATTAGTAGCTCCTCTACAATTTTGTAGCATCGACAAAAACCTGCTCACTCATAAAACCCTATAAAATCAAGGAATACAACAATGGCATCATAATTGCTTTATCTATTGTAAATACTGACACAATAAGGAGGGACACATGAGACAGATAGCTATTTATGGTAAGGGAGGAATTGGCAAGTCGACCACGACTCAGAATGCGGTTGCTGCCCTTGCGGAGGCTGGACATCACTGCCTGATAGTGGGGTGTGACCCCAAGGCTGATTCCACAAGGCTGATTCTCAATAGAAAGGCTCAATCCACGGTTATGGATATGGCCAGGGAGAAGGGAAGCGTTGAGGACCTTGAGATAGAGGAGGTGCTTTTAGAGGGATTTGCCGGGATAAAGTGTGCCGAGTCCGGTGGTCCTGAGCCTGGTGTCGGATGCGCTGGAAGGGGGGTTATCACGGCGATTAACTTCTTAGAAGAAAATGGCGCGTATACGGATGACCTGGAATACGTCTTTTATGACGTCCTTGGTGATGTGGTGTGTGGGGGTTTTGCGATGCCTATCAGGGAGGGTAAGGCAAGGGAGATATATATCGTTACAAGCGGTGAGATGATGGCAATGTATGCGGCCAATAATATCGCCAGGGGCGTGCTGAAGTACGCACAGAGCGGTGGAGTACGCCTGGGTGGCCTGATCTGCAACGCCAGAAACGTCGACAAGGAATACGAGTTGATCGAGGAACTCGCAAGGCGGTTGAGCACCCAGATGATCCACTTTCTGCCAAGGGATAATCAGGTTCAGAGGGCGGAACTCAGGAGGATGACCGTTATCCAGTACTCTGCCGAGCATAAACAGGCCGATGAGTACAGGACGCTTGCGAAAAAGATCGCTGATAACAAGAACATGGTCATCCCAACACCAATGACTATGGACGAGCTTGAGGAGCTTCTTATGGCATTTGGCCTGTTGTCTGGAGAGGAGGTTGCGGCGTGAAGCCTACTATCGAAAGAACCAAAAAGATGATAGACGAGATACTTGAGGTCTATCCGGAAAAGACAAGAAAGGAGCGTGAAAGACATCTAAAACCAAACGACCCCACCGGGGAATGTGCTTCAGGATGCCAGATAAAGTCAAACGTGAAGTCGCGTCCCGGGGTCATGACCACACGGGGATGCGCCTACGCGGGCTCCAAGGGTGTCGTCTGGGGGCCGGTCAAGGACGTCGTACATGTAAGCCACGGGCCGGTTGGTTGTGGTCAGTACAGTTGGTGGTCGCGGCGTAATTATTGTAATGGCACCGCGGGGATCGATTCCTTTGCCACCATGCAGATTACAAGTGATTTTCTGGAGAGAGACATCGTCTTTGGCGGCGATAAAAAGCTGCAACAGCTCTGCCTCGAGGTAAAGGAGATGTTTCCCCTGGCCAAGGGCATATCGGTTCAATCAGAGTGCCCCATAGGGCTTATTGGCGATGACATCGAGGCCGTAACGAAAAAGATGACAAAGCAGCTTGGCATACCCGTGATACCGGTGCGGTGCGAGGGATTCCGTGGGGTGAGTCAATCGCTGGGCCATCATATCGCCAACGACGCCATAAGGGACCACGTCCTTGGCAAGAACAAACCAGAGCGTACCACCGACTATGACGTTAACCTCATAGGGGATTACAACATTGGAGGCGATGGCTGGGCATCGAGAAAGATACTGGAGGGGATGGGTCTCAGGGTCCTGGCTCAGTGGTCGGGAGATGCCACCATCAACGAGCTTGCAATAGCCCCCTCGGCCAGGCTAAACGTGATACACTGCTATCGCTCGATGAACTACATCTGTAGACACATGGAGGACAGTTATTCGATACCCTGGGTGGAGTACAACTTCTTTGGTCCCACAAAGACCTACCAGAGTATCAGGAAGATCGCCTCATACTTTGACGATAGCGTAAAGGAAAAGGCCGAGCAGATGATAGCCACCCATAAGCCCATGATGGACAAGGTGATTGAGCACTACAGGGCGCGTCTTGAGGGTAAGACGGTCATGCTCTATGTGGGTGGATTGAGGCCCAGACACGTCATAGGCGCCTACGAGGACCTTGGCATGGAGGTCATTGCCACCGGGTATGAGTTTGGCCACAGCGACGATTACAAGCGCACATACCCTGAGATGAAAGAGGCCTCCGTGATCTACGACGACGTGACCCCATATGAAATGGAGGAGCTTACCAGGCGCCTTCGTCCTGACCTTGTGGGGGCGGGCGTGAAGGAGAAGTATGCCTATCACAAACTTGGCGTCCCATTCAGGCAGATGCACTCGTGGGATTATTCGGGCCCGTATCACGGCTTTGACGGCTTTGCGGTCTTTGCACGGGATATGGATATGACGGTGAACTCTCCCACGTGGAACCTCATACGGAGGAAGAAATGAAGGTTACAGACCATAACGAGCTCTTTAAGGGGCAGGACTATCTCAGGCAGTTTGAGGCAAAGAGGGAGTTTGAGCTTCCATGTTCAACTCAGGAGATTAGCTCAATGATGGAGTACTCCAAGGGCAAGGAGTACATGGAGAAGAACTTTGCCCGCAGCGCCCTAACGATAAATCCGGCAAAGGCGTGCCAACCCCTTGGCGCGATGCTGTGCGCGTGTGGGTTTGAAAACACGATGAACTTTGTCCAGGGCTCTCAGGGCTGTGTGGCGTATTTCAGGAGTCACCTCAGCAGGCATTTCAAGGAGCCGGTGGCCGCGGTCTCGTCGTCGATGACGGAGGATGCCGCCGTCTTTGGCGGCCTCAATAACATGCTTGAGGGCCTTGAAAACACATACAGCCTCTACAAACCCGCCATGATAGCCATGTCCACGACGTGCATGGCCGAGGTCATTGGAGACGACCTCAACGCCTATATCAAACAGGCAAAAGAGAAGGGCTGTATACCCCAGGACATGTTGGTGCCATTTGCCCATACGCCGAGCTTTGTCGGTTCGCATATAACGGGCTATGACAATATGCTCAAGGGCATACTGTCAGCGATGACACCTGAGAAAAACCAGGAGCGTCCTGGAGCGGCAAAGAACCAGGAGCGTCCTGGAGCGGTAAAGAAGGCTCAACCAACCGGGAAGATCAACATAATACCCGGTTTTGATACCTATACTGGAAACATCAGGGAGGTAAAGAGGCTCTTGTCGCTTATGGGGGTGTCCCACACGGTGCTCGCGGATACCTCGGATGCGATGGATAGCCCAAACACGGGCAAGTATATGCTCTATCCAGGCGGCACCCCGCTTGAGGAGGCAAAGGCGGCCATCAACGCAAAGGCGACGATTTCGCTTCAGAAGTTTGCCACCGTCAAGACCGGGGAGTTTATAAGGGAGGTCTGGGGACATGACTTTAACGCCCTGCCCACGCCGATTGGGATCAGGAGGACGGATGAGTTTCTCGACGCGATAAGCGCCCTCAGCGGCAGAGCCATACCCGCCGCGATAGAGGACGAGCGAGGCCGTGCCGTGGATGCGATGATCGACTCCCATCCCTACATACACGGCAAGAGGTTCGCGATGGTTGGCGACCCCGACCTTATGCTTGGCCTCATCAGCTTTGTGATGGAGATGGGCGGCGAGCCTGTGCATGTGGTCTCCACAAATGGCGATAAACACTTTGAGGCCGATGCCTACGAACTCCTGGCGTCAAGCCCTTATGGGGCAAATGCTAAGCCCAGCGACTGTAAGGAGCGGAGCCGAGTATATCCGGGCAAGGACATGTGGCATCTGAGGTCGCTGATGTTTAACGACCCGGTTGACCTGCTCATAGGCAACTCCTACACGAAGTTTCTGTGGCGGGATACGGGGACACCGTTAATCAGGATCGGGTTTCCACTGTTTGACCGACATCACCTGCACAGATACCCAATCATTGGATATAAGGGCGTGATCAACCTGGTCACCTGGATGGTCAATACGGTACTTGAGGAGATGGACAGGAAGAGCATAAACGGACCGAACTTTGACGTGATCAGATAATAGCTGTAGTGTAAGGCATAATGGGGTCAAGGGGACTGGTCCCCTTGCAGGGGGGTGAAGGGGGGGCGGAGCCGCCACCTTCCAGGGGGCCAGGGGACGGAGTCCCCAATTCTTTTCTTCTTTTAAGGTTGAACTATTTAGGAGTATAGAGCCGATGCAACATAACACTAAGGACATAGAGCGGGTTTTAAGCGACGGCTGCCGCAGTGCAGTGGCAACGGATACGGGGGTTGCAACTGATAAGGTCTGCCGCGCACGTGGTGGTGAATCCTGCGCCTTTGACGGGGCGATGATAGTGCTTCAGCCAATCGCCGATTCACTGCACCTCGTGCATGGCCCCTCTGCCTGTGCGGGGAATTCGTGGCAGTCACGGGGGACGTTGTCCTCAAAGGGCAACCTCTACAACATGGGGTTTACCACGGACATGGGCGAGATGGATATAGTCTACGGCTCCGAGGACAGACTCTACCGCGCGATACTTGCGGCATATGACAGGATTAGGCTTCTTTCCTGCTGCAGGACACTCCTGCCACAGGCGATCTTTGTCTACGCCACCTGTGTAAGCGGCATCATCGGCGAGGACATCGATGCGGTTTGCCGACGGGCAATGGAGGTGTTGCCCGTGCCCGTGATAGCCGTCAACGCCCCGGGATTTGTCGGTCCCAAGAACCTCGGCAACAGGATCGCGGGCGATACCCTCCTTGAGCATGTGATAGGAGCCGGGACGCCACCCATGAAGACCCCCGTTGATGTCAACCTCATCGGAGAGTACAACATAGCCGGCGACCTGTGGCACGTTGAACCAATACTGGAGGCCGCCGGGATCAGGGTACTGTCGCGCATCACGGGCAATGCCACCTTCAGGGAGATCACCTGGGCACACCACGCAAGGCTCAACGTCCTTGTGTGCAGCCGCGCGCTTATCAACGTGGCAAGGCAGATTGAGCGTCGCTACGGGATCGGCTTTGTCGAGGTGTCCTTCTACGGCAAGACGCAGATGCAAATGGCGGTTAATGCCATCTGTGACGCCCTGGAAAAAGCGGCAGGCCAAGGCATCAACCTTGACCTCAACCGCTCTGTGGTGCAACGGCAGGCCGCACGATGTGAGCAACAGCTCCTGAGGTATCAACACCTCAGAGGTAAGAAGGCAGTGCTGTACACAGGCGGCGTCAAGAGTTGGTCAATCGTCTCTGCCCTAATGGACCTTGGCATAGAGGTGGTTGCCGTTGGCACAAAGAAGAGCACCTATGAGGATGAGGAAAAGATCAAGGCCATACTTGGCAACGACGCTCCGTTAGTGGAGGACACAACACCGAAGAACCTCCTCAGCCTGATAAGGCAGAGGCAGGCGGATATGCTTATAGCAGGCGGGCGAAACCTCTACCTCGGCGTCAAGGAAGAGATACCGTTTGTGGATGTCAACCAGGAGCGGCACCGACCCTATGCAGGCTTTAGCGGGCTTGTCAATCTTGCAGAGGACATATCGCGTGTCATTGAGTTTTACGACAGGCTCAGGGGCGGCTCCACGGTGCCAAAGTTAATCTCTCCTGGCAGGGTGGTGATTAACAAACAACCGGATGTGGTCATAAACCCCTTAAAGCACTCGCCATCCATAGGGGCGACAATAGCCCTGCAGGGAATAGACAGGGCCGTGCCGGTGATTCACGGGGCGCAGGGGTGTACATTCCTTGCCAAGGCGCTGATCACAAGGCACTTCAGGGAGCCCATCGCCCTGGCAAGCACGAGGCTCTTTGCAGAGGACGTGATCATGTCAAGCGACGACAACCTCGTAAAGACAGTGGACGATCTGGTACAGAGGCAAGCCCCTGACGTAATAGCCATATTGAGCAGCGGATTGACCGAGGTCAAGGGGGACGACCATAAGGCCGCCATCAAGGCCTTACAGCAGAGGCATGACAGAACCATGCTTGTCTACGTTGCCACGCCGGACTTCCAGGGCGGGCTTGAGGATGGCTACAGGGCGGCCATTGAGGCCGTGATAGATTTCTTATGCCTGGAGGGTCGCAGCCCCAGTGAGCAGGATGGATCGCCGCAGGGCAGGTCACAGGTCAACGTGATTGCCGGCCACTTCCTGACCCCCGCGGACTTCTCCGAGCTCAGGGAGATGATCGAGTCATTCGGGTTGCATCCCGTCTTTCTGCCCGATCTTTCGGCCCTTGACGGAAGCAGACCGGGGGTATCGCCGCTGGCAATGGGCGGCGTCTCCCTGAGCGAATTAAGGACGATGCCAGGCTCTGTCCACACCCTCGTTATCGGTTGTGGCCTCAAGAGGTGTGCCGAGCTGTTAAGGCGCCAATACGGGGTCAATTACACGGTCATAAAGGGACTCAGCTCATTTGGTGACGTTGACCACCTCGTGGGGACTCTCCGCGACTTAACCGGCAGGGAGGCTAGCAAGTCGATACAGAGGCAGCGCCGCGTGATGGTTGACGGGATGAAGGACGCTCAATTTTACTTTGCAGGCAAGCGGGTGTGTATCGCCCTTGAGGCCGGAGATGCGGTGGCGGTGTCAAGGCTCCTGGCTGAAATGGGAGCGGAGGTGCCACTGTGTGTGATCCCATCAAACACTTCCGGGGCCAAGGATATAGAGGCCGTTCAGATAGTGGTTGGAGACCTGTTTTCTATATGTTCAGAGCCGCTCCTTACAGCCGCTGGGGGGGAGTTTGACCTCTTGATCTCAAACTCCCACGCGGAGGATACTGCTGATAGACTCGGGGTTGGTCTGTATCAGTTGGGGTTTCCGTTGTTTAAGTTCCTTGGCGTAAGCGGCAGGCTTACATGCGGATACAGAGGGGCGCTATCGATGGTCAACGAGATGGCAAACATAATGTCTCACCAACGCAAGGAGGTTTAGCGATGATCAGAGTGGCATTTGCTACAACGGACGGCAGCATGATTAACGAGCACTTTGGACGGAGCGCGATGTTCTCGATCTACGAGATTGGCCCGGACGGCTACGACTTCGTTGAGACACGGGTCTTTGGCAGTGGCAGCGACAAGCGTGTGGAGGATACCAAGGGCATGGGACAGCTCCACGATGAGGCTGTCCAGGATAAGGTAGAGTCCCTGTCAGATTGCAAGATACTGTATGTAACGGAGATAGGTGGCCCCTCAGCGGCAAGGCTTGTGAGCCATAACATGATGCCGGTAAAGGTGAAGTCAGAGGTGAAGATCGACGATATCCTGAAGGAACTCCTCGAAAGGATAAAAAGCTCTCCCCCTCCCTGGCTAAGAAAAGCACTACAGACGGGGTCGGGGGATAGTCAGCCCTAAAAGAGGGGAAGAAGAAAGAAGGGGGCGGCTCCGCCCCCCCTCAGACCCCCCTGCAAGGGGTCACGGACCCCTTGACCCCTTCTTTTCCGCTCCAGGACGCTCCTGGTATTGCGCAGGGTTCAAGGGTGGGTTGATTATACACAATATTTCAACTGTTGAAAAGCAAAGGAGTTATGATTATGAAGATGGTAAGGGCATTTGTACGGCCAGAAAAGGAACACGACGTTGTGTTAGCGCTTGAGGGGGCTGGATTTCCCTCGTTGACGAAGGCGCCTGTCTTTGGCAGGGGCAAGCAGAAGGGGTTATCGATTGGGTCGGTGCATTATGATGAGCTTCCCAAGACGCTCTTGATGCTTGTGGTAAAGGATGAGGATACGCAGAGGGTCATTGACGTAATCACAGGGATATGCCGGACTGGGTTCATAGGGGACGGTAAGATATTTGTTAGTCCGGTGGAGAGGTCATACACCATAAGGACGGGGGAAGAGGAGTTATGAAGGAGGTCATAGCGATAATCAGGCGGGATAAGGTTCCCGATACAAAGAGCGCCCTGGAGGAGGTCAACTGTCCTTCCCTATCGATACAGAGCGTGGATGGCAGGGGCAAGCAGAAAGGTAATATCTATGCGGCAATGGATACCGATGTCTCGGATGATACACTAGCATCGGTGAAATTGAGGCCAACATCATCCTCATATGCCCTTGAACATCATCTGCCCAAGGCGGTGACATACGTACCCAAGAGGATGATAACGGCCGTTGTGCCCTCTGAGGCGGTTGACATGGTGGTTGAGGCCATTATCAGGGTCAACCAGAGCGGACAACACGGTGATGGTAAGATATTTGTGTGTCCCATCGAGGACGCAATACGTATAAGAACCGGCCAGAGCAGCACAGAGGCCATATAAACCAGGCCCTTAACGATCAGAAGGAGTTTTGTCATGGTACAGGTGGTGGGTTATACGAGAGGCGGCAGGGTATGGGTACCACGTTTCCTGGAGTCTATCGACCAGGAGAGGTGTATCGGGTGTGGACGATGCTACAAGGCCTGCAGTCGCAACGTCCTGGAATTGATCGACAGTCCATTTGAGAAGGAAGACGAGTTTGGCGATGACATGGGCAACAAGGTCATGTACGTCGCCAACCCGGAGGACTGCATCGGATGCGGGTCGTGCGGTAAGGTCTGTACAAAAAAATGCCACACGTATATTACGCTTTAGGGCTTGCTCTCTCTCTTTAAATAGCCAGGGGCCGGGGTCAATAAGCCCCTGGCAACAGAAATCATAGAAGAAAAAAGGTAATAATTATGGGGTCAAGGGGTCCGTGACCCCTTGCAGGGGAGGTCTGAGGAGGGGGCGGAGCCGCCCTCCTTCTTTTTTTTCCCTTCTTATACAACTAACAATTGCAAAGAAAGGAGGTTCAGAGATGGACGGTGGGGTTTCGATATTAAGGCATCCGTGTTTTTCGGCGGAGGGCCATGCCAGGTTTGGGCGCATACATCTGCCGGTAGCGCCGGCGTGCAACCTCGCGTGCAGGTACTGCGTCAGGAAGTATGACTGCGCCAACGAGACACGACCAGGGGTGACAAGCAGGGTCTTGACCCCATATGAGGCATTTGAAAGGCTCTCGATACTTATTGAGAGGGAATACAATAAGATATCGGTTGTGGGGATAGCCGGCCCCGGAGACTCACTCTTTAACGAGGCAACGTTTACGACGCTGGCTCTCATCCATAGGGAGTATCCTCACCTTATGCTGTGTGTATCCACAAATGGTCTGCTTCTATCGGAGACCTTGCAGCGACTTATTGACGCTGGCGTGAGCACCATCACGGTTACGATAAACGCGGTGAGGGCAGAGACGGCACAGCGTATCTATTTACGGGTCTCATACGGGGGCAGGCAGTATGACGGCATGGAGGGTTCAGAGCTGGTCGTCACAAGGCAATGGGGCGCCGTTGAGCTGGCGGTTGAAGGCGGACTGTTTGTAAAGATCAACACCGTGTTGATACCAGGCATCAACGACCACGAGGTAGAGTCAATCGCCAGAGAGGCGGCCAAGAGGGGCGTCTATATCATGAATATCCTCCCTCTCATACCGCAGGGTGAATTTAAGGATATCCAGAGACCAGGGCAGGAACTCATTCAACGACTGAGAAGGCAATGCAGCCTACACATTCAGCAGTTAAACCACTGCAAGCAGTGCAGGGCGGATGCCGTTGGATGTCTCGGGGAGGACAAGGATATGGAGTTTGAGGTCCTTATGTCGCAACTTGGACAGGAATACTGCGAGACTATCTAAGGAGGAATGATTGTATGGACAGAGGTTTTGGCATTGAGGAACTGGAGAGATACAGGAGGCAATTGCTGATGGAGGGATTTGACCATGAACACCAGCAGAGGTTAAGGTCCTCAACCGTATTTGTTGCCGGCATTGGCGGGCTGGGAGGGACGGCTGCGGTTTATTTGGCCGTTGCCGGTATTGGAAAGATGGTACTGTCGCACTATGGGGACCTCACAGTATCGAATATGAATCGGCAGATATTGATGAGACACTCAGGGGTGGGCACAAACAGGGTCGCACAGGCAAAAAAGACGATACAAGAGATAAATCCCGATGTCGAGGTTGAGATATTTAACGAGCGGATAACACAACAGACAATAGAGCAACGTCTGCTTTCATGCGACATTGCCCTGTCGGCACGCCCCAATTTCCACGAGCGGAGGATTCTAAACCAGGCGTGTGTCAACCTAGACATCCCCTTAATCGAGGGTGCGATGAACGGCATGGAGGGTTACATGTTCAACATCATCCCTGGCAAGACGCCATGCCTGAACTGTCTGTATCCAGAGGACGACCCCCAGTGGCAAGAGCTGGGGTTTTCAGTCCTGGGCGCAGTCTCTGGCACGTTGGGGTGTTTGATGGCCATCGAGGCAGTGAAGATTCTAACCGGCTTTGGGGTGCCTCTGCTCTGTCACCTGCTTGTGTTTAATACCTTTGACATGACCTTCAAAAAACTCCTCACCAGAAGAGATGAGGGCTGTAAGGTGTGCAATAATAAATGATGAATAACTATGTAGAATCTTACCATTTTAAAATGTTGTGGCCTTTTCTTATGGGTTAAAGCCGACGACCATGTTGGAGCCGCTCTTTTTGCCTATGTAGAGACATTCACTGGCCTGTCTTATGCAATCGTCTATGGGCATATCGGTATTGTAGAGGCTTAGGCCGAAGGTCATGGTGGCAGCAAGCTGGTTGCCGTTACAGACGAACTTGTGTACTACGATCTCCCTGCGGAGCTTCTCGGCGATGTTTGATGCGCCATCGAGGTCTGTCTCGGGCAACAGCAGGATAAACTCCTCCATAGACCACCTCCCCACAATGTCCTGCCTTCTCACTGAGGAGCGTAGCATCTTCGCTGCCTCCACGATCACCTTAATCCCGCACTCCCTGCTGTGGAGAGCGTTAGAGCCCTTGAGGTCGTCAATGCTGCACAGGACAATGCAGAAACACCTCTTGTATCGCTTAAAGAGGCCCTGATGGTAGTCGAGCTTATCGTAGATATCCATGCGATTTGAAAGCCCCGTCAACGGGTCTGAGCGTGCCATCCTCTCGAGTGTTTCGTCCTTGTCCCTGATGCGCTCAATGGCCTCTCTCAGGCCCCTGGTCTTTTCCCTTAACTGGAGCCTCAACATAAAGATGTACAGGAGCAGTCCCAGGATAAGAATCGCAAACCCTGACCCCACTAACAGCCTGGTCAACCAGTCTGGAAACGTGGGGTTGTCACCAATCCACGTGTTGTATATCTTTTCGATATCGCCGCGGTCTATCTTTTTCATCCCGTCGTTGAGATAGTCCAGCATGGTGGTGTTGCCGCGCCTTACTGCCCCCATCAGGCTCCCCGTAAACAGCGTCTTTGCGACCTTGTACTTGCCCAGGGAGTCGGTCTTCGTCAGATAGTGTTTGGCCGTATAGAAATCACTCACAAAGCCGTAGGAGTCGTTTTTGCCCAGGGCATTAAACATCTCATCATAGCTATTAAATACTACAATATTGATAAGCGGATACTTGTCTTTTATGTAGTCTATGGCAACGTGGTCACGCACCGAGGCTACGTTTATGCCCTTGAGGTCCTGGAACTTGCTAGGCTCCTGCCCCATAGGGACATACAGGCACACCTTGACCTCAACAAATCCCGTTGAAAACTCAAGGCTCTTGTCCCTCTGTTGAGAGCGCAGGATGCCCGCGATGACCTCAGCCCTGCCCTCGGTAATCATCTGCAGGCTCTCGTGAAGCTCGCCAAGGACAAACTGTATCCTGACGTTGTTTTTTTGCGCCCAGAGATTCCAGTAATCGATGACAAGCCCCCTGGGCACACCATCCCTGTCAACGTAAGCAAACGGGGGAGAACTCACCGGCTGCACAAAGACAATCGTCCTCTGCCCCGTATCACCATCCCGCACAACTACGCCGATAACAAGGACGAGGCACAAAGACAAGGCAACTACAGCCCTACTCATTCTAAAAGGAAAAGAAGGGAGAGAAGGGAGGCGGCTCTGCCCCTCCCTCAGACCCACCCTGCAAGGGGACCAGTCCCCTTGACCCCATAATTCTCAATCCTAATTTTATGTCCAATTACTTATTTAATGGATATCCCTCTATTGCTTAGATAGTCAGCGAGGATACCTCTGGAGTGTTCGTCATCGTGGCAGTAGTTGCAGAGGTTTTCCCAATTTGAGCCGTCGGCGGGGTTATTGTCGTGGTTTCCGTCCTTGTGGTGTACGGTGAGCATTTGTCTGTCCTTGGGGCCAAACTCCCTGCCGCACTTGGCACAGATAAGGCCGTGGATGCGGAGCGACTCTTCCCTGTAGTTGGAGTCAGACTTACCGCTTGCCTTTAGTTGTCGTACTATCTCTTCTATTGGTCTATCGTTGGTGGGTTTTTTAACACTGCGTTTGGGTTTGTAGGACCCGCGCCTTTGAACCATAGCGTTATCTCCTTGCGTTTATTTTTTTATAAGGATGCTGTTGTCTCCCTCATTAACTCTATTGTAAAGGTGGCGCCGTGTTCGCTGTTTTCGGCATAGATCCTGCCATTGAGGTTGTTGACCACGATCAACTTTGATATGTACAGACCAATGCCGGTACCTGCCTGCTTTTTTGTCGTATAGTAGGGCTCAAATATCTTATCTATCCCTGCCTCGTCAATACCGCCGCCGTTGTCGCTTATCCTGACGACAATGTTGTTATCCTCCAGCGATATGAGTATTGAGATCAAGCCCTCTATGAGGTGGCCGAGGTTATCGTCTTTCTTTTTACTGACGATGGCGTCACTTGCGTTGTTTATGATATTCATGAGCACGTGTTTTAGTTCGTTTGGATAACCGTAGACATTCATCAGGGCGTGACGGCAGGTAGGGATTTTCAGATCGTTTTCAACTATAATGCTCTCTTTTGTGCAGGAGCATTGGAACCTGAATTTTATACTCTGGTTTTTCAGTTGAAACTGGATTATTGAAAGCACATCTTTAACTGTACCTAGTATGTCAAAATGTCTTTTAACCTTACTTGGCCTGTAGAACTCCCTGAAGTCGTCCATGGCCTTTGTCATAAACTCTATTTGTTCCATAGCGCCAGCGATAGAGGTATCAACATACTTCTTATCCAACTCGTTGAAATCTGATGCGTCCTTCATATCCTGGAGGATCAGTCCAAGGCCGTTGAGGGGTTGGCGCCACTGATGAGCAATCATGCCCATCATCTCTCCCATGGCCGCGAGCTTGGACTGCTGCAAGAGCATATACTCCTGCTCTATCCGTTTTTTGATCTCCTCGTTGACCCTCTCCTCAAGCCTTCTGTTTAGTTCCTCAAGCTGGCCTGTCTTTTCGTTTAGCTCACTCTGGGTCATCATAAGGACATGATTCTGATGCACCGCGCTCTCATACGTAGAGATCAGGACGTTTAATATCTGCCTGCGACTGGAGGTAATAATATGACTCTTACCACCCAGGTGCAAGTCTATGCCTATGTCAAGCATATCGTTTTTTCGGATCTCCTTTGTTGCAATGAGAAACCTGACACTATTTAAAAGCTGCCTCTCATCGTATGGCTTAACAATAAAGTTGTCTGCCCCACAATCAAGACCGCTTATAATATCCTCCGTAGCCGCAAATTGAGTGAGCAATATAACAGGTGTCTCCTTTAGTTCATCATCACCCTTGATCTCACGACACATGTCGTAGCCATTTTTTAAGGGCATGTCAATATCGCTTATAACGATATCTGGCCGTTGTTTTTTTATCGCCTCCAGGCCCTCCACACCATTTTTAGCCGATATTACCACAAACCCCTCACCCTCAAAAAACCGGCGAAGCATCTCTCGCTGCGTAATGCTGTCTTCCACTACTATAATCTTATTGCTCTGTCTTTCCGTCATCTGTCATGCAACCTTACCATTATACTATATCTTAACATAATTTGGGGTGAAGGGTAGAACAAATTAACCCTAAGAATTACTCCATTTGCTTTTCCCCGATGGATTGTTTATAATTGTGTATCGATGTAATAACACGACTTGCAACGAGGGCAACCGGCAAGACCTGTTGCAGATAAAATTGACCACGCTGGTGGATACGTAAAGCGGGTGGATACGTGAAAGAGAGAAAGTTTAAGAAAAGAACCCTGAAAGAGGCCCCTGCTATTGTCGTTGCCGCCTTTGGCACCTCTACCGGAGGCAGGGTGGTCTATGACCTGCTTGATAATGTCCTGAAGGAGCGTTTTGATGGCATCAGGATAATCTGGGCATACACCTCGGAGATCATAAGGGAGAAGACCGGCTACCCTGGCATCCTGCAGGCCCTTGCCAGGGTCGAAGAGGAGGGCTACAGAAGGGCAATCATCCAACCGCTACAGATATTTCCCGGCACGGAGTATCAAGAGCTCATGGCAGACAGCCTCAGCTTTCCGGGCATCCGGGTGGTGGCAGGAGAGAGCCTGCTTCACAGATGGCACTTCGTCAACGAGGTCTTTGACGCCATATCAACCGACTTTCTGCCCAGGCAACAGGGCACAAACCTGATCGTAGCCCACGGCACCCCCCTGTGCGCCGACACAGCCAACATCGTCTACATCGCCCTGGACTCCTACCTGCAACAACGCTACGATAACGTGTTCCTCGCCACCGTCGATGGCATCCCTCAACGTAAAGGCTCCATCAAAAGGCTCACGACGTACATGGAACAAACAGGCTCTCCCAAAAATGTAAGACTCATCCCCTTCATGTACGTTGCCGGTCTCCACGTCGAACAGGACATCATGGGGACAGAAGACAGCTTCAAGACCGACCTGCAACATTGCGGCATCGTCGTGGATTGCCCGACCATCTCCTACATGGAGACGTCGTTTATTAAGGGGTTAGGATTCTATAAGGATGTCCAGATGTGCTTTGTCAGGCGCATAGAGAGATCACTGGATATATTACGCTATTATTAGGATGGATAATTAATGTATGCAACATTGGAGTAACTCTTTTGGTTCATATATGCGACAGAGGTTTGGCGAGGTCATCTACAAGGTAAACGTGGATGCCGGTTTTACCTGTCCAAACAGGGATGGCAAGGTCGCCTATGGCGGCTGCATCTACTGTAACAACGACAGCTTCAGACCTGCCGCCTGTCAGCCAACCATAGGCATAAAGGAACAGGTAAGCACAGGCATTGTCTATCTGAAACGGAGATACAAGGCAAAGAGGTTTATCGTGTACTTCCAGCCATTTACAAACACCTATGCCGATGTCGAGACACTCCGGGGCATGTACTACGACTCCCTGGCTCACCCCGACGTCATTGGCCTTGCCATAGGCACCAGGCCTGATACCATAGATGAACAAAAGGTTGACCTCCTGTGCGATATATCAAAGACCCACTTCGTACTGGTGGAGTATGGCCTGCAATCGATTTACGACAAGAGCCTCCTGTACATAAACAGAGGACACGACTATAAGTGCTTTCTAAACGCCATTGACATCACCAGGGACAGGGGGGTATCCATTGGCGCCCACCTCATCGTCGGCCTGCCCACAGAGACCATACAGGAGATGCTCGACATGGCCGATGAGATATCCTCGCTGCCTATTGAATTCCTCAAGATTCACCAGCTCCAGGTTATAAAAAACACTAAAATGGCCGACATGTACAACAAAACCCCCTTCTACGTCTTTACCTACCAACAGTACCTGGACTTCCTCGTTGAATTCGTACAACGACTCGATCCGAGGATCGTCTTGCAAAGACTCTTTGCCCTGGCCCCCGATGACATCCTCATCGCCCCAAGATGGCATAAGACAAGACAACAAATCATAAGGGATATTGACATTACATTCAGACAAAAAAACGCATCTCAAGGCATGAAATGTAAAAAAACTATGATTTGACTATAAAAGGATTTTTTTGTATAATGATTGATGATTAGATTGACTTTTAATTATCTGCTGTAAACGATAGATAAAATAGGGTCAAGGGCACTGGTGCCCTTGCAGGGGGTTCTAAAGGGGCCAGGAGCGTCCTGGAGCGGTAAAGAAGCGGAGCCGCCCCTTTCTTTCTCCCCTTCCTCTGGGGGGCTGTACTGTTACGAGATAGGGGGTTGAGGGTTTGGTTTTAAGGGCGAGCGAGAAGTTGGGTGACATCCTGGTGCAGTCTGGTATGATTACCTCTGGGCAGTTGCATGAGGCGTTGGAGGAGCAGAAGGAGACCAAGAAGCGCCTTGGTATTATTTTGTGCCAGAAGGGGCTGCTCAAGGAAGAGGATATAGTAAGGGCCTTTTCCAATCAGCTAGGCGTCCCCTATGTCGATCTCAGCGCCTGCGAGCCAGACCACGTGGCCCTGAGGATCATCCCGCAGAGCCTCGCCAAGAGGTACCTGACCCTCCCCCTGCTCTTTGAAAACGACACCCTGAGCGTCGTCATGTCCGACCCCCTGGATGACCACCTCCTGGGAGCCATAAAGTTTGCCACCGGTAAGAAGATCAAGACCAACGTGGCCACTACTACCGATATAAGAAAGGCTATAATCAGGTTTTACGACGGTACCAAGGTAGAGCAAATAGGCGATATCCTCATCAAGGCAAAGGTAATAAACAGACAACAACTTGCCAGGGCCCTTAAAAAACAAGAGACCGACAACAGGAAACTGGGAGAGATACTCGTTGCCGATAACGTGGCCACCGAAAAAGACATAGTCCTCGCTTACTCAACACAACTAGGGGTCCCCTACAAGGAACTGAAGTCCGTTGAACCACACCAGGAGGCCCTGCGATTCCTACCCCAGGGGCTGGCGCAACTGCACCTCATCGTGCCCCTGACCATCATCAGACGGGTGCTGGTTGTGTCAATGGCCGACCCGCTTGACATCAAAGCCATCAACGCCGTTGCCATTGCCACGGGTATGCTCATGAAGATCGTGATATCCACCCCAACCGAAATACATGAGGCAATCAACAGGTTTTATAATGTCGAAAAGTCCCAAAGCCTGGGTGAAATCCCCGTGGCCTCGGAACTGGCAGACGTTAAGGACAAGAAGCACCCCCCCACGGGCAAGAAGATAATGCTGGGGGATGTCTTGTTGGCAGCCGGACTGCTAAAACCCGACGATATTGCAACTGCCCTTGCTCGCCAGAAGGAGACCAAGAAAAAGTTAGGAGACATACTCGTAGAAGATGGCTACATCAAGGATGTTGACCTGGCCAGGGCAATGTCAACTCAACTGGGCATACCGTTTATTGAAATGCCTGATTACAACTGTCAGCCAGAGGCATTGAGGATCATCCCTGAGAAACTGGCCATCAAGTATCTGGCAATACCGTTAAGCGTTGAGAGAAACCTACTGTACGTGGCCACAAGCGATCCCCTGGATAGAGAGGTAATTGACGCCCTGACATTTGCCTCCGGTAAAAAAATAAGATTTAAGGTATCTACTGCCACAGACATACGAAAGGGGATAGTCCACTATTATCAGAAAAAAGGCGTAAAGAGATTGGGCGACATCCTCTTAGGTGCAGGGCTGGTAACAGAGCAACAGTTGACAGATGCCTGCAATATCCAGAAGGGCAGTACAAAGAAGCTGGGTGAGCTGCTCACGGAACAGGGTATTGTTAGCGAAATAGATATCTGTAAGGCCTTCTCCACCCAGTTGGGTATCCCCTTCGTAGACCTGACCTCTGCTACGCATGATGCAAAGGCCATCGAGCTTATCTCCGAGGGTGTGGCACTGCAACATATGTTGATCCCCTTGAGGCTCGTCAACCGTGAATTGACCATTGTTATGGCCAACCCCCTGGATGTTGCCGGGATAAAAGACATAGCTCATATCACCGGAAAACAGATAATGGTCACCGTATCAACACCATCTATGATCAAGGATGCACTACGGCGCCATTATCAATACAACAGCCCCCTGCAAGAGATAGAGATAAGGCTTGATGAACCAAAGATTGAGGCAGAGATATATCATACAAGCGATGAGCTTATACATGACAGCAATTCACCCCCTATTATACGCATAGTGGACAACATACTGCTTCAGGCCGTAAAGGTCAATGCCAGCGATATCCACCTTGAACCAAAGCATAAGACGCTCGATATCAGGTACCGGGTAGACGGTATGCTGCGCAGCATCAACCAGCTCCCCGGTCGCGTTCAACGGGCGGTGTCATCGCGCCTGAAGATCATGGCGGGGTTGGATATATCGGAGAGGCGGCTCCCGCAAGATGGCAGGATAAAGATCGAGATCGACAACAAGGAGGTCGATCTCAGGGTCAACACGCTGCCCAGCCAATATGGTGAAAAGGTGGTTATGCGACTCCTGGACTCGACCTCCGCCATCCTCAATGTAAAGGACATAGGGCTTTCAGAAAAGGACTCCGCAAGGTTACGGGGTGCCCTCTCTGCCCCTAATGGCATCCTGTTGGTGACAGGCCCTACGGGCAGTGGCAAGAGCTCCACCCTCTATGCCATAATCAACCATGTCAAGGAGCCAACGATCAACGTAATGACCCTCGAGGACCCCATCGAGTACAACGTCGATGGCATAAACCAGATAGCCATCAGCGAACGCCTCACCTTTGCGCAAGGTCTGCGGGCAGCACTGAGGCAGGACCCTGACATCATCCTGGTTGGGGAGATGAGGGACTCCGAAACGGCCAACATAGCGGTACAGGCCTCTATTACCGGCCATCTGGTGTTGTCAACGCTGCACACCAACTCCGCGGTGGGGGCCATTGCCCGTATGGTGAACATGGGGGTCAAGCCTTTTATGTTGGCGTCGTCGCTCAGGGGCATCGTTGCCCAGAGGCTTGTAAGGAAGATATGCGGCAAGTGTAGAATATCCTACTCCCCCTCAAGTGAGGAACTCTTAAAGATAGGGCTCAATGGCACCGCAAAGTCAAAAAACTTTAACTTCTATAAAGGCGCTGGATGTCCTATTTGCTCAAAGACAGGCTATAAGGGTCGTATGGGCATCTTTGAGATCATGACGATCAGCCAAAAGATGCGCAACCTCATCGCGAGGGAGGCCCCCGAGTACGAGATAGAAAGGGCGGCCGTAGAGGCGGGCATGTCTCTTATGTACGAGGACGCCATTAATAAGGTCAGGGAAGGCTTGACGACCATTGATGAGGTTGCCAGGAGCATTCACGTAGGCGACTCCAATCAGGAGGGTGATGACAGGGTTTCCCCCTGCGCCAAATGCGGCAGTATGCTCTACCCCGATTACGTGATCTGTCCCTCATGTGGTACCATGAGAGGGGACAGGTGCACAGGTTGCGGCAAGCCAAGGCTCCCAGATTGGCAATTCTGCCCCTATTGCACAAAAAACTTCGCCCAACTGGCAACCCGATAAAGGTAACTTAAGTAGATCATAACTAATGTACCCTCTATCAAACAAGCAGACACTTTTCTTTCTTAAATGACTAATGAGTTTTTTAGCTTCTTCTCGTTCTGAAGCATCATTTTTTGCTACTGTTCTTGCCACAGGTAATTTCATCGTACAGAGTTGACACCGTACACTTGGGATAATATCCTTTGCCATCTTTATCTAAACCACTTTTAGGGTCAAATTCATCTCTTATTTCTTTTGTAGATGGCAGAGTGTACTTTGAGCCGTCTATAGCGTATACATTCATGTTATGCCACAAATACTTAGGGTTATCAGGCCATAAACCGCTGCGCCTGGCATCTTTAAAAAATTCATTTACATTACTTTGTAAGCTACCATCTTTACAGCGACACACACTATATAAGATAAATGTTATGAGTCTCTTAAAAGGCAACTTCCTTTCTCTTGTAAAATCTTTCTCTGAAGTTTTTTCGTCATTTGATGGACTCTCTGGGATAAGAGTAAATAATTTATTAATAAAGCCTTGGCATAGTTTTTGAAAACTTTTCCTGTAACATGATATTCTCCTTTTTTTACAGTCAATGTTAGTTTTTGTCCTGTTTTTAGATTTAACATCCTATTATTATAGCATATCTCGGTATAAATTGTTTATTTTTATACATTTATCAGCAATTTTACACCCATACCTTAAGTCAACAGCATTAGGTCTGAGGAGGGGGCGGCCAGGCGTCCCCTTTCTTTCTTAGTATTTTGATACCAGTGATTCTACCACCTGTACGACGGCCTTACCCAGGACTATTCCGTCTCTTGTGATCACGATCTGGTAGCCGGTTGCGGTTTTATGTTGGAGATCGCTCCCTTTTATGCTGTCGCCAGGCATAATCGTCTTTTCGTTGTTTTTTGTGTTACCCGTGAGGTTGACCTTTACTCCGGCGTTGCCGTTGATGTTTGTCTTTACGTCAACGATCTCCAGGACGTCGCTGGCGGAGATGCTGATTAAATCCCCGTTTGTGTACCAGCGCTTGCCGCCTTTATTCTGACGTAGCACGAGATAGTCCATCTTGGGCTCTTCAATGTCGAGGTAGACGGTACCGATGATATCTTTACCCGAGCTGACTTCTATGCTGCAGGAGCTGCCTGTCTTGTTGTTTGAGGGTTTTATCTTGAGGGTATTGATCAAGAAATCCCTGCCCTTGCCGGGGGTACTGGTCTTGGCTCCGGCAGCTCCAGCAGGATCAACGAGATTCACGCTAAGGTCATCCGCTCTGTAGCCATCCGTAACAACGTCTATCAATCTAACGACATCCCCCCTGATGGTCTTAAAGTGCTCGGCGTCTTTTAACACCTGCCTGATGCCGTTTGATTCAACTATTAGGTACTTAAACGAATGGACCTGGTCGTTTTTGACGGCGAGATCATCCGTTAACGCAAACCCTGCCTCGCCGCATTTATAACCATCCTTCATGACAACGGCCTTCAAGGCGGACTCAACAACAAACACCCGGTTGAGGTCGTTAGAGCTGCCAACCCCTATGACGTCCACAGTAAGGCCACGCTTATAGTTTGCCACGATGCCCGTGATCTTGACCCTGTCGCCACGCCTTACCTTCAGGACGTTTGTGTTGTGAAGCAGATACTCCTTGTCGTTAACCGATACCACGAGGTAGGAAAGACGCGGGGTCTCAAGCTCTATACCTGGGGTCTCCGGTACGATGTCAAACCTCTCCATAAAGGCGTTTATAACTATGCTCTGGTATCGCATCTTCTTTTCGAGGTCCTGTATCTCCTTGGAGGCCTCAATACCAAAGGCCGGTATGTTGCGTGTTGAAAGGGCGTAGAACGTTGCCGATTTACGTTGTTCGGGGTGTATAGTGTCCTTTTCAAACGTCCTGTGGTTGTTGAATTTAAATAGGTGGTTCTTGTCCTTGATCCGCAGGTTGACCCTTTTTATCACGTCCTTGGCGATATAGGCCAGGTTCAACACCCTGCCGTCCTTTGTGCTAAAGACGTCTGTGTCGGCTATGACGGATTGGCCAAACCTTTTAGGGTTTACCAGGTCGCTCTCGTAGCGCTCCGAGTAAAAACCTGACCCCTCGTGGAGGTTAAGCAGGAAGTCACTTTGATCTATGAGGCCCTTGAGTATCTCCACCACGTTGTCCTCGTAGTATTCCTTTGAATCGATGTTAAACCTCCTGTTCATGTCGCTGTTTATGGCCCGCTTGTGTTTTATGATCGAGAGGAAGTTGGCCCTTGGCACGACAATCAGGTTGCCCTTTTTCAGGCTCATGTCGGCGTAGAGATCGGCCGTCATATACCCACCTGACTCATCCCCCTGGATGCCGCCTATGATCAGGAGCGTCTTGCCCGGCTCCTTGCCATATATCCTGTAGACGTGGAGTTCATAGTCTGTGCCTTCAAAATAGACCACGTGCTCGGTCTTGGACATGGCCTCAGAGTGTGTCAAGAGGACGATTGAGATGATTGTCAACAGGCATGTTAATAGTTTGCGCGGTAGGTTCATGATCTCAGGTCAACGTTTTTCTTTAGGATAATCGTTCCGTTGTTATCGTAGATCAAGATGTACAGCAGTCGCAATTTATCGAGGGTGGCGCTGAGTGTCTTGGTAAAGTGTTTTTGGTTTTTGATATCAAAGCCCTCCCCGGCAGTGTACTTAACCGGTGTTCCATTTTTTATTTCGGTTGTCTGTGGCAGACAATAGTAGTTATCGTCCATCTTCCACACAATAAACACATAACCTGCCATCTTTACATCCGCTATACGAGACTTGATGACGTCAAACGATACGATCAGTATCTTTCTTTCCTCAAAGTTTGTTACCTCGAGGTTATTGGCATCGACCTGCCCTGTGTTGATCGTCTTGGAATCAAAATCGTCTGGCTTGGAGCTGCTGACATTAGGTTTTTGCGTAGAGGGTATAAACTCAAGCCTCTTGGTCTCTATCGCCTTGAGGGATTGTCTCACCGAGGCGTTTTCTCTCTCCAGGGCAACGAGTCTGATACGCAAGTCATCGCTGACTACCTTGTACATTAGCCCAAAGTAGACAGATGCCCCAGGGATCAGAAACGCTAAAAAGACCAAAACGATAAACACAGACCTGGCCATCTTAAATGTCCTGGCCTTACCGCTCTTATCTCTAAAATATATCAGCGTTATGGTTTCTTTCTTCTTCATACCGGTATGAGGGACAACAAGGGAAAGAAGGGAGGGCTTTGCCCTCCCTCAGACCCACCCACAAGGGCACCAGTGCCCTTGACCCCATAATTCTAAATCCTAAAGTCTTATTTTAATCCTCAGTCTTATTTTACTGGCAGTTGTACCAGGTCGTTATTTCTTTGACTTGCCAAATTCCTCTGATTTTCCATAAGACACTCACCCACAAACTGGGCGCCGGTGTAGACGACTATCACGGGCGTCTTGATTGCGCCATACATCCTTGCCCTTGCGTGCAGTTCAACCTTTCTGATGGCCTCAACCATGCCCCTGACCTCACCCGAGATGATTGCGGTACCGACCTTGATATTTGACTGCAGGACACCCTCCTCTCCGACCACCAGTGTCCCAGTGGCGTCGATCTCACCCTCAAACCTGCCATCTATCCTCAACACACCGTCAAAGGACAATGTGCCCTTGATGCTCACACCACAACCGATCAGGCCGTTTATCTTGCCCTCAACCTCTGGCATTATAACTCACTCTATCTCTTGTTTGAAGGAGACGGATATCTCACCTTCTACCTCATTGCTCTGCATCTTTGAATGTCCCTCAAACAGTCCGCCCTCAAGTATGGCGAACCTGGAGGTATAGACGTCGCCAAAGACCTTGCCCTTGGTCATAATCTCTATATACTCCCTTGCGTGGATATTTCCCTCTACCAGACCGCCAACTACGACACCGTTTGAGTATATATCGCCCTTGAGATGGCCCTTCTCTCCAACCACAACCCAGTCGGCCTTGACGTTGCCCTCAAATCCACCATCCAGACGCAAGGTGCCCTTTAGCTCTATTGTCCCCTTTATCTGTGTGCTTACACCAACAAGGGTCTCTATTCTATCGTGTTTTTTACCAAACATAGCATCCTCAAGATTCTAAAACTACGGTTTATCTTCACCCTCTTGTGCCAAAAACACCATCGGATCAACGGGACTGCTATTTTTCCAGACCTCATAGTGCACGTGTGGCCCCGTGGAGTTACCCGTGGAGCCCACATAACTGATCAAGTCCCCCCGTCTGACTCGCTGACCAACCTGAACTACGACCTTCCTGTTATGGGCATAACACGTAGTAAAGCCAAAGCCATGCTCAATAACAACCAGGTTGCCACTGCCCCCCGACCACTCGGCAAAGCTCACTATGCCATCAGCGGTAGCCCGCACCTCCGTCCCCAGTGGCACTGCCATATCCAGACCAGAGTGAAACTCGCTCCTGCCCGTCTGTGGATGCGTCCGCCAGCCAAACGGAGAACTGATGTTGAATGAACTAACAGGAGAGCCATGGGGAGTGGCATTATAGACATTTCTCTGCTTGTTGAGGTAATCCTTGATCTCGCCCACTCCATTGACGGATTTCTCTATTTGCTTTTTTAGTAATTCCATGTCTATAGAGCCTGAGTCATCTATGTCGAGGTTTTTAAAGACATCCTCTTTAGTTTTGAAGGCAAAGAGTTTTTTAAACTGCGTCTCTGCCTTTTTGAGCGAATCGATCGTGCTGTGGAGCTCTGTAAACTCACGGTAATAGAAATCGGCCTTGACCTTTATTTCGTTGTACTTCTTCGTGGTTACCCCCACCGACACCATATACCCTGTAAAGGCAATCCATATGGCTATAAGCATAACAATACCAACAGAGGGTAGTTTCATCCTGTATGTTTGTTCATTGCTGTGTGGTATAATCAGTATTGTTATCGGAGTAAATAAACGACGTATAAATCTCTTTAACTTTAACATCATCAACTCCATTTTCTATCTAAATTCTTATGCAATGATCTACACAAGTATAGGCAGTATATCATACACATTATTAAAAATACAAGGTGGGGAAATAAATTTAAGGGGTTCAGCCCTTGACATAATCAGATTTAGTCGTTTACCATTAATAAACATAGTATTAAGCCTTGATAAGGCTAAAATAGCTAAGTACCTGAACATACAATGTATAACTCTTAGGATTAAGAATTATGGGGTCAAGGGGACTGGTCCCCTTGCAGGGGGGTCTGAGGGGGGGCGGCCAGGCGTCCCCCCTTCTTTCCTTCTCCTTGTTTTGATTATGGACAGGTATTTATCACCAAGGAGGTAACAATGAACACCAAAGACACAACCAACCGATTTTCTTCCATGCTGCTGGTCATCATAACCGCAGGCTGGCTGATCCTCCCGTGCCTTGCCGGCGCCGCCCACGCCGGGACGGTCAACCTGCCACAGACGGGTCAAACGACGACCTACGCCGCTGGCGATGACGGCGCTCTCCAGGAGGGCGTGGCCTGGCCCAACCCGCGTTTTACCGACAACCGCGACCAGACGATGACAGATAACCTCACTGGCCTGCTCTGGACCAAGAACGCCAATACACCAACGGTGGGCAACTGCACCGGCGGGCCTAACACCTGGCAGGCGGCGCTGGATTACGTGGCCTGCCTCAATACCGCAAACTACCTCGGCTACAGCGACTGGAGGCTACCCAACATCAACGAACTGGAGAGCCTTTTCAACATGGGTGTGACTAATCTCTCGGCGTGGTTTAATAGTGAGGGGTTTACTTTTTTGAAATATAGCCACTATTGGTCTTCTACTACTGCCGCTGGTAAAACGTCCTGGGCATGGGGCATGGGTATGGTCAATAGCGCTGGTAGTGCTGGCATGTACGATGGCTACTCTTTCATCGGAGATAAGTCAAACACCATCTTTGCCTGGCCAGTTCGAGCCGGAGCGTCTGGGGCATTTGGTAATTCGTTTGTCTGCTCTACCGGCCAAACAACAAGCTATGCCGCTGGCGACGACGGGGCATTACAACTTGGTGTGGCATGGCCTACTCCGCGTTTCACGGACAACGGCAATCAGACGGTCACTGACAACCTCACAGGGTTGAGCTGGACCAAGGATGCCGGTGCACCAACTGTGGGCAGTTGTACGGCCGGCACTTGGTCCTGGCAAGCTGCGTTGGATTATGTGAAGTGCCTGAATACGGCCAACTACCTCGGTTACAGTGAGTGGAGGTTGCCAAACAGAAAAGAGTTGTTTAGCCTGAGAATGGCTGCTCCTAATCCATTTACCAACGTATCCACTTGCTTATATTGGTCGTCTACTACCTACGCTGTCAATACGTCCCTCGCGTGGCAAGTTGCTACTGCGGGCATGGAGTATGCCAGCGATAAGATGAGCAACGGCTGCGGCATTTGGCCAGTTCGTGGCGGTCAGGCGGCTAATTCGGTCAATCTGACCATTTCGATATCCGGCACAGGCAGTGGGACGGTCACGACCTCTACGGGTACGATCACGTGGAACGGCAACAGGGGCACGGCCAGCTATGCCCCAAATACGACAGTGACCCTCACGGCAACACCAGATACGATATCTACCCTTGGGAAGTGGTCGGGATGCGACACCGTGTCCTCAGGCCAATGCACGGTCAAGATGACGGGCAACAGGACACTTACGGTGACCTTTGTGACGGGCAACGGCTATCCCCTGACCGTAACAACGACGGGCTATGGCATTGGCACAATAGCAACGTCAACTGGCTCTCTCACCTGGACTGCCAATGTCGGCTCTGCGTTGTATCAGACCGGCACCGAGGTAATCATCACGGCAAGTCCGGATCAGAGTTCAAAGTTTGCCGGATGGACTGGATGTAACCTACCCCTTTGCATCGTGGAGATGACGGCTAAGAGGAACATCACCGCTAAATTTAATAAATGCAGCACGGCCATAAAGGACTTTGACGGCGATGGCAAGAGCGATATCCTGTGGCAGGATGCCAATACCGGCGCTGTGGCTATCTGGCTGATGGATGGCACCACAAAGAAGTCTACGGCCTTAGTGGTATCGAGTATGCCCAAGAACTGGCAGATACGGGCAACAGAGGACTTTAACGGCGATGGCAAGAGCGATATCCTGTGGCAAAACACAGACACAGGCGACATGTATGTCTGGCTCATGGATGGCGCCACGATCAAGGACAAGGGCCTTGCCGGTAATGCCCCCTCAAATTGGCAGATAAAGGCCACAGGCGACTTCAACAATGACTGTAGCAGCGATATCCTGTGGCAGGACTCAGCAACCGGCGATGTGGCTGTCTGGCTCATGGATGGCACCTCGATCAAGGCTCAGGCTATAGTGCAAAAGGCGATGCCAAATCAGTGGCAGTTCTCTGGCCTTGGGGACCTCAATGGCGATGGCAATGCCGATATCGTATGGCAAGACATGACAAACGGCGATATCTATGGATGGCTTATGGATGGTATAAATATAGCGCAGAGGGGTTTCATCTCCAGGGGGATACCGTTTGAGTGGAAGATCAAGGCGGTGGCCGACTATAACGGCGATGGCAAGGACGACATATACCTCCAGAATGCCGACCCCACAAAGGATGTCATCTTCCTGATGAATGGCCTAAAACCAACGCCAGCGTTTGTGACACATAAAAGTGGCAGCAGTCAATCACCCTCTATTATGGGGCGTGCCTCTGGCTCCGGTGCCTGGAATATGCAAACAACCGGCGACTATAACGGAGACGGTATGAACGACATGCTCTGGCAGGACCCAAATGGTGGCGTGTATATCGACTTTATGAACAGTACGACCATCAACTCCGGAGGCTACGCCGATCAAGGCGTCCCCAATAACTGGAGCATATATTGATAAGAACGAGGGGTGGCGGCTGTTGCCCCTCCCTTTTATGCCATGTGGGGTGGGTGGGTCTACCCACTGCGATAAATCAGGTGCTCCCTCCCTCCCCTTGCCGTAATTAGCGGTTGATTTCCTTATTCTTTATGATCTAAACTATTTATAATTATGATAGGAGGTGTTATGTGTCATGGAAGTTCTTGAAAGGATAGAAAGTTTAGAGGCAACGGTAGCTTGGTTTGTCAGAGAGACAAGGGCAGCCCTTGATAGGCTTGAGCGATCTATTGAAGAGTTAAAGATAGAAGACAGAAAAGAAAGGGAGAAAGACAGAAAAGAAAGGGAAAAAGACAGAAAAGAGTGGGATAAAAAAATGGAGGCACAGGACAAGCAACGACTGAAGGATAAAGAAGAGTGGGATAAAAAGCAGGAGGCCATTCAAAGGGATTGGAATAAGAAGTGGGGAGAGACAGCCAACAGGTTGGGTACGCTCGTGGAGGATGTAGTGGCCCCCAACATTGAGGGGCTTGCATACAGTTACTTTGGTTGCAAGAGGATAGACCTCTTTGCACCCAGGATAAAAAGAACCAGCAGAAGAGACAGGTCAATGCTCAGAGAGTTCGATTGTATAGCCATCTGCGATGAGTTGATAATCGTCAGCGATACAAAGACCACGCCAACCGTTGATAAAGTAAATAGTTTTATTGAGGTATTAAAGGATATCTTCGATTACTTTCCGGAGGCAGAGGGCAAGCGGGTGATTCCGATCTTTTCTTCTCTGTACCTGACCAAAGACCTCGTAACATACCTTACACGACAAAATATCTATGCCCTGGGAATGGGCAGTTCAACGATGGAGCTGCTCAACCAGCAGGAAATTAAAGAACGCATGACAAACGTCAGGACTTAAAATAATACAAAACTAAATCCAGGAGGCAAGAATGCACACAAAGGGCACAATGAACACCAACAACCGCTTTTCTTCCCTGCTGTTGGTCATCATAGCCGCCGTAGGGCTAATCCTCCCCTGCCTTGCCGGAGCCGCCCACGCCGGGACGGTCAACCTGCCCCAGACCGGCCAAACGACGACATACGCCGCGGGCGACGACGGCGCGCTCCAGATGGGCGTGGCCTGGCCCAACAAGCGATTTACCGACAACGGAGATCAGACAATGACCGATAACCTCACAGGTCTGGTCTGGACCAAGAACGCCGATACGCCAACGGTGGGGAAATGCAACGGCGATACCAAGAAATGGCAAGAGGCGTTGGACTATGTGTCCTGCCTAAACGCCGCAAGCTATCTCGGCCACAATGACTGGCGGCTGCCAAATATAAACGAGCTATATAGCGTTGTTAACGAAGGTGTGGATTATTTAGAAAAATGGCTCAATGATCAGGGGTTTGTAAATGTGAAGGCTCTCATTTATTGGTCGTCTACTACCTACGCTTACTATACATCCTACGCGTGGAGCGTCTTTCTGTGGAGTGGTGGCGTGTACAACAGTGCTAAGTCCGGCAACTGCTATGTGTGGCCGGTTCGTTCTGGACAGTCTGGAACCTTTGGTAGTTCAGCCATTTGGTCATCCGGTCAAACAAAGAGCTATGCCGCTGGCGATGACGGAGCTCTCCATAAGGGCGTGGCATGGCCTAATCCGCGTTTCACGGACAATAACAACAACACTGTAACCGACAACCTCACAGGGCTGGTTTGGACCAGGGATGCCAGTACGCCCACGATGGATTCATGCAAGGGTGGGAATATGAGCTGGCAGGCAGCGTTGGATTATGTTAGGTGCTTAAATACCGCCAATTACCTTGGCCACAAAGACTGGCGGCTGCCAAACAAAAAAGAGATGTTTAGTCTGCTAGACCGTGGAAAGTATGATCCTCCACTTCCATCAGGCCATCCATTTATCCATGTGATGCGGCCATACTACTATTGGTCGTCTACTACTGACGCAGGCGGTACGTCCGGCGCTTGGGGTATTAGCATGTTAGCTGGCAAAGTCAGCCCTATTGTTAAGTCCAACTCCCCATATGTGTGGCCAGTACACTCAGGAGAGGTTGGTAATTTGGTCAATTTGGCCATTTCGCTATCCGGCACAGGCTCTGGTACTGTAATATCCTCTACAGGCACAATCATATGGAGCAATAACACGGGCACGGCCAGTTATCTCCCCAATACAACCGTGACACTCACGGCAACACCAAACACAACTTCAACCATTGGGAAGTGGTCGGGATGCGACACTGTGTCGTCAGGACAATGCACGGTCAAGATGATGAGCAATAAGACGATTACGGTGACGTTTGACACGATCAAGATTATCCCACGTCAAAAAAAACGTTGATAGTATCAAAACACACCCTGGTAGGACTCAAATGGTAACTTATAAGTACATGGCCAAAAGTTTTCTTGCTGTAAAAAATCCTGTGATGATATGTTATAAGAGTGAGACATTAGGATTAAGAATTATGGGGTCAAGGGGACTTCTTTTTGGCCGGGGTGTCTCACCCCTCCCCTTGCAGGGGGGTCTGAGGGGGCCAGGAGCGTCCTGGAGCGACAAAGAAGGCGGAGCCGCCCCCTTCTCTCTTCTTTTATGGTTGGGTGATTAGAGATGTCGCTGTACTTAATCGATGGGACTGCTAATGTATACAGGGCGTTTTTTGCGATAAATGGCCTGAGCAATTCAAAGGGGTTTCCCACAAACGCCATATATGGCTTCGTGAACATGCTGTTTAAGCTGATAAAAGACAGGGACGCCCGTAGTATTGCCGTGGCCTTTGACAGCGCGCAGCCAACGCAGAGACACAAGCTCTACCCGAACTACAAGGCCCAACGCCCACGTCCCCCCGATGAGCTGATAGCACAACTGGCGCCCATCAGGGATATCCTTGAGGCGCTGGATATCAAGACCTTCGCAATCCCAGGCGTTGAGGCCGATGACATACTGGCCACCCTTGCCACCAGGGCAGCATCTGAGGGGGCCACCGTATACATCGTCTCCTCGGACAAGGACCTGCTCCAGGTGCTGGGGCCTCGTATAAGGATATACGACCCTGTCAAGGACGTTGAGATAGACGCTCAACACGTGATGCAGCGTTTCGGTCTGCCCCCCAACAGGGTGCCGGAGGTTATGGCACTAACGGGGGATGCCTCGGACAACATACCGGGGGTCAAGGGCATTGGAGAGAAAATAGCCGTTGAGCTTATGGGGCAGTTTAATTCCCTTGATGAGCTGATCGACAATCCCTCGAAAATTGCCAAAAAGCGCATCAGGGGCCTTATCCTCGATAACATCGACAACATCAGGTTGAGTAAACAGCTCGTGACCATCGACTCCGATCTGCCAATGACGATAGACGTGGCCGGCCTGTTTTCAGAGCGATCTCCCAACCGCAACAGGCTAATGGAGCTGTTTACCGAGTATGAGTTTTCCTCTTTTATGAGGTTCATGTTTTTACCGGCCGTCGTGCCCCTTATCACTGGTGCAGCCGCACCTCACGACCCCCCCGCCAAGACCGAGGCTCAACCACAGGATGCCATCACAATAATCACCGGCATGGAAGGGATCGGCTCACTTGTCGCCTCGGCGTTGCCACAGGTCTCCCTGAGGGTCGCTACGGATGACAACAACAACCCCACCGCAATAGCCCTGGCAGCTCAGGAAAAGACCGGGTACTACGCAGGCCTTGACTCTCCCGATGACCACGCGCTAATACGGGATATATTAACCCCTATGCTGAACAACCCCGATATGCCAAAGATCGGGCATGACATCAAGAACGCCCTACACGCCCTTGCCCGCCTGGATATCAACACCAACGGCTATCTCTACGATACGATGATAGCCTCCTGGCTCCTCAATCCCAACAGACAAGAGCACAGGCTCGTCGATATATTCACTGAGTACCTCTCTTATAATCCCAGGGACCATTTCTCAGGCATCAATACTACCCGCGCCCTGGCCGAGGAGGCCGTCGTCAACATCAGGGCCAAGGAGGTGCTCTTTGGCAGGCTTGCCGATACCGGTTTGATCGATATCTACAACGCCCTTGAGATGCCACTTATCTATGTCCTCAGGGAAATGGAGGCCAACGGCATAAAGATAGACACGGCGTTGATAAGCGACCTGTCAACCCAGATCGGGCATCAGATGGAAAGCATCCAGAGGCGCATCTACATGCTGGCAGGGGAGGAGTTCAACATAAGCTCGCCAAAACAGTTGAGCGAGGTGCTGTTTACCAGGCTCAAGTTGCAGCCGTTGAGAAAGACAAAGACCGGTTATTCCACAGACAACGCCGTCTTAGAGGCCCTGGCCCTCAAACACGAACTGCCTGCCGAGATAATAGATTTCAGGGGCCTTGCCAAGCTAAAAAACACCTACCTGGACACCCTTGCAACCCACATAAACCCCGCAACGGGGAGGCTCCATACGACCTTCAATCAGACCTCCACGGCCACCGGCAGGTTGAGCAGCTCGGAGCCAAACCTCCAGAGCATCCCAATCAAGGGCCACTGGGGGCAGCGGATCAGGGGTATCTTTGTGGCCGAACCTGGAAACTACCTCCTGAGCGCTGACTATTCGCAGATCGAGCTGCGCGTCCTTGCGCACCTCAGCGGCGATGCCTCCCTCGTGGAGGCCTTTGTCAGGGGCGAGGACATCCACGACAGGACCGCGCGGGAGGTCTTTAACCTCCACAACGGTTCAGTGACGCCCGATATGCGCCGGATTGCAAAGACCATCAACTTTGGCATAATCTACGGCATATCCCCCTACGGGCTTTCCGAGGCATTGAGGATATCCCAGGATGAGTCGAGGCGATACATAGAGGCATTTTTTCAGAGACACGAGGGTATCAGGTCATATATCGCCAGGGTTATTGAAGAGACCAGGCGCCTTGGTTATGCGTTGACCATCAAGGGCCGGACGAGGCCAATCTTCGATCTCGACAGCGGCAACCACAATCGTCGCACGCAGGCCGAGCGTCTTGCCATCAACACCCCCGTGCAGGGCTCCGCCGCCGACATAATCAAGGTGGCGATGATAAACGTCCACAACGCCCTCAAGTCAAGCAAACTCAGGGCCAGGATGCTCCTTCAGGTTCACGACGAGCTGCTCTTTGAGCTGCCAGAGGCTGAGGTAGAGGCCGTCAAGGCGCTTGTCACCGAGCAGATGGAGGCTGCCGTGGTGCTCTCTGTCCCGCTGAGGGTCGATGTTGGTGTTGGCATAAACTGGGCGGAGGCTCATCGGTAGCGAGAGGGGGGCAGCGCCGCCCCCTTCTTTCTTTTTTTTTACTTTCCGATGCAGAAGTCGCTGAATATCTTGTTCAGGATGTCGGTGGCGGTGACGACGCCTGTTATTTCGCCGATGTAGTTTAGGGCACTTCTGAGCTCAAGGGCTGTTATCTCAATGGGGGTGTTGCCTCTGAGACAGTTGATGGCCTGGGTCAGCGCCGAGATGGTGTTGTCTATGGCTGTCTTGTGCCTGATGTTGGTAATCAGGACGCCCTCTCTGGAGTCAAGGACGCCCTTCTTGTCGCAGGGGCCGCCGCACCTCTTATCGCTGGTGCAGCCGCACCTCATTGTCAGATCAAAGATCGCCTGCCTTAACCCTTCAAGCCCTTGCCCGGTCTTGGCCGAGAGCGTTACAATCGGCAGGTCGCCTTTAAAGGCGTCTCTGATGATCTGGCTCGATAACACGATCGGCAGGTCGGCCTTGTTGATGACCGCGATGACCGTCTTGGCCGATGCCTTGTCGATGACAGAGATATCCTCATCCATGAGGGCATCCTGCGTGCCGTCAAAGACCACCAGCACGAGGTCAGCCGCCTCAATGGCCATGATGCTCCTGTTGACCCCCTCACATTCGGCAGGGTCATCCGCGGCGGCACGTATGCCGGCCGTGTCTATGATCCGCACCGGTATGCCCTCGACGTTGATGTACTCCTCGATGGTGTCGCGGGTGGTACCAGGGAAGGCCGTAACTATTGCCCTGTCCCTCTGTACAAGGGCGTTTAACAGGGAGGACTTACCGACGTTGGGTCTGCCGGCTATGGCAACTGATAACCCCTCGCGCAGGAAACGCCCACGCTCGTATGTGCTGGATAGCTCGCTGAGGTCGCCTCTGAGGCCATGCAGATGGTTTAGTATCTCTTCATACGTTGATGGTTCTATATCCTCGTCGGGGAAGTCTATGTAGGCCTCAACGTGCGCGCAGACCCGTACAAGGCTGTCCGATATAGCATCCAGGCGCTGCGACAACCCACCACTGAGCTGTTGGAAGGCAACCGCCGCACTCTGTTGCGTCCTGGCCCTTATGACGTCGCAAACGGCCTCGGCCTGGGTCAGGTCGATCCTGCCATTGAGATAGGCGCGCAGGGTGAACTCCCCGGGGGATGCCAGCCTTGCCCCGCCTCTGAGCACCGCGTCGAGCACCCTCCTTAGAGGCATCAGACCGCCGTGGCAGTTTATCTCTACCACATCCTCCCTCGTGTAACTGTGTGGGGCGCGCATGATCGTCAGGATCACCTCGTCAAGGACTTCTTGGCCGTCCATGATGTGGCCGTATGTCACCGAGTGTGAGGCGATAGATGAGGCCGCCTTACCACACTTCTCCAGCTTGGCGCCCTTGCCACCCGTGTCACCCTTGCCGCAGACAAAGAGGTCATCCGCAATAGCGATTGCCCCCTTGCCGCTTAACCTGATAATACCGATGCCACCCTCTCCAGGAGGCGTCGATATGGCCGCTATGGTGTCATCCACTCTTGTGTTACCGTGTTACGCACCTTTTATTGCTGGTGCAGGCGCACCTTGATGGCGGCAGCACGAAAGGTGGGCAGGTCTAAACCGGCCAGGTTTAAGCTATCTACGGCCTTTTCTATCGACTCATCGGTGATCTTGCCGGAGGGCAAGACAGCCGTGCGCACTATCTTTAATGCCCAGGCATAGGGTCTGATCTCATCATCGGCTGCCAGGGGGTTGAGGCTTGCGCGGATGGAAAATATCATGGAATTGGCAAGACGCCAGTGTTCAAAGATATCCGCACTGACCTCGAGGTTATTGACGCCAAGGAACTTGCGCTCCAGGTCGTATATCGCCTCCTCATCCTGGACGCCAGTCATCTCCTTTAGGAAGTTATCCTTCTTTTCCGAGCTTATGAGTTCAGCGGCAACGATGATCTTCCCCACCTCGTTGATAAACGCGGCTGGCACCAGCACATCTAACTTGTCCCTGTCAACGTTATAGTACCAATTATACATCAGGGCGCTTTGAAGCTGGGATGAATTAATAAAATCAATGGGTTTTATGCCATAGGGGGAGAGGTTTATCTTGATGGAGTTTCTGACCGCGCTTGCCAGGGCAAAACCAAACACCACGGTCATACCAAAGATAGCCACGGCGTGTTCGATGCTCTTTATGCTTCCTGAAAACCCATAAGACGGCGAGTTTGCAAGCCTCAACAGGTTTGCCGTAAGCATGGGGTCATTTTCTACGACTGAGGCAAGTTCCTTTAATCCAGAGTCTGGGTCCTGACATATCTGCTGTATCTTTACGATGGTCTCAGGCAACGGGGGCAGCGACCTTACCTTTTGTGCGATAGATTGTATGTGTGCGTCCATATTATTCTTCCTTTATTCTTCTTTATAGGCGTTATAGATTTCCTTGACATCGTCTATGTTTTTTAAAAAGATGTCAACGAGGTAGGGGTCAAAGTGTTTGCCCTTTTCGGTAATCATGAGTTCTGTGGCCCTTTCAATGCTCCAGGGGGCCTTGTATGGTCTCTTTGATGTCAGGGCGTCAAAGACGTCGGCAATGGCCACCATCCTGCCATATATAGAGATATTGTGTCCACTTGTCCTGTTGGGATAACCGGTGCCATCCCATCTCTCGTGATGGTCCCTGGCTATGATTGCGGCTAGCTGGAGGATTTCGTTGTCCTCGTCGTTTAGTATATTGTATCCGATCATCGAATGTGCCTTAATTATCTCGAACTCTTCAATCGTGAGCTGCCCTGGTTTCCTTAAGATGCTGTCGGGGATACCTATCTTTCCGGCATCGTGCAGCGGGGAGACGAGCTTGACCACATCAGCTTCGTCCTTTAAGAGCCCGTAGCCATCGGCCAGTATCTTTGAGTAGAAGGCGACCCTCTTGGTGTGTCTGCTGGTCTCCTCGTCCTTGAACTCCGCGGCGGTTGAGAGCTTATAGATCAGCTTTGTGTTTGTGTCTTTGAGCTTGTTGTGCAGAAATACGTTTTCAAGCGTGGTCCCTACATACTGGGACAACAACAGCAGCAGCTCGGCGTCGATGTTTGTAAAGAGGCCTTTTCTCTTATTTATGGCCTCGATGACCCCTATAACCCTGTCTCTCTTGTCAAAGAGCGGGACAGCGAGGATGGTGTTGGTGACATAGGAGAGCCTCTTGTCTGTATCACTAGAGAACCGGAAGTCTTTATAGGCATCCGTGACGATCTGTATCTCCTTGGTATTTGCGGCATAACCGGCAACACCGAGGTTGACCGCCAGCCTGATCTCCTCCACCCCGTGGGAAAACATAGTCCAGAGTTCATTACGCTTGTCATCGTGTATGAAGATCGAACACCGCTCTGCGTCCACAATGTCCCTTGAGAAGTCTCCAAACTTCTCAAGCAACCTCCCCAGGTCGTTCTCCCTTGATATCTCCCTGCCAAGCCGCAGGAGCATATCTAGTTTGTCATCATAGTCCATGTCCATTTCCATATCTATGACCGTGCGCTCATCTTTATTGTATACCCATACAGCAAAAAATTGCCTCCAATAGCTTATTTGTATTTATCGGTTTTATGATGTTGACACACCTGCTACTGGTGTGTTCGTCATCATTGAAGGCCGTTGTTATTATGATTGGTTGCTCGTTGTCTATTTCCAGTATAGCCCTTATCATTTCGTTGCCATCCATCACCGGCATATGTATATCCGTTATGACAAAATCGGGTTTACGGTTATTGTAGAGGTCAAGGCCCTCCCTCCCATCAGATGCCAAAAACACCTTGCCAAACCGCCTGTTCAGATATTTGCCAAGGTTGGTTCTCAGTACCTCGTCATCCTCAACGTAGAGGACGCTAAACCCTTTTAATATAAGCTCATCTGGCACTGAGCTCTATCCTGAACCCACAGCCATCAACGGTGGTTGCCGCCATTATTATGTAATTGTCACCACGTCTGTCTCTTGCTGTTTATTATGATACTATCTTTACAACCACATTTGCAACCTGCCCCTCCCACGGTAATCGCATTTGACCAGAAAGAAAAAAAGGGGGACGCCTGGCCGCCCCCTTTAGAACCCCCTGCAAGGGCACCAGTGCCCTTGACCCCTTAATGCTCAATCATAATGTTATATAAAAACTTTCCTCCTGTAAATATTTCTGTGATAAGTACCTGCCACACCAAAAGAGAAAAAAGGGGCGGCTCCGCCCCCCTTTAGAACCCCCTGCAAGGGGACCAGTCCCCTTGACCCCATAACTTTTAATCCTAATGTCTTATTCTTAAGCATATCATCACAGGATTTTTTACAGTAAGAAAACTTTTGTCCGTGTACTTATACACAATAACTTAGATTTCGTATCAGAAAATTTCTGTTGCGTAAAAATATATAGTTAGGTTATAATACATCTATGGCAGGCTTAAAGGCTCCGTTGATTATATATGTCTTATGGCATAAAGATTATACAGATGGGCAGCGTTATGCCGATGAGATATATTCAGCCTTTACGCGGGATGTCAAGACACCGCTTTCGAGGGGGATTGGTATCCCTGTTTATTTCCGGTATGCGGGAGATGGAGACGATAAACCCATTGATATTGATTATAGTCTATCCGACAATACGGCAGTCATCGTATTGGTAGATGCAAATGTTGTTGTCAGCGATAAGTGGAAAGATTACATTGATTCGCTCAGGAAAAGGTTAGAGAAATCAGAAGGAAGGCACAGGATATATCCAGTTGCTATAAAAGAAAACGCATTGAACTTAAGCAATTTGAAAGCCTTGAATTTTATCAGACTTTATAAATATGAAGATAATGCAAAGTCTCTTAAGTTGATTAATGAAATTAGCCATGAATTATGTCGTCTGCTATATAACCTACCTCAAACATCTCCTCAACCACTTAATTTGTGTCGTCTACGATATAACCTATCTCAAACCTCTCATCCGCCGCTTAGGATATTTATAAGCCATGCGAAAATAGATGGTAAAGAAATTGCCGAATGCATTAGAAGTTATATAAATAATAACACTACGATAAAAACTTTCTTTGATGTTAACGATATTGCTTTTGGGTATGATTTTGCACACGAGATTGAAAGTGCAATTGATGACAACACGGTGTTACTTGTACTTCATACTGATAAATACACGTCAAGCGAGTGGTGCAGAAAAGAAGTTATAATAGCTAAATGTAAAAAAAGACCTATCGTCGTTGTAAATCTATACGAAGAGGGCGAAGAGCGGAGTTTTCCATTTATGTCAAATGTGAGGTTTTTTCACTTTCAAAGTCCTAAGAATGATATTGAAGATATCATAGGTGTGACATTAAAGGAGACTCTCAAGTTTAAATATCAGGAAATGTATATTACATGCTTATTAAACCGATTTAACAGAAAGAAAGAGTATTACACTGTCTTATCTTCTCCACCTGAACTGCTGACATTTCTATTTCTAAAGGGAGTTACAACTCCCTACATTATATATCCTGAACCACCGCTTGGCAATGCGGAATTAGAGATAATGTCTGAATTTGATGATAAATACAAATTCATAACACCTACTTTTATCTCCCTAATCCAACAATAAGGAGGACAAGATGGAACTGTTTAAAAATAGATTTTTAAGTAGTCGTAAAATAGGAATATCTATATCAGAAAGTCAGGATATTAATAGATATGGGCTTGGCAATATGCACTTAGAGGATATAACTGTTGAGATGGCAAGATACTTATTGGCTTGCGGGGCAATAATAGCATACGGTGGCAATATTAAATATAGTAAGACCCCTAACTATACTGCAATTCTCTCTGATGTTGTAAAAAATTATAGAACATATTACGAAGATAGGGATAGTGTTATTATAAATTATGTTGCATATCCGTTGTACAAGAATATCACTAAGGATTATGAAGCAGATTTAGCAAGGTCTATAAAGTTTGAAAAAATAGACCCAACAGACCATCTGGAGGGACTATCTATTGACATAAATCCTAAGGATATCAATGATAAAGATATCCACGAGCGATTCATCAATGCCATATCACTCAGTCTTATGCGAAAAAGGATGAACGAAGACATAGATGCCCGCATTATCCTTGGCGGGAAGGCCACTGGATATAGTGGTACATACCCTGGTCTTGTAGAAGAGGCATATCTGGCAATAAAAGCCAAAAAACCGGTATACCTGATAGGAGCCTATGGAGGATGCGCCAACATAATCATACACGCCCTAAAAGGGAACACCCCAGAGGAACTTACTGAAGAGTATCAATTTAAGAATGATAAAAGATATAAACCCCTATATGACTACTACAATATCCAGGCTAATAACAGCGGAGGTCTCTTAGAACCTATTTGTTATAAGGACATCGTTGAGTGTTTTAACAATACTGTAATCGACGGTCTATATACAGAGATCAACGGTCTAAATAACGGATTAACCGAAGATGAGAATAATCAGCTCTTTAAATCGGTTGATATCCCTGAGATCATAAGATTGATCTTAAAGGGACTACAAATGAAATATTGCCCCTAAACATGCAACTTGGGCAAGACACAGTTGATCAGCGCTGCCCTCCTTCTCTTTTTTTTTGTTATTGACAAAAGGGTCGTAATATTTGTACTTTATAGTATGTTTGGGATTGTAGTGTTTCCTGGCAGCAACTGTGACCACGACTGCTACTACGTGGTGAAGTACGTGCTTGGCCAGCGGGCGCAATTCATCTGGCATAAGGACAGCCGCCTCGATGACGATATCAGGGCCATAATACTGCCCGGGGGATTTTCCTATGGCGACTACCTGAGGGCCGGGGCGCTGGCGAGGTTTTCGCCCATTGTCAAGGCCGTAAACGAGTTTGCCCAAAAGGGCGGGGTCGTTATCGGGATATGCAACGGGTTTCAGATCCTCCTGGAATGTGGACTCTTGCCAGGGGCCATGCTGCCAAACAAAAACCTCAAGTTCATCTGCAAATACGTCAACGTGCGCGTTGACAACACCAATACCCCCTTTACCAACACATACTCGCCAGGGCAGGTCCTGAAAATCCCGATAGCACACGCCATGGGCAACTATTTTGCCGATGCCCCTGTAATCGATACCTTGACTGCAAGCAACAGGATCGTGTTTCGCTACTGCGACGACAACGGCACAGTCAGCGACGACGTAAACCCAAACGGGGCAATGTTAAATATCGCCGGCATCACCAATGAAACAGGTAACGTCCTCGGAATGATGCCCCATCCAGAGCGCTGTGTTCAAGACATCCTAGGCAGTAGTGATGGCCGGGCGCTCTTTGAGGCAATGATATCAAACATGATCAAAATTGCATAGATGTTATGACCAGGCTTGAGCATTAATGGGTCAAGGGCACTTCTTCGTGGCCGGGGTGCCTCACCCCTGCCCTTGCAGGGGGCCAGGGGACGGAGTCCCCATTCTCTTTTCTTTTTTAGGGGCTCACTATTACGACTGATGTCAATAGCGCACTGAGGTCAATCCCCTCGGTAGACAGCCTCCTTAAGACGCCGCAGGTGCAGGGGTGGCTTGAGGTTTATCAGAGGAGGCTGGTAGTCAGGGCCATTGGCGATGTCCTTGACACAAAGAGGAGGGATATCCTTCAAGGTCGGACGCCGGATATATCCGTAGAGGGCATCCTGTCTGCTGTCGCGGCCAAGCTGACCGCCATTACGAGCTGCCAGTTGCGACCGGTCATAAACGCAACGGGGATCGTGATCCACACAAACCTCGGCAGGGCACCCCTTGGCAGAGAAGTCCTCAATAACGTCGTTGCCATCTCGGAGGGCTACTCCAACCTCGAATACGACCTCGCAGCCGGGGCGCGGGGCAAGCGATACGTCCACGTACATCAGCACCTTAAGGAGCTGACCAACGCCGAGGATACAATGGTCGTCAACAACAACGCCGCCGCCGTGTTTTTGTGCCTCAGCGCGCTGGCAAAGGGCAAGGAGGTGATAGTCTCACGGGGGGAGCTGGTTGAGATCGGAGGCTCGTTTCGGGTGCCCGATATTATGGCACAGAGTGGGGGGATTCTCAGGGAGGTCGGCACCACCAACAAGACCCGCCTCACCGACTACGAAGACGCACTGACCTCGGACACCGCCCTGATACTGAAGGTGCATAAGTCAAACTTCAAGGTCTCCGGCTTCACGCAGGAGGTCGATATTGAGCAGTTGAGCACCCTTGCCCACAGCAGAGGCGTTGGCGTCATGTATGACCTGGGCAGCGGCTGTCTGATTGACCTCAAGCCTCTTGGGGTACACACGGAGCCATCCGTGCCAGAGATAATCAAAACGGACGTGGATATCGTCGCCTTCAGCGGCGACAAGCTCCTTGGAGGTCCACAGAGTGGCATAATAGTGGGCAAGACCAGCTACGTTGAGCGTATCAGGAGACACCCGCTCAGTCGTGCGTTGAGGATCGATAAGCTGACCCTTGCGGCCCTGGAGACAACCCTGATCCAATACCTCGGCACTTACGAGACAATAACGCAGGACATACCGGTACTGAGGATGCTGTTTCAGGACATTGGACAGATACGCAGCAGGGCCAGAAAGATCGCCTCCAGGGTCAAGAATATAGATGCTGAGGTAGAGGTCGCTGGCGAGGTCTCCCAGGTTGGCGGTGGTGCGCTGCCCGGGGTTGAGTTGCCAACCTATGTGGTCAGGATCAGGCCGTCGTCGATGACTGTTGAACAGCTCCAACGGAGGCTCCACGAGGCGACCCCTCCCGTTGTGGGGAGGATCAAGGACGGCCATCTCCTGCTCGACGCCAGGACTATCAATGACTCAGAGGTCAAAGACGTCATCAACGCCCTGAAAAAGAAAGAAGAAGGGGGGCGGCGCTGCTTCCCAGGACGCTCCTGGCCCCCCCTCAGACCTAATGCTGTTGACTTAAGGTAAGGATGTAAGAAGGAGTAGCAATCCTTACTGGAGGAACTTAGAAGTCATTGATATATAGGCAACATGATGATAAATGCGTTGTTATGAATTTTTTAATATCTTTCATCAAATGATATTAAAAAAAATCTCCTTTAACTGAAAATTGCTGACAAGTGTATAAAAAGATGTAATTAATAGCGCTTTCGGAAGAAGATAGAGGACAAGAGCTACAGTTTAAAAATACAGTTATGGCATTAGCCAAAGAAGCTGCATTGTTGACCCCGGACGATCCACAAAAAGCGGCAGAGATATTTAACGAGTTAATAGAGGAAATATCAAGATACGTCTATTATCGCCCAAAAGAAAAAAGGCCATCTCAACCACGACATACAAAAAAATCAAGGAAAAAATGGTGCAATGGAGCTGTCCGGTATGCTTAAGTCAACAGCATTAGGTCTGAGGGAGGCCAGGAGCGTCCTGGAGCGAAAAAGAAGCGGCCAGGCGTCCTCCCTTTATTCTTTGTCTTTGTTTTTGTCTTTTAATCTTTGAGTTTTCGACGGAGGGTGCGCAGGGCGATGTTTAGGAGCCTGGCGGCCTTTGAGCGGTTGCCGCTGACGGATTTTAGGGTTTCCTCGATGACGATCTCCTCGGCCTGGCGCAGGGGGGTGCCCAGGGGGATAAAGATGCCCGAATCACCCTTGTCATACACGGACAAGAAGGCTGGACGTTGCCTTTCCTCGATGTGGGGGAGCACGTGCTGGGGCAGGATCAGCTTGACCTCCGGGGGGAGCAGGATGGCAACGCGCGTTATGACGTTTCTAAGCTCACGGACGTTGCCCTTCCACGGCAGACGCTCTATCAGGTCGATCGTGGCCGCAGAGAGGGCAGGATAGGGCGGGGCCTTGCCCATTTCGGCAAAGACCCTGGCAAGAAAAAAAAACGCCAGATAGGCAATATCCTCCGGTCGCTGACTCAACGGCGGCAGGTGGATGCGCAGGACGTTTAAACGATAGTACAGGTCATCACGAAAGACCCCCTCCGCCACGGCCTTGTCAAGCTCCTTGCGCGTTGCCGCTATGATGCGCACGTTAAAGGACACAGGCACATCACCGCCAACCCTGTAAAACCTGTTGTCCTCCAACACCCTTAGCAGCCGCACCTGCAACAGCAAGGGCATATCCCCGATCTCATCCAGCAGGAGGGTGCCGCTATCGGCCTCCTCAAACTTCCCCCTGCGCGTGCGAAGCGCACCTGTAAAGGCACCCTTTTCATGGCCAAAGAGCTCGTCCTCGATAAGCCCCTCGGGGATAGCCCCACAGTTGACGGCCACAAACGGACCATCCGCCCGTTTGCTCAGGACGTGTACGGCACGTGCAACCATCTCCTTGCCCGTCCCGGTCTGCCCCGATATGAGGATCGTCTGGTTTGAGGTCGCCATCGCGGGCAGATTCTCCAACGCCCGATACATGGCCGGTGAGCGAAACCGAAAATAGGGACGGAGCCTGCTCACTATGGGGTCTACGAGCGTCAGGGCGGTGCTCTTGCCGGAATGCCTGCCAAGGCGCATCTCCACCATCTGGGCAAAACGCAAGGGCGCTATGTCACTACCGACGTAGTCCTCAACGCCGGCGCTGAACATCTCAATGGATGTCTCCATGTACTGGTTGCCGATGTAATAGAAAAGCCCCGCTGGATTGACGGCCTTAAAGCCCTCAACAAGCCCCATCCAATTGGTCTGTATCTGGTGGGCAACGGCAAGGACAACGTCTATGACAATCTCAGAGACTATCCCCAGCGCCTCCTCCACGCTGTAGGCCCTGTAGACCCTCCCCCCTGACTCTGTAAACTGCCTCTCTATAGCGCCTAGCGAGGAGGGTGCATCATCCACGATAAGCAGCGTTACCCCGCCTAAGTCAGGTCTATCGTTGACCATATGTTACGTGGGCAGTAGAAAAGAAAAATGGGGGCGGCTCAGTTGTCGCACCTCACCCCCCCTGCAAGGGGGCCAGTCCCCTTGACTCTATAATGGCGTGGTTGTTTTGTATCACAGGTGTTTACATTTATTATACAATGCCTTCCTGATTAAACCCTAAGATTAGGGCTATCAGATGGTGGATGTTAGAAACAATAATCTTTTGTTTCCAGCCGTGCATCCAATGGTCCCAGAAGGATTTTTCAACAAAATCATTGTTGTCATTGTTGTCATTTATTACTTTAAGGCCTGTCATTTTTTTACCAAGCCCCGTTGCATAACCAATCTGCCATGAAACATCCATACCATAGCGTGGCAAAAGAACAATGATTATATCAGAATCTTCAAGAGAGATGTTTGCTTGATATCTTGCCGAGTAGGGATAACTCTGAGGGTATTTACTGTCTTTACCTGTGATAAGGTCTTTTGGAAATAAAAGCGTTTTTGCATGTTCTTTAAGTTTACTATTACGAACGTATTGTAATGCCTCTTCATTGGCAAAAGAACCGGCTATATATATTTTTTTACCGCTACACTCATTAAGGACATCTTCCACCTCGTCTTTGACTTCTAAATTATCCCATCCATGCATAAAGTTGTCCTTATATAATCGTCGATTTACAAGACGCGGATCTTCTATTAAGTCTGGTATGCTATTATAGCCAATTACTGGTATACGTTTTGCTTCTGCAAAACCTATCTCCCACGCACTGTCCATACCATATGTGTCTAAATCTACTACGACAACAGTACTTTTTAAAATAGCGCTAATACAGATATCTCTTATTTGTGAAGGTGTCAGTTTTTCTTCACTGCCTTTATTATGCTCACGCTCCTCTTCTTTAGGCAAGTAGACTTTGATTCCCTTGTTTCGCATCTCCGTTGCAAGATAATTGTTTTTTTTTACGTTTTTATGTGGCGCAGACAAATACACAGTAACAGATTTGCTTGGGGCATAAGATTTAATAAAGATTTGCTTACAAGTGCTTATAATATTACTATTATCGTTTGTTTCGGTTTTTTGATATCGAGTATTTAGTCCTAATAAGTTTGAAACAGCGTATATACTACTCTTTTCTATTATATTGACGTAGTTCAGGCTTAAATTTCTACTTCTAAAATCAGAAAATATCTTATCTTCGGCTTTCGACTTCCGTATAATACTATCAAAATTCACAATAGAGAACTCTTTTTGATTTGATAAATCAACAAAATCTTGCAGGTCTGCTTCAAGCTTATCTGACATCTCTATTTTACGTCCAATAAATGATAGTATTTTAGTAAAAGCCAATCCTGCAGGGCTTGGTACCAATATATTTTTTAATTCTTCATTCTTATATTTAAAAGGTCTTGAATCTTTCATCAACATATCCCACTGAATGTTTTCATACGCTTCTCTCTCTATTATCTTAGGTCCAAAATATATGCTAATCTCATGCACCTTATGTTTTATATTATAGGAGGGACGATATTCATCCTCTTTTAAATCTATAATTTCCCAATCACGCGTATTTTGATATAATTTTTGCATTATTTCTTTTGCCTCCCCGAACTCACAGACCAAATCAATGTCCTGTGAAGATCGGAGTAGATAATATTGGTTGACTGCTAACCCACCTATTAATAAATGTGGCTTTGATAGCACACCATTTATTTTAACTAACTCTTCTTTAGCGGTTGCTATGTCTATTGGTTTTCTTTCCATGTTGTCCCATCATCGCTGGTATATCTTAATGATATAGTATACACAATATTAGTATGAAAAATCAAGTTATGAAGGGTGCAGGGTGCATCAAAAATTAAAGGGTGCTTTTTTTAGCCCTCACAAATGTTTTAGAAT